>NZ_JBEZLL010000017.1:0-194664 GCF_040652135.1 Streptomyces sp. NPDC048295
ACTGCAGGGGGGACCCTGTGGGAGAGTAGGACGCCGCCGAACTCCTTTTACGGGAAAGCCCCGTGCCCTTGTGGCACGGGGCTTTTCTGCGTTTACAGACATGTACCGGTCGCCCAGAAGACCGGTGCCTCCCGTTCTGCTGTGTTCTCAGGCGGCCGTGACCAGGTGGGTGTCATAGGCCAGGATGACCGCCTGGACGCGGTCACGGGATCCGGTCTTCGCGAGGATGCGCGTGACATGTGTCTTCACCGTCGACTCGGCGAGGTGGAGACGTTCGGCGATCTCCGTGTTGGACCAGCCCCGGCCGATGACGGTGAGGATTTCTCTCTCCCGCTCGGTGAGGGAAGCGATGCGTGCGTCCAGGGTGGCGGGGCCGCCGGGAACGGTCGGGAGATGCTGGACGTACGCGTCCAGCAGGCGGCGGGTGAGGCTGGGGGCCACCACCGCGTCGCCGCAGGCCACGGCACGGATGCCGGAAAGGAGTTCCTCCGGCAGCGCGTCCTTGATGAGGAAGCCGCTGGCGCCGGCGCGGAGGCCGTCGTACGCGTACCGGTCGAGGTCGAAGGTCGTGACGATGAGGACGCGGGTGCGGGCACCGGTCCTGACGATGCGGCGGGTGGCCTCGATGCCGTCCAGGAGCGGCATGCGGATGTCCATCAGCGCTACATCCGGGCGATGTTGCTGAACGAGGCTCAGGGCTTCGACGCCGTTGCCGGCCTCACCCACGACGGTCATGTCGTCCTGGCTCTCCAACAGCATGCGGAAGCCGAAGCGTTGCATCGGCTGGTCGTCCGCGATGAGCACGGTCGTCACGAGGGTGTGTCCTCCAGAGGAAGTCGGAGTCGTACCTGCCAGCCGCCCACGGAAGCGGATTCCGGCAGTGGGCCCGCGTCGAGCGTGCCGTCGTACAGGGACGCCCGCTCACGCATTCCGGTGATCCCCTGTCCGCCGCTCCCGGGACCGCGACGGCCGGTGGTGCCCGTGTCCGTGATCAGGGCCTCCAGTTCCGTCGGCCGGTAGGTCAGGGTGACCTCCGCGGTCGGTGACGGGTCCGTGCCGCCGTGCTTCAGGGTATTCGTCAGGGCCTCCTGCACCACCCGGTAGACCGTCAACTGCCGCCCCGCGGTGGGCGGGGCGGCCGGGGGCGTGCCGTGGGTGCGCAGGCGTACGGGGAGGCCCGCCGTCCGTACGCCGGTGAGGAGTTCGTCCATGTCGTCCAGGGTCGGCTGCGGGGCGCGGTCCGCCTCGGCGGGATGGTCGCGCAGGACGCCGAGCAGACGGCGGAGTTCGGTGAGGGCCTGGCGGCCCGTCGTGCCGATGGCCTCCAGGGCCTGGGCGGCCCGTTCCGGGCTCTTGGCCGCCGCGTAGGCGCCGCCGTCCGCGAGGCCCGTGATGACGGACAGGTTGTGGCCGATGATGTCGTGCATCTCCCGGGCGATGCGGGTCCGTTCGGCGGCGGCCGCGAGCCGGGCCTGCTGGTCGCGTTCCAGCTCCAGCCGGCGGGCCCGGTCGACGAGGGCTTCCGTGTACTCCTTGCGCGTACGGACCACGATCCCCAGCAGTGCCGAGAGCGCGAACGCCCAGAGGTGGGGGACGACCAGCGGGTCCCAGCTGTGCGGGCGGTGCACCGCGCCGGCCACCAGCGGGGCGGCCACCAGGGCACCCGCCCACGCCAGCGCCCTTCCGGGCAGCCGCAGCGCGATGTTGAAGACGACGATCTCCTGCAGGAAGGCGGCCTGGATGACGGCGCCGGACCAGGCGTTCACCAGGGAGACCGGTGCCATGAACGCCAGCACGGCCGCCGGATGGGTGCGCCGCCACAGCAGCGGGACGGAGAACGCCACGCTCATCAGCAGGACCAGCGTCCCGGACACGTTCGGATCGAGGGCCACGGTGCGCCAGCCGCCCGAGGTGACGTCGAGTACGGCGAAGAGCACCCAGGAGCCGGTCAGCAGCCCGTTCCAGACCAAGGGGCGGCGCAGATCGAATGCGCGGACGCGCTGGAGCAGGCGCTGGAGATGCCCGGTGATCCGGGTGGTGCCGGGAGTGATGTCCGGGCCGGGGGCCTTCGCTGCCGGAGCCCGGCTCATGTCGTCGTCCGTCACGCGTCCATCCTCGCCGTCGGCCGCCGTCGGGTCACGCGTCGCGTCGGCGCAGCAGCACGGCGGCCGCGCCCAGGCTCGCCGCGGCCCACAGGCACAGGGCCAGCAGGGCGCCGCCCGTGGAGACATCGCCTTCGAGCGGGGTGGCCGAACCGAGGACGCCGGCCGCCTGGGTCGGGAAGTACCTGATGGCGCGCTCCACCGCGTCGTACGGGAGCATGGACAGGACCTCGGGCAGGATCAGTACGCCGCCGATGTAGGCGCCGATGGCCCCCGGCACGGAGCGGAACAGGGCGCCGAGTCCGAGTGCGACCAGGCTGAGCAGGGTGATGCCCGCGGAGTTGCCGACGATCGCGCCGAACACGCCCGGGTCACCGAGCGAGGCCGCCTGGTCGGTGTCGTGGAGGAAGAACTGTGCGACGAGGAAGGTGACCAGGGCGGTGGTGAGCATCGCGGCGAAGACCGTGGCGGCGAAGACCGCCGCCTTCGCCCACAGGACCGGGAGTCTGCGGGGGACCGCGGCGAGCGAGGCGCGGATCAGGCCCGTCGAGTACTCGCCCGCGGTGACCAGGATGCCCAGGACCACGGTGCACAGGGTGCTGAGCACCGAGCCGTAGAGGACCAGGACCACGGTGTCGATGTCGGAGTCGCCGCCGTCGCTGGTGTACGTCGTGCCCATGACCACACCGACGGCGAGCATCAGGACGGCCGCCGACCCCAGGGTGATCCAGGAGGAGCGCAGGGAGCGGAGTTTGTGCCACTCGGAGCGCAGGACCCGGGCGGTGGTGACCCGGTACGGGTGCTGCTGTGCCGGGTGCGTCCGGCGGTCGGGGTGGGCGGCTGCGGTGCTCATGCGAGGGCTCCGGTCGGTTCGGCGGCGGTGATCCGGTACTCGACCGACTCCTGGGTCAGGTCCATGAAGGCCTGCTCCAGGGAGGCGGTACGCGGCGTGAGTTCGTACAGCGGGATGGCGTGGGCGGCGGCCGTGCGGCCGATGTGTGCCGCGTCCGTACCGCGGATGTCCAGCTCGTCGGGGGAGGCGGACCGGTCGGTGGTGATGTCGATGCCGGGGCCGGTGAGGAGGGCGCGCAGGGCGTCGGCCTGCGGGGTGACGACCTTGACCGAGGCGCCACCGGCCGTGGCGACGAATTCGGTGACCGTGGTGTCGGCGAGGAGCCGGCCGCGCCCGATGATGATCAGGTGGTCGGCGGTGAGCGCCGTCTCGCTCATCAGGTGCGAGGAGACCAGGACCGTACGTCCTTGTCGTGCCAGGGATCTGAGGAGGTTGCGGATCCACAGCACGCCCTCCGGGTCGAGGCCGTTGACGGGCTCGTCCAGGATGAGGGTCGCCGGGTCGCCGAGGAGCGCGGCTGCGATGCCGAGCCGTTGGCCCATGCCGAGCGAGAAGCCCTTGACGCGTCTGTGGGCGACCGCGGTCAGCCCTGCCAGGTCGAGTACGTGCTCGACGCGGTCGCGCGGGATGCCACGGGTGTGGGCGAGCGCCATGAGGTGGTTGAAGGCGGTGCGGCCGGGGTGGACGGAGCGGGCCTCCAGGAGCGCGCCGACCTCGGTGAGCGGTGCGCTGTGGGCGGTGTATGCCCGCCCGCCGATGGTGGAGCGGCCCCGGGTGGGCGCGTCCAGGCCGAGCAGCATGCGCATCGTCGTCGACTTCCCGGCGCCGTTGGGGCCGAGGAATCCGGTGACGGTGCCGGGCCGGACCGTGAAGTCGAGGTCCTGGACGACGGTGTTGTCCCCGTATTTCTTGGTGAGTTCGTATGCCCTGATCATGTGGTCGACGCTACGGAGCGGGCTCGCGGCCGGCGTCGGACCTGGGGCGGGACGTGGCGGTGCGCGTAGTACCGGGGTACGACGTCACGTGGTCGCGCGGTGCGGGAAATGGTGTTGGCGCAGGTCGGACGGTAGGGGCAGGATCGGTGGATGGAACATGTGATTCGAGCCGTGCGTGCCGACGAGTGGCCCCTGGTGAAGGAGTTGCGGCTGGCCGCGCTGCGGGATCCGGTCGCGCCCGTGGCCTTTCTGGAGACGTACGAGCAGGGCGCGGCCCATTCCGACGCGTTCTGGCAGGACCGGGCGCTCGGCGCGTCCGAGGCCGGGAGCGGTGAGGTGCGGCAGTTCGTCGCCGTCGCGCCGGACGGGCGGTGGGACGGCGGTGTCACCGTGCTGATCGAGCGGCCGGACGCGGAAGTGCGGTTCGGGGAGGCCGCGGGCGTCCACCAGGCGCATGTGGTCGGCGTGTACGTGCGGCCGGAGGCGCGGGGCGCGGGTCTGGCGGAGGAGCTGTTCCGGGCCGGGACGGAGTGGGCCTGGTCGTCGGCGGAGCCGCGGATCGAGCGGGTGCGGCTGTATGTGCACGAGGACAACGCGCGGGCGGCGGCGTTCTACCGGCGGATCGGGTTCGCGGCGACCGGGGGCTCGGTGCCCGTGCCGGGCGACCCGTCCGCGCGGGAGATCGAGTACGCGGTGGAGCGCGTTCCGTCAGGGTGAGGCGGGGAGCTCCTGGGACCAGCGGGCGCGGGCCTGCTCCTGGGAGCGGAGGAGCGCCAGGGCGGGCAGCCCCGTGTCCTGGCCCGTCGCCAGCAGTTCCGGGAGCCGGGGGAGGGGCGCCACCGCGGCGACGTCGTCGAGCACCAGCGTCATTGGTGGGTCGAGCCGGCCGGCGGATGACCGTGCGGCCATGCGGCGGCCGTGCTCGACCACGTGTGAGGCCAGTGCCGTGAGCAGGGGCATGGCTCCTGGTCCCGAGCGGGGGTCCTCGATCGGTTCACCGACCACATAGAGGGTGCCCCCTTCGGCCGCGAAAGATTCCAGCGCGAGCGAATCGGCCCGGTTCGGTGTGCAGGCCTCGCGGATGTGGACCGAGGACAGCGCGCCGAAGGCTCGTACCGTCAACTCCTGTGCCATTTCGCGTCGTTCGGGATGTGCGGTCAGTGCCGACTCCAGCAGCCCGGCGAGTCCGGAGGCCGCCTTGGGGTGGGTACGGAGCAGGCGCACGGGTTCGTGGGCGCTGCCGCCGAGTGCCCAGCGGTGGACCTGGCGGAAGGGTCGGCCGTCGATGGCGGCGGCGTGCAGCCAGCACCGCAGGAGTGTTTCCGCGGTGTCGGCGGTCGCCGCGTCCATACGGGCCTGCGGCCGGACCGGGGCCAGGAGCGCGGTGGAGCGGGCGGCGGCGGTGTCGGGCTGTTCGCAGCCCGCGGTGGGGGACCAGTGCAGGCGGGCCGGGGTGTCGCAGAGGTGGCCGGGGTCGTAGACGAGAACCGGGCCGAGCTTGGCGCGGGCGTCCTTCGTCTCGCCCCAGACGGTGGGGTCGGAGGTGACGACGAGCGCGGGGCCGCCGGCTTCGAGGATGGCCTGGACGACGGTGGGGCGACGCGTCGCGGCCGGTCCGTAGATGACGAGGGGGGCGCGGGGGGAGGGGAACGAGGGAGACGCGGGAGACGCGGGGAGGACGGGGGCGGGGGCCGCCGCTCCGGTTTCGACCTCGGTTACGACTCCGGGTCGGACTCCGGTTCCGGTCCCGGGATCGGCTTCGATGGGGGCGGTGGTCTCGGCCGGTGTGCGTTCCATGGGGGCGGTCGCGGTCGCAGCCAGGGGCTCGGCGGCGGGCGGTTGTGCCTGGCGGTGGGGTTGCCGCTGCCGGGGCGGTACGGGAACGTCCCCGTCGCCGTCCTCGTACCGCTGGTTCCGCTGCCGCGCCCGTACCTCCCGCCAGCGGGCCACCACGCCCAGCGCGAACACCGTCAGCACCACCAGCACCATCAGCTCGCCGATGAACAGGCCCCAGAAGAGCCCGTACCCGGACAGTTCGCCTGCCGGGGTGTTCGGCCAGGCGGCCGGGAGGTCGTGCGGTGCGGTGACGAGGCGGCGTATCGACAGGGGTGTCTCGGCGAGCGTGACCCCTTCCGGCCAGGCGCCGTGCGCGAACAGCCCGGCCAGACCGGTGGCCGTCCACGCCAGCAGCGTCAGTCCGAGCAGGAAGGCCAGCAGCCCGATCAGCAGGCCGTCCGGGATACCGCCGCCGGTACGTTCCTCAGCGCGCCCCGCCATGTCATGCCACCGTTGACTCGGACGACTCGTTCAGCCGTTGTTGGTGCTCGATCCGTGCGGCGCGCTCCTCCGCCTCCAGGTCCGCGGCGCGTACGTCCTCGGGGAGGAGCTCGGCGGTGGAGGACTCGGTCATCGCGCGGTCGGTGAAGACCAGGGGGCGCTCCGCCTCGGTGATCAGGTGTTTGACCACCTGGACGTTGCCGTTGACGTCCCAGACCGCGATGCCCGGGGTGAGCGTCGGGATGATCTCGACCGCCCATCGGGGCAGGCCGAGCACGCGCCCCGTCGCTCTGGCCTCGTCGGCCTTCTGGGCGTAGATCGTGCGGGTCGACGCCATCTTGAGGATCGCCGCGGCCTCGCGGGCCGCCGCTCCGTCGACGACGTCGCTGAGGTGGTGGACGACGGCCACGAACGACAGGCCGAGCCGGCGGCCGAACTTCAGCAGGCGCTGGAAGAGCTGTGCCACGAAGGGCGAGTTGATGATGTGCCAGGCCTCTTCCACCAGGAAGATGCGCTTCTTCCGGTCGGGCCTGATCCAGGTGTGCTCCAGCCAGACTCCGACGATCGCCATCAGGATCGGCATCGCGATCGAGTTGCGGTCGATGTGCGAGAGGTCGAAGACGATCAGCGGGGCGTCGAGGTCGATGCCGACGCTGGTCGGTCCGTCGAACATGCCGCGCAGGTCACCGTCGACCAGCCGGTCCAGGACGAGGGCGACGTCCAGGCCCCAGGCCCGTACGTCGTCTATGTCGACGTTCATCGCCTCGGCGGACTCGGGCTCGGGGTGGCGGAGCTGGTCGACGATGTCGGTCAGGACCGGCTGCCGGTCGGTGATCGAGTCGTTGACGTACGCGTGGGCGACCTTCAGCGCGAAGCCGGACCGCTCGTCCAGGCCGTGCCCCATCGCGACCTCGATGATCGTGCGGAGCAGCGCGAGCTGGCCGGTGGTGGTGATCGAGGGGTCGAGCGGGTTGAGCCGGATGCCGCCGTTGAGGGCGGCGGTCGGGTCGAGGCGGATCGGGGTGAGGCCGAGCTCCTGGGCGATGAGGTTCCACTCGCCGACGCCGTCCTCGCCCTGGGCGTCCAGGACGACGACCTGGCGGTCGCGGAAGCGGAGCTGGCGGAGCACGTACGTCTTCTCCAGCGCGGACTTGCCGTTGCCGGACTCGCCGAGCACCAGCCAGTGCGGGGCGGGCAGCTGCTGCCCGTACAGCTGGAAGGGGTCGTAGATGTAGCCCTTGCCGGAGTAGACCTCGCGGCCGATGATCACGCCGGAATCGCCGAGGCCGGGGGCGGCGGTGGGCAGATAGACGGCCTGGGCCTGTCCCGTGGACGTGCGGACGGGCAGCCTGGTCGTCTCCACCTTCCCGAAGAGGAAGGCGGTGAAGGCGTCCGACAGCGCGGACAGCGGATCTCGCATGGCGTGACCGACCTCCCTTTCGGTTCTCTCGGTTGTCTCGGTCGCTGTGCCGTCAGCGGCGGATGCCGGTGGCGAACGGCAGGGTGTTCACGAAGGCGCGGTGGTGCTCGCGGTCGCACCACTCCAGCTTGAGATACGACTTGCCGGCCGAGGCCCGGATCGTCCGCTTGTCGCGGGCGAGGGCCTCCGGCGAGCGCGACGACACGGTGATGTACCCCACGAGATTCACGCCCGCCGCGCCGCTCGCGAGATCTTCACCCCGCTGGTCGAGGCGGCCGTGCGCGGCGATGTCGCGCGGGTCGACGGTGCGGTTCATCTTGGCCTGACGGCTGGCTTCCGCCTCGTCGTTGGTCTTCTCGGTGAGCATCCGCTCGATGGCGACCTCGGTGGGTTCGAGGTCCATGCAGACCGCGACCGTACGGATCACATCGGGGGTGTGGACGAGGAGCGGGGCCAGGAAGTTGACGCCGACGGGGGTCATCGGCCATTCCTTCACCCAGGCCGTGGAGTGGCACCAGGGGGCGCGGGTGACCGACTCGCGGGTCTTGGCCTTGAGGAACGTGGGCTCGACCGCGTCGAGTTCGGCCGGCCAGGCGTTGCGCTTGGTCATGGCCTGGATGTGGTCGATGGGGTGGTCGGGGTCGTACATCGAGTGCACGAGGGAGGCGAGCCGGCTCTGGCCGAGCGGCTGGCGGACCCGGATGTCGGCCTCGGCGAGGCGGGCGCAGATGTCGGTGAGCTCGCGTGCCATGACGACGGCGAGGCCCGCGTCCCGGTCGAGCCTGCGGCCGGCCTGGGGGCGGGCGGCACGGGCCATGGCGTTGGCCTCGGCGGCCAGCTCGCGGGTGTAGTGCATGCAGGCCACGAGGTAGGCGCGGTGCTGCTCGCTGGAGGTGGAGACCATGGACTGGAGCTGGTCGTACGAATCCTGGAGCCAGCCCGGGGAGGTCTTGTCGCCGCGCTGGGCGACGTCCTTGGCGTGCGCGTCGGGGTCGGCGGGCAGGGTGCGGGCCAGCATCTGGATGCGGGTCACGAAGCCGTCCCCGTTGGCGACGTGCTTCAGCAGCGTGCCGAACCGGTCGACCAGGGCCTCCTGGTCCTCGCTGTCGCGCAGCCCGACGCCGGGACCCTCGATCTCGATCGCGGCGGTGACGGTGCGGCGGTCGGCGTGCAGGAGCACGGCGATCTCGTCCGGGCCGAAGGGGGCGGCGAGCCAGTTGATCCGGCCGATGCCGGGGGGCGGTCCGATCTCGACCTCGCGCCCATCGGCGCCGACGCCCGCCTCCATGGCGCCGGAGCGGTAGGTCGTACCGCGGCGCAGGGAGCGCTTGTAGCTGCGGTTGATCTCGAACCATTTGTAGAAGGTGCGGTGTTTGTACGGGACGTACACGATCGCCAGGGCGAGCAGGGGGAAGCCCACGAGCAGCACGATCCGCGGGCCCAGGTAGGGGACGGCCAGGCCGCTCATCATGCCGAGGAACGCGCCGACGATGATCAGGGCGATCTCGCCGGTCTCGCGGTTCTTGCCGACGATCGCGTTCGGCCGGGCGCGGCCGATGAGATACGTACGGCGGGGCGCGATCGTGTGGGACGGAGTCGTCAACGCCCTCCACCTCCCGTGCTGTTGTTACCTGAACTGCCTGATCCGCCACCTCGGTGGGAGCGGCTGCCGTGGGGGGTGCCGGAGGTCGGCCCCGATCCGCCGCGCGGTGGAGGCGCGGGAGAGGGGACGGATCCGCTTCCGCCGGGGTTGCGGGAGCTGTGCGCGGCGACACCGCCGCTGACCGCGTTGGGGGGCCTGCCTCCGCCGTTGCCACCGTCGCCGCCGCTCTGGCCGCCGCGGCTGCTGTGGGTCTTGATGCCCTGGGAGACGAGGGCGGCGGGGGAACTGACCAGCGCGGCGGCCTGGGAGCCGTCGGTGGCCTGCTTGCGGTTGGTGCGGGCGCCCTGGATCTCGTCGCCGAAGCCGGGGACGAACCGGTAGATCATCGCGGAGGCGAAGATCGCCAGCAGGATGATGGCGAGACCGGACACGACGGCGGAGAAGGCGTTCGGCCCGTCGTTCTGGGAGAGCGCACCGGCCAGCCCCAGGACGACGACGATGACCGGCTTCACCATGATCACCGCGATCATGATGCCTGCCCAGCGCCGGACGTGGCCCCACATGTTCTTGTCGACGAGCCCCGCGTAGACGACGGTGCCGAGCAGGGCGCCGACGTAGAGCAGGGCGGCACGGATGACGAGCTCCAGCCAGAGGACGCCCGCGGCGAGGATCGACACGAGCGAGACGACGATCAGCATGATCGGTCCGCCGCCGATGTCGGAGCCCTTCTTGAGGGCTTCGGCGAACGACCCGAAGAAGACGTCGCTCTGCCCGCCGGAGGACGTGGCGATGACATCGGTGACGCCGTCGGTCGCGGAGACCACCGTGTAGAGGATCAGCGGGGTGAACGCGGAGGCGAGGACCGTCAGCCAGAGGAACCCGACGGCCTCGGAGATCGCGGTGGTCAGCGGCACACCACGGATCGCCCGCTTGGCCACGGCGAGCAGCCACAGGACGAGCGTCAGGACGGTGGAGGCGGCGAAGACGATCGCGTACTGCTGGAGGAACTTGGTGTTCGTGAAGTCGACGTTCGCGGTGCCCTTCACGGCCTCGCTGAGCTTGCCGACGATCCATGCGGCGGCGTCGGCGCAGCCGCGGGCGAGGGAGGTGAGGGGGTCCTGGGAGCTGTCGAGGGTGGAGGGCGGGCTTTTGGAAGAGCCGGCGTCGCCTCTTTCGCAGTAGTCCTTGGCGAGCCCGACGATGAGGTCGCAGGCGTCGTCGCTCTTGCTGGGGGATGGTGTGGGCGACGGGGAAGGGGCTGCGGCGGCCTGCGAAGCCAGCAGGACCACTGTGGCCGGCAGGCTGCCGAGGATCGCCAGGAAGGGGCGCGCGCTCGGGTGGTGGCTAGCGGGCATAGGTGAAGCCTCCGTATCCCTGAACCGCACCAGCGATCTCGTCCGCGGTCGATGCCCTGTTGTCGCCGTTGACGGGCGTGGGGCCCTCGGTCTGGCTCGACGACTCGATGCGCCAGTCGCCCCCGACCCATCTGAGCTTCTCGGAAATGGTGAACCACGTTGCGGTGACAGGCTTAGTGGAGCCCTGCCCGGCCATTCCGACGAGACCTGTGCACCAGACTTCGACAGTGGCTGTGTCGTCGCCCTTCTCGACCACCTTCGTGCCGACCGGGACCGTCCGGGAGACGAAGGCCAGGCCACTGGGGGTGGTGCCGTCCTCGTTGAGACCGACGTTCTTGAGGAAGTCCGGCGAGTAGGCCTTCGTCAGGGCGGCCAGCAGATTGTCCACGACGGCCGGGTCGTGGGTGGACTGAATGATGCTCCGCCGAGTGTCTGTGTTGAACATTTCGGCGGACCCCAGCGCCACCGCGTAGTTGGACGCCGCGCTCTGCGCCCCCTGCTCGTCGTGGGCGAACCCTGACGGGATCGACCCGTTCTTCCCCGTCACCGGCTTCGTTCCCGTAGCAGCCGTGGACGACGACTCCGGCTTGCTCCCCCTGCTCCCCGAGCCGTCGCCGTCTTTCCCGGTGCCCCCACCCATGTTCGCGAACGCGATAGCCGCGATCAGGAGGACGACCACGCCGACCACCGTGACCAGGGAGCGGGACGTGCGGGCGGGGCGGCGGGGGGCGCCGTAGCCGTCGCCGCCTCCGCCGTCGGGGAGGCGGGTACGGGTCTGGCGCGTACCGCCGATGGTGCTGTATGCATCGTCGTTACGACCTGAGTCGTTGCCGTAGCCGCTCTCGTCGCCGTGGCTCATGCCGCGTACGCCCCCTCAACCGTTGCCTGAACCGGGTAGTACGACGGTAGCCGTGCGGGTTTCCGCGCGGGCGCGGTGTGGTGACTCGACATCAGGGAGACGCAACCTCTGCCGGTGGGCACGACGGACGGATGGTGTGGGAGTGGGCGGGACTGCCCCTGGCGTGGAATGACAGCCGGTCAGACGGCCATTCCGTAGACGATGGTGAACAGGGTTCCGAGGGACCCGATGATGAACACACCGGTCAGACCGGCAACGATCAGCCCCTTGCCCTGCTCCGCGCTGAATGTGTCGCGCAGTGCCGTCGCGCCGATGCGCTGCTTCGCCGCACCCCAGACCGCGATGCCGAGGCAGAGCAGGATGGCGATGGCCATCACGACCTCGATCATTACGCGGGCCTCGTTGCCCAAGGTCCCGAACGGCCCCCAGTTCGGGGCGATTCCGCCGATGATGGTGGTGATGTCGCCCTTTTCAGCTGCCAGGATCATGTAAGTCACCGCCCCTGTTGGGTAGTTCATTGCCCCTGCCAGACGGCACGGGTCGCTCTCTATCTTCGCTGATGAAACTGCTCTCGTACGACGGCTTGACAGCTCTCTTTACCCGGATCTCGCACATTTGGCCGGTCCGGCCGCCCTGACCTGCAGATCGAAATGGGGTGTGACCGAATATGTATGGTCACTCTGTGTATCACGGGGTGTGACCCCGGGCAATGATTGCCATCCCGCCACCCTGGCCGAGAATTTTGCACATGCCCTGGTCAGCGTGGCGATCCTGGTCGGAGCGGGCGGCGGTCAGAGCAGTGGGTGGCGGGGAACGGGCGGCCGGGGCGGTGTTGTCCAGGTGGGCGGTGGCCGGAAATCGCACCAGGTGCCGTCGAAGGGAAACGTTCCGGCCTCGGCAAGTCGGACAACCGAGGTGCCCTCGTCCCGGATCGCGGACGCCTCGTCGGCCGTCCAGTAGACGGGATGGCCGGTTTTCGCGGCGAAGGACTCCTCGTCCTTCCACTTCCAGGTCCGGTCCGGTGCCACGTTGATGTCGAGTTCGTGGTCGGTGATGTCGATGTCGTCACCGTGATGGATCCGGCGCTCCAGATTTACGTACCAGCCGCGGAACTTCCGTCCACGTCCGAAGAGCCAGAGGACCGCGTGGGCGGCGTCGGCCGGCTGGTAGAAGAGCGCGTTGCCCATCGGCCATCGGCCGGCGACCACCGGGTAGCCCCCGGCGGGACGGTCGTCCGGTGCGATGTCCCGCAGATGTCTCCCGCGCGGAAGCTTCGTGCGCCACATCGGTGTGCCGCTCTCCATCCACACCAGCTGGCCGGCGTCGGTGCGCTCGACGAGGCGTACGGGCACCGACGCGCTCAGGTGGCCGCCGATGAAGAAGTTCCAGCGGAGGATCCTGCCCGGCTCGTCGTTCATGCCGTTGATCATGCCCGCGCCGCGCCGACCGGACACGTTGTCCGATCACTTGACCCGGAGTCACCTAGCAGGAGTAGAACGTGCTTGCGCCTCAGTCGGCGACGATGCCCCGGGCCTCAAGGATTTCGGCCTTGAACGGGATGCCCGGGCCGCAATCGCGGGTGCCCACGACCCGCCGCAGGTTCGGCAGCAGGTCGAGGTCGTCGAGCGAGCCCACGTCGAACAGCTCGTCCTCGCCGTCCCAGACCGGAGAGCACTCGTAGTACACCTGGTGCCCGCCGTCGACGAGGAGGCTGTCCACCGTCGCGAGCAGTTCCTCACTGATCTCCAGAGCCTCGAAGTGGGCGCGGGCCTCTTCGAGCACCGTGTAGGCGAGGTCGTTGTCGAACGCGTAGAGCTGTGCGTCGCCGATTCCCTTGGCGCTCAGACATTCGTCGATGCTGAAGGCCGGGGTCAGCGTCTTGTCCTGGTACATGAGCTTCTCGATGACCAGCAGCTTGAAGTTGAAGTCGCGGAAAGCGGGCATGGCGGGGACCCTACACAGGCCCTCCGACAACAGGCCCTCCGACAACAGGCCCTCCGACATCGGGCTCTCCGACAACGGACCCTCCGGCTACGGATCGGTCGACAACAGGTCCGTCGACAACAGGTCGGTCGGCGAGGGGCGGTTCGTTGTCAGTACCGCCTGCCAGACTCGTACACATGACCAGCAGCACCGGAACTCCCGTTCCGCTCCCGGCCAATCACCGTATCTCCGAGACGTACGTCGACTGGGCGCGCGCCCGGGTCCCCGGTGCCGAGGCCGGTGCCCGTGACGTGCTGGAGCAGGCGGACCGGGGCCGGCACAGGGCCTGGGAGAAGCCGGGGCGGTTCGTGGACGACGCGGGGCGCCTGGCCCGGGGGCTGCCGGCCGCTCATCTGCCGTGGTTCTGGGACACCATCGGCCACTGGATGCTGGAGACGCACCGCCGCTCCGCCGCCCGTGCGTATGCGAACGCGCGCGCTGCGGAGCGGACCCACGGGCTGCCCGTCGACTCCGACTGGCGGTGGGCGAACCTTCAGCTGTTCGCCCGCTTCGGCGCGCTTCCCGCCACCGAGCTGGGCGGCGCCCCGGCCTGGCTGGCCGAGGTGTTCGAACCGGGCCACGCGCACCGCGAGTTCGTACGGCTGCTCGCCGTCTGGGCCGCGTCGCCGGGCGAGCTCCCCGCCGATCTGGCCCGCCGGGTCCGGGATTCCGCGCGTGCGGCCGGTCTCGGCGCCGGCGAGGAGGCGCGGGCGCTGGGCGAGGTGCTCGCCTCCGCCTGCGGAAAGGCCGTGCCGGACCGGCTGCTCGACGCGGCGCTCGGCCCGCTCGCCGCTCATCCGCCGGCCGACGACCGGGCCACCGCCCTGCTCGACCTGTTTCCCGAATCGAAGAACGACGCGGCCGCCTGGCTGCGGCTGCTCCTCGGCTGCGGGGTCGCCGACGCCGCCGCGGCCGGCCGGATCATCCCGGAGGGCGGCCTCGGCGAGTGGCTGCGGCGGTACGCCACCCAGTACTCCCATCGCAGGTCCGGCGGCGGGGTGTGCCGCCAGGCCATGCCCGCCGAGCTGTTCGACCTGGTCGCCCGGTTCGCGCCGCTGCTGAAGGAGGACGGCACTCCGGTCCGGCTCCACGAGGACCGCTACCGGTGGCCGCATCTGGACGCCGACCTGCTCGATGTCTGCCTCGCCGAGGGGATCCCCGTCCACGACCCCGGCCCCACCATCTCCCTGGAGTTCTGGGACAAGGAAGCGCGGCGCGACCTCAGGGCCCTCGCCGCCGACCCGGTGTTCGGTTCCCGGCTCGAAGGCACGGTGCACGCCGGGCTCCGGTCCGGCGGCGGTTCCGCCATCAGCCGGCTCCCGCACAATCCGGGCATCGCGGCCGAGGTGCACGGCCGGATCGAAAAGCTCCTCGACGCGCTGCGCGGCGGCGGGCTCGCCGCCGCCGACGAGGCCGTCGAGGAGCTGCACGGCCTCCTCGACCGGCCCACCGCCATCGCACTGGACGGCATCGAGGAGGCTCTCGAAGCGCTGGACCTCACCGGCCCGCTGGCCCGCGCCCTGCGTTCCGGCCTGCCCGAGGAGCTGGGCTGGGCCGCCCTGGAGGAGGCCCTCGCCGAATTCCGGCCGGACGAGACGGTGCACACCACCTGCACCTGGCCGGTGCTCACGGTGTACGGGGAGACCCGCGCGTTCGCCGTCGACCACGAAGGACGGCGTGGCGAGCACACCCTGGAGCTGCCGGAGGGCGCCGGCCGTCCCACGGTGCACTGGGTCGGCGGCCAGTTCCTCGTCGCCTGGACAGGCTCGGGCGACGAGAACGGGGTCAGTACGGCGTACTGGTCCGCCAGCCCCGCCGACACGTTCGAACCGGAGCAGTCGTACGGGCTGCGCCCCTACGGTGGCAGCATCCAGGGCGGCCTCGGCTACCAGTTCCAGACCCCGGACGGCGGCGGCCGGTTCGACGGCGAGCACGTCCTGCGCCCCGGCGACACCGCGGGCATCGGACACCGCGACTACCAGATGCACGACGGCCGGGACTTCTGGAGCACCGAGGTGTTCAGCGAGGACCGGGGCAGCAGGGGATGGGCCCGACTGGACCCCGCCACCGGTGTGCCCACCGCCGACCGCACCCTGCCCGACTTCCACCACTCCGACGCGTTCCCGGACGGCCTCAGGCCCTTCCCCGACCACCGCATCCTCGCCGAACTGCCGCCCGGCGCCCCGCCGTCCCCGCTCGGCCAGGACGGCCGCCTCACCGGCTGCCGGGTCCTCTACCGGACCCCGTACGCGGGCCCCTCGCCCCGCGCGTTCGTGCTGGAGTCCGCCGACGGCCGTACCGCGTCCTACCGCACCACCGTCTGGGGCCGCCGCCCCTGGGGCATTCTCGCCATGCCGGCCGGTGGTGAGGACGCCGTCGTGGTCGGCAGCACCACCGTCCGCTGCCATGCCGCCGAGGACAACTCGCTGCTGTGGCAGGTCCGGGGCTTCCCCGGCAGCCGCCACCGCGGACCGGTCCGGGCCACCCTCGGCGAGCAGGCCGGGCCCGTACCGCCGCCCGCCTTCTGGCACTTCCTCACCCCGCGCGACGAGCCCTCCTCCCGCACTCTGCGCGCGGTCACCGACGCGGCGGTACGCGAGCTGCTGTCGTCCGGTGCCGAGGACGCACTGCCCGGGGTGGCCGATCCCCGGATCCGGCAGGGCGTCGCGCGCGCCGCCGGTCTCGCCGCCGATGTGCTGCGACGCCGCGAGGAGCTGTCGCACCGGGTGGCCGTCATGCGCGCCGGACCGGTCGTCGAGCTGCCCGACCCGGTGCCCGACACGCGGCTCGTCCCGGCCCTGCACGGCCTGCTGGCCCAACTGCGGGGCTACGAGGAACGGCCGCCGCAGCCGCATCCAGCCCTCCTCACCGCGGTGGCCGCCGACGGCCGGTATCTGCGCGGCGAGATCGACGACGAGGTACGGGTGCTCGCCCCGCCCGCCCCGCCGTCCGAATGGGAGGTACTGACCGGCCGGACCGATGCCGTGGCCTGGCGGGCCGCCGTCGCCGCCACCCCGGACGAGCACCGGCAGGCACTGACCGCGCTGCTCGATGTGTGGAGCCGTCAGCCGTTCGCGGTACGGGGCACCACCTGGCGTACCGGCCGTGCTCCCGAGCCCGCGATCGCCGAACTCCGCGCGTCCGGCGTCCCGGTGGTCTACGGCCCGGTCCGCAGCGACCTCGTCCCCTTCCTCCAGCGCGCCAACGACCCGGCGCCCGCCGATCCCGAGGAGTGCGAGACCCGCACCGTCACGGGCGACGAGACCACCCGGATCCCGCGCCTGCTCGCCCTCCTCGCCGAACGGGGCCCGCTGCCGGTGCCCGAGGAGGCCGTGGACCTGTTCCGGTGGCGTACGGGGGTGCCGCGCGCCATCGCCGCCCTGGTCCTCGACGGTTTCGCAGGCAGCGACGACTACGCGGTCCACCTCAAGCTGTGCCGCGCCAAGCCGTACAAGGCCGACCGGTCCCTGGTGCACGAGTACGAGGTCGCGCGGATGAACCTCCGCCCCGAGGGCCGGCGCGCGGTGCTCGCCGCCGCCGTCCCCGCCGACCCGGCGGACCTCTGGGCTCCCGGCGGGATGGCCGCCGCCGCGGACCGGATGGCCGCCGAATGGGCCGAACGGCTCGCGGTCACCGCGTACGCCGACGACGGCAGCCATGCCGCCGCGCTGGCCAAGGACCACGGCCTGCCCGGGACCTGGGCCACCGCCCTGCTCACCGGACGCCTGGCGGAAGCGCCGCTGGACGCCGAGGGGATACGGTCCGCCGTCACCGCCCTCACCTGGGCGTTCACCGAGCGACCGGTGGGCGACCCGGCCGCGGAGGGCGCCCGCGCCCTGCTCGACCGGCTCACGGACGTCCCCGCCGACCAGCTCACGGCCCTGCGCGCGCTGGCGGACCGCTCGGCGGCCACCCCGGTCCCGCCGGGCCAGTACGAGGCCAACCCGCTCTTCAGCGTGCCGGCCCTGGTGGACGAGGTGGCCGTGTCTCTCGGTGTCGGCCGTGACGCGGCGGCGCTCCACCTCCAGCTGCACGCCTTCGACCGCCCGGCGGACCGTACCGTACGCCGCTGGAACACCTGGACCCTCGACCACCACCGCGCCGTCCGCAAGGAACTCACCGCGGCGAAGGCCCCGCGCCCCGCGTCGACGACCCCGGCTGCCGCAGTCCCGCCACCCGCGCACGAACGGTTCGCACGCACCTGGGCGGAGGCCGGATCGCCTGCTCGGCCATGACGGCCCGCCCGGCGCCGTCCCCGCCGACATCGCTGGTCAACTCGCAGGCTCGCAGCGAGGCGTCGAGGCCGTGCGCCATGCCTGGGCGCCCCGCTCGACGAAAAGGCATCCGTCGGCCGCCCGGATCCGGCTCCGCGGCGTCTCCGTGTTCCCCGTGGGGAAGGCAGGACGGGGAGCGGCCGAGTCCACTGCGTCGCTCCTTCTGGGGGCTACGCGTCGAATTCGCCGCGCCACGCGAAGTCCAGCAGGGCGTTCGGCAGGTAGCCGGACTCGACCTCGATCGGAATGCCGTTGGCCTTCGCCAGGCACGCCACTGCCAACGGGGCGATGGCCACGACCCCTTCGATGGTCTGGGCGCGGTCCTCGTTGGCGGTCCAGTACTCCTTGTGCCAGCGCAGGGCGTCGTTCAGCGCCTCGTTGAAGCCCGCGGAGTCGTTGCGCAGGTAGCGGTAGAACATCATGATCGGCGGGTACTCCAGCTTGCCCATGGTCTCGGCGTCGAGGATGTGGGTGGCCTCGGGAGCACTCAGGTCCACGGCCCGCACCAGGTGCTGGCTGACGTCGTCACGCCGCAGCCAGAAGCTCTGGAGGGTCTCCACCCAGGAGTAGACGTACTCGTCCAACACGCCACCGCAGTCGCGCAGCAGCGACAAGGGCACTCGCGCCAGCATGTCGAGGCGGGCCGTCTCCCGGCAGATCAGAGCCAGGAAGAAGGCGTTGAGCCAGGTCCCCGCATTGAGGTAGAACTGCGGACCGGTGGGTGCGAGATGCCGCTCCTCCTGACGGATTTTGCAGGTCACCGTCTCCTGGTCGGTGGACGCGGCCGCGAAGACCGCCGAGTACACCTGCATGGCCAACAGCCAGGACTCCCAGGTCTCCAGCATCACTGCATCAGGGTCCCCGACACAACGGATGCGCGCTACGTTCAGGGATGTCGTCAACGACGCACTCCTGGCGCCATGCGAGGTCTCGATGGTCTGCAGTGAACCGGCCAGGGACTTCTCCATGACGGGGACGACCGCCTCCATCGCAACCGTCGGATAGCTCTGCCGGGACACGCTCGTGACCACTGATCTCCCCTGTCGGATTCAGATCTTGAAGTATTCGAGGACCGCTCCAGCGTACGTACCCTTGCCCTCGACGGCCTTCACCATTGCATACTCCAGGTTTCCGATATCGAGTGCTGGCCTCAGCTCGGCCGCCAGATCGGCATTGGTCCATTTCCTCCCTGTGCTGTCGGTCACCGAAAGCGCAGGGCGGGCTTCCATTTCAGCGATGATGGTCTCCAGGTAGTGCCTGGTGCCTTGCTTCACCATCAAGTTCAGGGCGGCACCCTTGCCCCTGCGCCAGATGAGTCCCGAACCCGGCGCCTTCGCCTCGATAATCAAGAGCTTGCCGTCCGGCCGCCGGTACAACTGGTCGAACATGTTGGCGCCGTTGGGTGTCTTCGGTAGAGGCTGTTCCACCGCGTCCTTGAACCGCTCGGGCACCACGTGCAGCCGCGCGGCGTCCTCGCCCAGACGCTCGGAGTAACCGCTGTTGTTGGACGTCTGATCGTCGAAGTGATCAATGAACCGGTTCCGGGCACGCTCTACTTCCGCCAGCGTCTGCTCGGTCGGAGCGGCCTTGTGCGCACGCTCGGCGTTGGACAGGTCCACGGAGACCTTGCGGTCCTTCGCGACATCGTCGAAGTGGTCGATCTGGTCGACCGGGGTGCTCCCGCGGGCCAGTGGGTCACGACCGTACTTGGTTTCCGACGGGGCCGAGGGCAAGTCGTGCTTGGAGATCCAGGACCCGTCGCTGTCCTTCGCGAGGATGGGCAGGTCGACCCCATCGATCTGGGTGTGGATGCTGTGGCGATGGCCGTCCGACCGGTAGTACAGGTCGAACCAGGACTTGTCTGGGTCGTTCGCTCGCCGGACGAATTCGTCCTGCTTGACCTTGATCTCCTCGGAGGTCGGTTGCCGACTGCCCGATGGGTGCGCCGACTGCGCCGCATCACCCGCGCCATGCGCCGCGCCGCCCTGGCCACCTGAGCCCTGAGTCTCCCGGAGGTGGGCGTTGCCGCCCGTGGATGGAGGCTCGTGGTGACCACCGCCGCGGGGGCCGTCCGTGCCGGAAGGGCCGTCACCGTGGCCGGTACCCGAGGGGCCGTCGGGGTGGCTGCCTCCCGTGGAGGGGGTCTGGTCGCCCCGGTGCAGCGGGTCGTTGCCGTGGCCGCCGCCGCGGGCGGTGTTGTCCAGGTTGTTCGTGGGCATGTGGTCGCCCGCATGGCCACCGGAGGTGTGGCCACCCGGGGTGCCGTCGCCCCTGCGGAGCGGATCGGAGATGTCGGAGCCCAGGCGGATCGCGTCGTCGCCGCGGCCGCCGACGCCTACCAGTTCGTGCTCCGGGACCCCGACCGTGGCCGGGGAGTCCACGTTCGGGGCGTCGACGCGCGGGATGTCCGCGCCCGCGTCCGGCTTGCCCGTCGGGGCGTCCTTCGCGTGGTGGGTGATCGTGCCGTCCGCGTCGTAGATGTTGCCCTTGGGGTCCATGAACTGCGACGGGCCGTCCACCGGCAGCTTCATCGTGCCCGGCGGAAGGGCAGTGGTGCCCGCGGGGAGCCTGATGTTGCCGTCGGGGAGCTTGATCGCCCCGTCCGGGACGGCCGAGCTCGGCGGGAGATGGATCGTTCCGTCGGGGAGGCGGACGGCACCTTCGGGGAGAGCGATCGCACCGTCCACGTCGATGCTCGGAACCTCGAACTTGCCCATGCCCTTCAGCCCGGCCATCACGTCGCTGATCTTCGACAGTCCCGCGCCCGCGCCCTTGAAGACGTAGGTCATGGGGTCGACGATCCGGCCGGCCTTGCCTGCGAAGGACAGGGCCTTGGCCGCCATGCCGGCCTTGCCCGCGCCCGCTGCCGCGCTGCCGGTGCCGCCGGTGAAGACGGTGGTCAGCACGTTGAAGGTGACCGCTCCGGCGGCGCGGGAGGGGTTGCTGCCCCATTGGTCCCACGCCACGAGCGCCTTGCCGGTCTCCTTCATCGCGGTGCGCGAGTCCCTTACCCAGGAAGGGAGTTTGTCGTCGGGCAGTGCCCAGAAGACTGCGTTCACACCAGGGGTGATGGCGATCGTCACTCCGGTGGCGAGTTTGGCCAGACCGGTCCATGCCTGTTTCGTGGCGTCCCAGCCGTCGACGCCGACCAAGGTGCCCAGGCCCTTGATCGTGCCCCAGACGCCGTCGACGAGGAAGCCCTTGCCGAAGTCGTAGGCGTGCTCCCACACCTGCCACCAGGGTGTCGACTCCTCGACGGCCTCTCCCCAGGGCAGGCTCTTCGCCTGCTTGAGGGTTTCGGCGTCGTACCCGTAGGTGCCCTTCTTGCCGGAGCCGTCACCGGTTTTCAGGGCCGTGCCGCCGACCAGGGCGACGATTTTGGCATGACAGGCCCGTTCCACCTCCTGGAACGCGGCCCAGGCCTCGGCTATCTCGCCACGGCGCCGGTTGTTCTCCTCGACCAGGTCACCGTCCTCGCGCCACTTGTCGTCGCCGTCGACCTTGACCCGGAAGGCGACGGCGTCCCGCTTCAGTTCCTTGAGCTTCTCCACCAGCGGAAACGCGTCGTCCGAGTAGGTGCCCAGTGCACCGGCGATGACGCACAGGTCCGAACTCAACGTGAGACCGGTCGCCGCGACCGGGGAGGTCGTCGCGAACAACTGCTCCGCCTCGGGAGCCTTGTAGAAGGCACTCAGCCCGCCGAAGCTGCTGTGCACATCCCCGGCAGCCGTCGCGATCGCGGCCCCGTGGCCCGACAGCGCCGTCACCTTCGTGTCGAGCAGCGCCAGATCACCGGTGAAGACCGGTATGCCGACCGGATCGACCGGCCCGGGGCCGCTCATGGTCGGTTCCCGGTGTGGCGCAGGAGATCCAGACGCACGGCCCGTGCGGCGTTCTGCGCGTGCTCGGCCGCCTCCATATCGCCCCGGCAGTACGCGTTCGTGGCCTCCACCGCACCCAGCACCGAGGCCTCGGTGCGCTCGGCCATGGACCGGAAGTCCTTGTCGCGTTCGGTCAGGTACTCGCCCAGGGCCGCGGCCACCGGACCCATCGCCGCGCGTGACAGCGGGGCCTGCCCCACAGCCACCGGGCCCTGCAGAGGCGTGGCCGCCTGCGCACCCGGCACCGCCGTACCCGCAGCCTGCGCAGCCTCCGACACTGTCGCCATGAGCGCCGTCAGGGCCTTCTGCAGATCACCGGCATGCGTACCGACCACCCTCAACTGCCCCTGCACACCTTGCGGCCGGATGTCCCACCCCACCACGAAAAGTCCCCCTTGTTGCGCCGTGCTGAAGCCGGCCGATGACCCGCTCCAACGCCACAGCAGCTGACCCAGAACGGTGCGAACGACTGTTCGCGTGATCATCCCTATCAATCGGGCATCACTGGCGCAATCAGCAATTCGTCAATCGGCCGCTGCTGGGGCACTCATGACGTGGCGCTATGTGCCGATGACAGCCCTGACCGGTACCGGGAGAGGTGTTTGCAGCAATGGAAGAATGCAGAGTCGCCGCTGTCCGGGTGCGGGCGGTTGGGCGGTGAGGACTCACCGCGCGAAGGCCCCCGCGCCCCGCGCTGACGCCGGCGCACGAACGGTTCGCACGCACCTGGGCGGAGGTGCTGTAGCTGACGGATGATGGAGCCCGTCCCGTCGGAAGCGAGGCTCAACGCGATGAAGCGCAAGACCAGATTTCTCCTGGCGGGCCTGGCCACCGTCGGTGGCGCCGTCGCGGGAGCGGGCCTGCTGCACAACCGCCGTCCCGGACGCAGGGAACACCTCCACATCACGGTCTTCAGCGAGCCCGGCTACCGGGGCCGTAACAAGAGGCTGACCTGGAGCGGCGGCGAGCGCGAGGTCGTCCCTCTCACCCGGGTACAGCTGCCGTGCATCGGCTCGATCAGGCTGGAGCGGTTCGTGTACCGCTTCCAGGCCGAGGTACAGCCACCGGACATGTACATCCTGCGGCAGGCCCTCATCGAGCGACTGGACCGCACGGACCCGGAGGCCGGCATGTTCGGCTTCATCGCCGTGAACCAGCTCGCCGGCATGTTCTCGGTGGGCCTGTGGGAGCCGGTCCGCGAATCCGAGGCGCGGTCCGGAGTGCGGCTCTGGGCCGGACGCCCCGGCACTCCGCCGTCCGCACACGGCCCTGTGGTCCCTTCCGGCAAGGCTGCGACCTCCGGCGAGGCGGCCGTTCCCGGTGCCCGGCCCTGGCACGACATCCTGGCCGACACGCCCGACCTCGGCTCCTGGAGCACCCGCACCCGCTACCTCGAACTCGGCTACCACGACGGGAGCAGCCCCCACAGCTGAGCGGCCCGCCTGCCCGAACCCCGGGCAGGCCCTAGTCGGCGGGTTCGGCGAAGTGGTCGAACTCGCCCGCCATGACGCCCTTGGTGAAGGCCTCCCATTTCGTGCGGGTGGTCGTGACGATGCTGGTGGGGTCGCCGGTCTCGCGGAGGTAGACGAAGTCGTCCTGCCCGAAGGCGATCTCGATCCAGGGACCGGGGCCCTCCTCGCCCTCGGGGGCGGCGCGCACCCAGGTCAGGTCGGCGGGGATGCCGGGGGTGTCAGTCACGGGTGCGGTGCTCCTTGAGGGTGCGTACGAGGGCGGCCCAGGCGGTGGGGGTGGTGCGGAGTACGGCTCCGGTGGGGTCGCCGCTCTCGGTGAGGCCGATCGTGCCGGCTCCGGCTGCAGCCACGTGCATGCATGCTTCGCCCTGTGCGCAGTAGGACGACTTCTGCCAGATGTGTGCAGACACCTCGGCTCCATTCACAGGTCTCGGGCGATCTTGTGGATGAGTCCTTGGGACTGTAACGAACGGCCCGCGGCCCGAGGCGTGCGCGACAACCGCGGGCCGTGCGCTACCCCGTCACGAGATGTTCCAGCTTGGAAACCAGGAACTCCCCGTAACGGAGGCTCATGCCGATCCTTTCGAGCCTCTCGTATCGGCTCCGGTCGATTTGTTGTCCCTTGCACTCCAGAGCCTGGAGAAGGATTCGGAACGCCAGGTCCGGAGTGCAGCGGTCGGCACACAGGATGAGGTCTGAAGTCAGGTCCTCGCCGAGGTGGTCGGCTTCTTCCCGCAGCTCGCCCACGACGGCGTCCGCGTGGGCGAAGCCCTCCTCCTGATCGGCCTTCCCGAGAGGTACGGTCCTGTTCCGGGAGAGCCATGCATCGCACTCCCGGACGATCAGACGCATCCACAGAGTTCCCGAGGGAACGCGGGAGCCGAAGAAGCCGGGGAATTCCACGCCGGATTCCCACAGTCGCTCCACGGTCCCTGCTGGAAGCCGCTCCATGAGCGAGGCCGCGTCGCGGCGCAGTGACATGACCTGCCTGGGGTCGAGCTCGTCCCACAGCACCGGCCCGAGCGCCTCGGCCTCCGACCCGGCGCAGCTCGTCCAGTCCGCGTGGAACGAGTTCATCAACCACGTGAGACCGAAGTCGTCCTCCGTGAATCGCTGCATGCTCTTGCCTATCTCGGATACGCGGTGAGGACGAAGTATCCGCTCTGATGACCTCTCTGGCGCTGAAGCACCATCGTGTACTGATTGCCGGTCGAAGTGATTCGTCCGTCGGGGTGGGCGGCCCAGCCGATGGAGTTGTTCGCTCCGAAAGATCCCCTGATGGTCAACTGGCGCTCCGTGCCCCTGAGCCAGTTCTTGATCCTCTGCGCGTTCCCGGCGAGTCCGTAGTCCACCACCTGCTGGGCCGTCTGTGCGTCGTGGAACACACCGTTGGGCGCGTTCTTACGAGCGGCAAGTGCGGCCGCCTGCTGCCGGGACACATTGACGTGCTCGTCGAGAGTGTGGGCCAGCCCGGGGAATTTCGCCGCGTCGGCAGCGAGGTTGTTGCAGTTGTGGACGAGGACCGGAGTGGTCCCCGCCAGCACGTAGTACGTGTGGAGGCCGCCGACCGTGAGGTCGTAGGTGCGTCGCGGGCCCCGCTGGCCGAGGACTCCGGCAACCCGGAGCGGGGCTCCTGTGGGGCTGCGGAGCTCGTCGCCGATCCGGATGTCCGCGGCGTCGGCCCACCGCCCGGCGTTGGTGAGCCAGAAGGGGTGGTTGTCGGTTGCGGTGAGGGCGGCGGGGCCCTGGGGGGTGGTGAGGGTGAGGCGGGTGAAGTCCTTGTCGTTGTCGGTGGTGATGGTGTCGGTGACCGGACGCGCGGCGGTGAGGCCCCTGTCGGGGTCGGTGGCGGTCACTCGGTCGCCGGTGCGGATGTCCTCGATGGGCCGGTGCGCTCCGTCGGCGAGGAGGACCTGCGTACCGGACGGGAAGCTGTGGGGTTTGGCGCAGTCGGCGACGCCCCGTTCCCCGTTCACACGGTCGACGAGCGCCTTGGCCTCGACCGCGGCCAGGGCGCTGGCGTCGACGAGGGTGCTGGCGCGGAGCGGGATGCTGTAGTGGACGACCCTGCCGCCACTGGCCCGCGACTGGGCCTCGGCCTGGGACTTGTAGCGGGCGGCCACCGAGGAGTAGACGGAGCCGGCGCCGGGGTTGGAGCACCGCAGGGTGCCGGCGGCGCTGTTACCGGTGAGGCGGAAGGTGCTGCGCGGACTGGTGCACTTGCCCGCCGCTTGTCCGCCGATGGAGAAGGTGGCCGTCAGGATCGCGGAGACCTGCCCCTTGCTGACGCGTTCATCCCGGGCCTTGGAAGTGACCTCGCCGGTGAACTTCTGGGTGACCGAGCATCCCGACGAGCTGCAGCTGATGTCTCCCGAGCCGTCGATGGTGAAGTTGATGCCGCGGTCGCCCGCGTTCTTGAGCTGCTTGGTGTAGTCCAGCAAGGTGTCGAACATCGCGTCGACGGCGTCCCCGATGACCGGGGTGAAGTCCATTCCCTCGGGGTTGCCGACCGTGAGCGGCCCGGTGGTCACCTCCGGGATCGTCTCCGGCGCCTCCCCCTTCTTGAGCCGCTCGGCGAACTCGTGGAAGTCATAAGGCTCCAGGCGGAGAACCCGGTGGGGCTTCTGCTCGGTCACCAGCAGCCGGCCGGCCGATGTGTCGATGCCGAGGGCGGGTGTCCCGTGCACGCTGAGAGGCTTCTCGTCCGCGCGTTTCGCCGGGGGCGGAGCCTTCTCCAGGTCGTCGAGGGCCTTGGTGAGGACGCCCGCCAACTCGGGCGGCGGCAGGGTCCGTCGGAGCGCTTCCTGTACGAGCGAGTCCTTGTCCTCGTGCTCGGCCATCCACTTACCGGGCTTGTCCGACGCGGCGCCCGGTGGTGGCGCGGGGTCCTGGGACCACCGCATGAAGGTCTTGCCGCCGACGTTCAGCAGCCCCTGCTCAAGTTTCTTCCCGCCGGAGGTGGTCGTGCCGTACTTGCTTCCGCCGGCGGTGACCGTGATCTCGTTCTCGGTGACGCCGAAGGCGGAAGTGTCCTGGTACCGCAGCCCCTGCGCGACGCCGAGTTCCTCGACCGCCTGCCGGAACGGCTGGAGGTTCGCCTTCGCCACCGCCTTGCCGTCGTCGGACCCGACCGTGCCGGTCACCGCCAGCAGCGTTCCGGCCACCAGCGCCAGGACCAGAACCCCGACCCCGCCGAAGAGCCACAGTCTTTGGCGCCCCGTCATGCGTTGCCACCAGGGAGCCCCGGTGCCGGGCAGCGGAACCGGCATCGGTGGGTACGCGGGCGGCGGGGGTGGGAAGGGCGGCTCACTTGGCTGCCGGCCCCGGGAATCACTCGGTTCGGTCATGCCGTCTCCCTCGACGACTCGGTGCGCACGGCCACGGCGCCAATACCTGACACGAGATCAGTTTGGTTGTCGTGAACCGGAAGTGGAGTGGTTTTCTGGAAAAAATTCCAGAATCCTTCGCCTACACTGGCGGTGGAATGGGCCGAGAAGTCCTCCGTGTTCAGATCAGACCGAGGACGTCCGCTCGATGAGTCCGAAACAGCAGCGCGGGGAAGCCACCGCCGAGCAGGTCCTGGACTCCGCACTGGGTATCTACGCCGTGTCCGGTGAGGCCGGCCTCACCGTCGGCGCGATCACCAGGGCCAGCAGGGTCAGCGCCGGAAGCGTCTACCACCATTTCGGCAGCCTTCAGGGTGTGCACAACGCCCTCGCCCTGCGCTGTCTGGGCAGACTTCTGGACGCGGTCGTCGCGGATCTGGGACGCACCACGGATGCCCGCTCCGGGGTCCGGGCGATCGTCCGGACCTACCTGGACTTCGTGCAGACCCGCCCGGACGAAGCCCGGCTCCTGCATTCCGCCACCGCCGACCACGAGTCCATGGCGCAGGCCGGGCGGATCCGCGACTCCCAGGAAGCGCGGCTGGCACCCCTCGCGCTCTGGGTGCGAGGGCGCCGGGAGGCCGGTGAGATCACCTCGCTCCCGGCGCCCGTGATCGAAGCGCTCGTCCTCGGCCCGGTCATCGCCGTGGCCCGGCGGTGGCTGTCCGTCGGGGACGTGGACATGAAGGAAGCCGCCCGGGTCCTGCCCGATCGCATCTGGTGTTCGATCAGCCCCTGACCGGGTGGTGGCGGCCGTGGCTCCCGGAGCGGGGGCCGCCGTGAGACGTCAGGGCTGGATGCCGTCGTACTGGAGGACGCGGTAGGGCGTCTTCCCCTGGTTGACCGACTGCCACTGCGAGGCGATCAGGGTCAGGGACGTGGCGCTCGCGCTGCCGGGGTGGATGTATCCGCCGTAGAGGAACGGAAGTTGGGGCTTGCCCCAGTGGTGCGGCGGCAGGCCGTCGCCGACGATCTGGGGCTTGGGAGCGGTCCAGACGGCGTCCGGGCGGGGCGCGGTGCGGGTGCAGATCGCGTAGTCGTCCACGTCGAAGTAGCTCATGCAGTACGTGCCGCCGATCCGCTTGACGGAGAACTCCCCGATCCTGTTCCCGGACAGCATGACCGACGGCCCCACCGCCCGCGTCCACTGCCAACGGCCGTCCAGGTAGGCCCAGTTCTCCTGCGCTCCGAAGTTGCCCGCGCGGAACTCGTCAGGCTGGATGCGGAACAGCTGGATCGCGCCGCCGTCGGCGGTGTTGGAGTGTGTGCCGTTCCAGCGCTTGGAGAAGATGTACAGCCAGCCGTCGGGGTCGATGCCCGCGAACGACCACATCCCGTACATGGACTGGTTCGTCCCCTGGGTGTCGCCGGCCCAGTGGTACGGGTAGTCCTGCCAGGTCACGCCGTAGTCGTCGGAGTACGCGACCCCCGACATCAGCGAGCCGTCGTACCCGGCGGGGATGTTGTCCCACAGGGCCACCGAGGTGTACTGGATGTAGGTGCGTCCGCCGAACTCGATGCAGTCGTTGGGGATGCGGGAGATCTCGAAGCCGTGGCCGTTGTCCGCCCGGTGCGCGTAGTCGAAGCACTGGTTGGCGGCACCGCCGGTGGGCATCGCCCAGGAGAACGAGATCGGGGTCGCGCCGGAGGCGTCGAAGTCCGCCTGGTTCAGGATCACCGGAGATCCCAGGTAGGGGTCGGCCTGGGCGATCCCGCCGAACGCGTCGCCGAACACATAGCCCCAGGTGTTGTCGTGCTCCCGGTAGTACGGGATGGCCAGGTCACCGGAGCCGAGGCCCTGCGCGCTCGCCGAGTCGCCGGGCTGCTCGCACAGCGGGGTGCCGGTCTGGAGCAGTCGCGCGGTGGGGCGCCCGGCTGCCGCCCGGCCCGACCGCTCGTCGGCGGCCGCACCGCTTGCGGCGCCCAGCAGGCCGGCGCCCAGGGCGAAGCCCATGCCTGCCTTGAGCGCCGAGCGCCGGGTGGCGGCGCGGCGCTCCGGCTGCGAGGGGGTGGACATGGTCGGATCCTCCGTGTGTCTGGGAGCGGTGGGGGATGCGGGTGGGGATGCGGGTGGGAGTGGGGTACGGGGTCGGGGTACGGCGCCTGGTCACGCCTTGCGGAGGCGGGCGATGACACCGTCGAGGTCGCGCTGGAACAGATCGGGGCGCACGAAGTGCCCGCCGGGCACCTCGTGCCACTCGTGCGGGATGCCCGCCGCGCCGAGCCGGTCCCGGAACTCCCGCTGTCCGGCGAGCACCTGGGTCTCGTTGACCGTGTCGAACCAGTTGACCGGGTCGGGACTCGTACCGGCGACCAGGAAGACCCGCTTGTTCCGGTAGCTCTCGATGCGCTCGACCGGGTTGTCGGCGGTGACCCTCGCCTCGTCCCACAGCGGCGCCCCGTAGACCGTGCCGCCGCCCAGATCCAGGGCCGCGGAGGACGCGTTGGCCCAGTGAGCGACCAGGCCGAAGTCGCGGCGCAGGCTGGCCGGGCCGGAGTGGGCGCTCACCGAGGCGAAGTGGCCGTAGTACTTCGCCGCGTACTTCAGCGCGCCGAAGCCGCCCATCGAGAACCCGGCGACGGCGCGGCCGTCGTACTCGGCGTACGTACGGAAGTTCGCGTCGATCCACGGGACCAGCTGGGCGATGTGGAAGGTCTCCCAGTTCCGGGGGCCGGTGTTGGAGCTGACCGGGTTGGAGTACCAGCCCGCGTGGCCGCCGTCGGGCATCACGACGATGACCGGCTTGCCGGCGGTCCAGGCGCGGATGCCCAGGCGGTCGAAGGTGATGAAGTCCTGGTCCGTGCCGCCGCCGTGGAACACGTAGAGCACCGGGTAGGTGCGGCCGCTGGTGGCGTAGTCGTCGGGGAGCAGGACGTTGACGCCGGGGTTCCAGCCGATCGCGTCGGTCTGGAACCGGTAGTACTTCATGCGGGGATCGCTCTCGTTGCGGTCCACGATGTGCAGCCCGAAGCCGTCGCCGGCGGCGCTCGCCGCCGTGGCCGTCGCGAGGACGCCACCGGCGCCCAGCGCCAGTGCGGCGGAGAGGCCGCCCGCGGTCTTGAGGACGTTCCTGCGGGTGGGACGGTGCTGGCTCAACACGACCTCCTGGTCGGAAGTGGCAGTGGGGAGGGGAGTCACCGGCTGTGGGGATCACCGGCCTCCGGTGAATCGCTGGTCGTCGGTGATTCGCCGGTTGTCGGGGAATCGCTAGTTGTCGGTGATCCAGGTGCCGCGGTCGGCGTTCCAGTGGATGGTGGCCTTCTGGAATTTCTGGGCCTTGCCGCCGCCTGTTTCGTCGGTTTCGTCGGTGAGGGGGTAGCCGAGTGCGGTTTCGTGTCCGGCGGCGTGGAAGGCGTCGTAGATGGCGCCGTGGACGGTGTGTGCTCCGGTCTGGGGGGACCAGAGGAAGAGGCCGTGTTCGAAGAACTGGTAGCGGCCGCGGGTTCCGTCGGGTGCCTGTGCGGCGTCGGCTTCGTCGGTGGTGGGGAAGCCCCAGCGGCGTTCGGCGTCCGTGTCCCAGAACTTGGTGAGGATGTCGCCGTAGATCGCGTGGGCCTCGTCCGGGTGCCAGAGGATGATCCCGTTGCGGAAGAGCTGGAACCGTCCGCCGAGCGAGGAGTTCTCCTCGGCGCGGACCGGCGGGCCGAGCGGACCGCCGGGGCCGCCCAGGGCGGCGTACTTCGTCCCGATCGTCCCGTACGGCTGGAACGCCTCGGCCATCAGCTCCCGCGCGTAGCCCTCCGCCTGGGGGTAGCGCTCCGGGTAGGCGGAGCGCTGGACGGCCTGGGCCAGTTCGCCCGCGGTGTCCCAGTCGGGCTCCATCTGCTGGGCGACCTCGAAGAACTTGTTCGCCGCGAAGTCGACGTCGAGGCACTGGGCGGGTTCGCACCAGCCCATCGAGGGCCGCTGCTGGAAGACGCCGAGCGAGTCCCGGTCCCCGCACGCCAGGTTGTTCATGCGGGACTCGACCCAGCCCGTCTCGAAGCCGGCGAGCATCACCTTGTCGGACACGCCGCGGCGCTGCCCGACCTCGTACACCTTGCGGGTCACGGCGATGTCCCGGTCCGGCGGGATGTCGCAGAACAGGGTGGCCGGGGCGGAGTTCCCGAGCGGGCCCGGCACGTCGCCGGCGCCCTTGGCGAAGGCAGGGTTGCCGAGGCCGGTCACGGTCACCACGACCAGCAGGACCGCTGATCTCCACATCGCACGTCGTCGTTCGGTCGAGCCACGCACCTGACTGCTCCTTCGCGTCGCAATAGCCTTGCGGGAAAGGGGTGATCGGGGAGTCCGCGTCGCGGGGACGCGGGTATCAGAACCAGCTCTGGTACGGGGTGTCGTTGCAGGGCCAGGTGCGGAAGCCCAGGGAGCTGTCGTCGATGCACCGCAGGGTCGCCTGGTTCTGGAAGCGGACGGTGCCGTCGTCCCAGACCTTGATCCACCAGCTCTGCTCCGGGCCGGAGCCGCAGGTGCCGACGGTGCGGAACCCGTTGTCGCTGTCCTCGACGCAGCGGTTCGTGTTGACGTTGCGCAGCTGGCGCGTTCCGTCGGCCCAGACCTTCACGTCCCACAGCTGTGGATTGCTGCCGTTGCAGCTCCAGGTGCGGAAGCCGTTGTCGGTGTCGTCCATGCAACGGCCCGTGGCCTGATTGCGGAAGCTCTGGGTGGCGTCGGCGACCCGTGCGGGGGACGCGGAGCCGTTCTCGGCGGCCAGGGCGCCGGGCGGCGCGGCCAGGGAGGCGAGGACGAAGACCCCGCCGAGCAGGAGCGAGCGCGTGCCGCGCATGGGCTGTTCCCTCTTCCTTCACGGTGGCTGTGGGTCCGCAAGGTAGCCGTCGGGCCGCCGGGCAGGACATCCGGAACGATCCGGAGTGACAGCCCGCGACGCGAGGACCGACACTCAATGAACGGGCGTGGGCCGAGGGCAGTCGGGAACCCGGGGGTGGTCCGCGGTGCGCACGGCGGGCAGCCAGGCCGAGGAGGCGGCGGAGCCCGCCGGCAGCCGGACGCGGTACCACTCCGTGGAACTGGCGTCCGACTCGTCGATGATGGGCACCCCCTGGGGGAGGCGGCAGTCGACGGCGAGGACGTCACCGTGCCACACCCGTGACGGTACGACGTTGTCGACGGTGTACGGCCGGAGCGGGTCGATCGCCAGGCCGAGACTGCACTGCGGGCTGCGGTCCGTACGTTCCCGGCAGACGTCGTCGGCGTTGAACACCTTGAGCCACCCCGGTGGTTCGTCCCTGGCGCCGGACGCGGTGCCGCCGGCCACCTGCGACCAGACCGTCGCGGCGACCGCGCACACCGCGACCGTCACCAGGGCGGCGCGCATCCCCCACCGGCGGGGTGCCGGGCGGGGCGGCGACGACCGTGCGGTGATGCGCGCCAGGAGGCTCTCGGCGCTGTGCGCGGCGCGGTCGGCATGGGTCGGGGCCAGGCAGTCCATGGCCAGGGCGCGCCAGAACGGCGGCACCGCGCCGTCGATCCGCAGCGGCGCGCGCCCGGCGGCGTACTCCTGTACCGCCGCGCCGCGCGCCACCGGTGTCGCACCGGGGAACGGCGAGGCGCCGGAGGCGAACACCTCGTGGACCATGATGCCCAGGGCCCAGATGTCGGCGCTGGGCCGGATCTCCACGCCGTGCTCGCCGAGCGGGGCCTGCCAGCGCTCGGGCGGGAGGTAGTCCAGGGTGCCCATCGGCGGGGCGTACCCATGGGTGCCGTCGGTGCCGGTCAGTTCGGTGGCGAGCCCGAAGTCCGAGAGCTTGAGCGCACCGTCGGCCATCAGCAGGATGTTCTCCGGCTTGAGGTCGCCGTGCACCCAGCCGCTGCCGTGCAGATGGACCAGGCCCTCGCAGATCCCGGCGAACAGCCGGGGCACGTCCGCCTCCGCGGCCCCGGCGTCGAACAGGTCCCGCAGACTGCGCTCGGCCCGCTCCATCACCAGCACGATCGCACCGTCCAGGAACGCCCGGTCCGGATCGCTGACCACGGCGGAGTCCAGCAGGCGGATCAGCCTGGGGTGGCCGGCCCGGCGGTCCAGTTCGACCTCCCGCCGGGCGGTCTCCGCGACCTTCCGGGCCTGGCGCGGTGCGAGCCCCGAGGTCGGCAGGATCTTCAGCGCGACCTCCGCCGGTCCCTTCGCCGGGTCTGCCGGGCGGCCCGCGTACACCGTCGCCCAGCCGCCGGACGCGATCGGCCCGGTGACCTCCCAGCCGCCGATCCGGTAGCCGTGCGGCAGCGGCTCCGTACGGTCACTTCCCGATGTGTCGCCCCGGCCGCGCACCGTCCCCCCCTCCGGTCCGGTCCGTCTCCCGGTCCCCGGGGCCCGTGACGGCCCGGGGCGGCAGCAGCGCCAGATGCTCCTCCCGTACGAGACCGAACCGCAGCGCGGTCCCGACCAGGGCCTCCCGCTTCCCGTTGCGGCGCGCTCCGCCGCATCCGTGCTCGGGCGGAGCGCTGATTCGCATCTTCTCCTCGGCGAGGTAGTCGATGTGCGAGCTGACCGCCCGGGCCTTCAGCCCGCCGCACGCGGCGTGTCCCCCGAGCCGTTCGACGATCTGCGGGGTGGTCGGCACCGCGACCGGCGACTCGTCGCGCAGCCGCGGCTCGCAGAGCGCGACCAGGACCAGGAAGTAGAGCGCGGTCTCGTCCAGTGAGTACGCCATGACGGTGCGGCTGCCCCACTGGCCCGCCATACCGTCGGGATCCAGATAGACGTGGTCGGGCGCGAACACCTGGAAGGCGACGGTGGTGCCGCGGCGGGCGGGCAGCACGACCCGGGAGAACTCGAAGGGGATGGGGGCGCCGGCCCGCCGGGGCGGGACCCGCAGATACTCTCCCGCCCCCTCCGGGTTCTCCACCAGGTAGCTCTGGGTCGCGCTGTGGTTGCTGAGCTGCCAGTGGTCGTCGGTCACCCGGATCTCGCCGGCCAGCCGGGAGACGGCCTCGTCGTCGAGGCGCAGCTCCACCGGGACCGTCGCCGAGCCCCGCCCGAAACGCGCCACTTCCCCCGGGCCGAGCCTCAGGGTCACCGGGGCACCGCCCGGCGGCCCCGCGACACCGCCCATTCGTGGCAGATGGACAACAATGCCGCTCACTGCCCTCACCTCGTCCCCCGTGGCAACGACTACCGCACCGGTCGAACGTTACCCATCCCGGAGGGCGCTCCCCGTCCGGATTCTGGTCGTTTTCGGACTGTCGTCAGGTCGTCCGCGGCGGTGCGGAGCTGATTCCGGACCGGTCGTCAGGGGGTGCGCGCGCCGGGCGCCCAGCTTCGGGTTCTTGTGCGGTGGGGACAGTGCGGGACGGTGCCGGCGGGGGCGCAACCCGGCGCACGAGAGGGGGCATTCGGCCCGGAGCGCAAGGTTGCCTGCTGCGACGAACTGGCTCGATTTAGCGCCCGTGCGGTGTACGCGGTGTACGCGGTGCAAGCGGTGCAAGCGGTGTACGGGGCCTGCGGGCGACTCCGGTGGCCGCGTGGCGGCGGCGACGGTAGTAGGAGACGGCGACTGCGGCGACCAGCGGCCCCCAGAGAACGAGCGGCTGGTGGAGGATGCCGACGAGTACGTGGCCGGTGTGTGTCATGTCCTCGTGCGGGAACGTCCACCACCACGGCATCGGGGCCCACAGGGCGGTGAGGACGACGGAGCCGAGGAGGGCCGGCACGACGGCGGTCAGCGGACGGTGCGCCCGCCGATGCGCGGTATCCGGCGCGGCAGCACTTCGCCCCGGGGACGTACCAGGCCGATGGTCAGGAGGGCCACCAACTCGCAGGCCACGCTCAGAAACAGCATCCACGCCTTCGCGCCCGGGGTCTCGAAGCCCGCGAACCCCTCGGCGGTGCAGCCGGACGGGAATCCGAGGACGAGCGCGATGCGCCACAGGCCGGTCGGCAGCACGACGAGGGCGGTGAGTTGGGCGGCCCCGACCGCCCAACGAGGCACGGGAGGAGCGGAGTCGGCATGGGGATCGGCCGGCCGGTGCGGTCCGCTTGGTTTCCATGGCAACGGCGTGTCGTGCCGCCCGGCGCCGTTCGTCGTCCCCCGAGGCGGTTCCGTGCTTCCAGGAGGAGGACGTGGGGCGGGGTCTTCTCCTCCGCGCGGCGTAGGAGGCCGCCGCCCACGGTCGACGCGAAGAGCCCGGATCACGTCGGATCCGGGCCCTCGGGTGTCGGGTGGTTCAGGGAGGTCAGGACTTGCCCGCCGACTGCATGGAGGCCACGGCTTCGGCGACCGTGCCCCGGTACAGGCCGAGCTTCGCGTCGCCCACCTTGACGTCGGGGCCGAGCGGGAAGTTCTGCGTCTCCGCGTTGGCCATGTGGTCGCCGTCGGGCAGCACGTTCATCTCGTCGACCCAGGTCACGCCGTTCTTGCCGCCCGGGTTGAGGTCGATCACCGCGATGGCGGCCGTCTTCGGCTTGACCGGGTACGCGGGCGCGCCGCCCAGGCCGCCGGGGACCGCCGGGATGATGTCACCGCTGTGGTCCGAGGCCTTCGCGGCGCCCAGGCTGACCCGCGGGAAGTAGCTCAGGCCGCAGGAGTTCGCGCCGGTGTTGTTGATCTCGATCACGTGCTGGGTGGCCGAGCCCTCGCGGGGGTACACGCGCACCGAGAGGTCCGAGCTCTTGCACGGGTGCTTGTAGGCGTAGCTGTCGCTGGTGTTGCCGCCCGCGTTCGCGGTGCCGCCGGACGTGCCCGTCTTCGAGGTGCCCGCCTTGGTGGCTCCGGTGTTCTGCGCGGCGGTGCCGGACTTCGAGCCGTCCGTGGTCTTCGAGGCGTCGGTGGACTTGGAGTCGGTTGATGCGGCGGCCGATGCGGCGTCGCCCGCCGGGCCGGCGGACTTCGTGCCGGTGTCGTCACCGCCGCAGGCGGTGAGGGACAGGGCGAGCACCGCGGTGACGGCGCCGAGAGCAGCGGTGTGCTTGCGGGTGCGGAGCTTACGCATGAGTTTCTCCCAGGATGAGGGTGAGGAAAGGCCCGGATCCTGCGGCGAGCCGCTCTCTCTGACCTCTTGACATCCAAAGCATCCTGTGGATCGCTCACGTTCCGCTGATGCCTCACTGACGTCCTGCTGACGTCCTCGAAATGCCCCTCCAACGGACTCGTGGGAGGGCCGCGTGCGGTCTGCCGCCCGGTGGACGGCAGGGTGGCGGGCGGGGCGTCGCACAGGGAAAGGCCCTGGCGGGCGGTGTGTGACGCCTGCCGGACTCCGGGCATGACTCATGGATTCGAGATCCGTCCCGCCCGTTGAGTGCCCCGGCGGGGCGCGGGGCGCTCACTCCCGGACTCCCGCTTCGAGGCCGCCGCGTACGACGCCGGGATCGCGTGCGCCGGTCACGACCACTCGTGGACGTGACCGGCCCGCAGGACCGCGCGGATCGTCGCGGCGGGCCTGCGGGCGACCGGCCGGATCCGCTGACCCGCTGGGACGCGGAGCCGGGCTGGGCCGGCACCGATTTTCGAGACCGGGACGTCCCCGCCGTATCCCTCCGGTACCGCCCGGCGCCGACCGCCGGGCAGAGCAGCGACAACACCCCCTGACAGCACGGCATGCGGCGTGTCGCGGGCCCCGGATTTAGCACAGCGCCGCTCCGCGATCAAGGAAGGGGGGGTGCGATGGCAGAGGTGGGACGGCCCGGGGACCGGCAGCGGCTGAACGACCTGGCGGGCGGCGGCGGGGACGTGCTGAAGCACAGCGACGGTGCGTGGCTGCGGGCCGCCGGCGGGGCGGAGGACATGTGCACACACCTCGGCCCGGTGAAGTCGGAACTGGAGACCGCGCACGCGGGCCTCCTAGCCGGGACTGGTGGGCTGACCGCGCCGGCGGAGCTGGGCGCCGTACGGGAGTCGTGGACGCGGAGGTTCGAGGCGGCGCGCGGGGAGTGCCGGAGATCTCGATCAAGGAGTATCGGTGAAGTGGCTTCAGTGTGTTGTGGTGGCGATATTGATCGGCGGGGATTCCGGCTGTGAAAGCGATCGGGGCTTGAATGGTAGGGGTTCGGTGAGCAGAGGCAGCTTGCAGGCTGCCGCGGAGAAGGCGGATGCAATTGTGTTTGACGCGATTTCATCTGTGCAGCCCACGTTGGAGTGGGTGCATGACGTGTCTTCGGGCGGCAGGCGCGATTCGTACTCGATCGATGGTCGGGAGGCAGGGTCGGTAACGCGTCGTGCCGCGGTGATGACCAGCGTTTTCGGAGGGCAGGCGGGGCAGTCTGCTATGTGTGGTCGAGCGGGCCTGGAAGAGGAGTGGGTACACCATTACCGGCGTGGACCGCGACAGAACCATGCCGGCGCTCTGTGTGCGAAGTTCTGAAGGATTTCGGGTGAGTCTGTCCGTGGGCTACAAGGGGCGATTTCATGTCAGTGTGACCACTCCCTGCTTCATCGCGGAGGAGGTCGGTCCCCCGCAGGCCCGGGCCAACGGCCAACCCTTCGCAGGGGAGTTGGTGCCTGTCCCCGACATCCACTCCGGCTTCTAGTCGGCCGCAGCCTCCTGACGCATCGTCATCGCCCTCAATGACCCGTAACAGGGCGATCGGTGGGGGTAAAGGGGCTGGTGGGGCAGGGCCCGGATATTGAGTCCGGCATTGGGCCCTGGGGCCCATGCCGGGCCCCGCTTTGTTGTGGTCGCATACGAGTACCGGGGGGAACTGTCGCTGCACCCACTCACAAAGCTGGGGAGACTCGCCGTGTCGGGCATACGAGAACTAGCGGTACCGGGCGGTGCTGATTTGAGCGCCGTCGAGGTCCCTCCGGGCAGACAACCACTGTCGCGCCCCTTGCAGGCGGTACTGATTCTCGTCCGATTGCTCTTCGTCCTCACGGTCGTCGGTGCGTTCGACGTGCTGGTCGTGGCCTCGTCCGTCGACGCGGCGGACGGCCGGCTGCTGGGCATGGTGCTGTACGCGTCGCTCCCCGGGATCGCCGGGTTCGTGCTGTCGCTGTACCTGCGGACCGGTGGCGTCTGGATCTGGCGCGGGCTCCTGGCCGTGCACGCCTGGCTCACGCTCGGGGCGCTGGCGACGCTGAACGACGCGGACAACGGGCGGGGCGTGACGCAGCTGGTGCTGCCCGTCACCGTCATCGTCCTGCTGACCCGGGCCAGTTCGCGTTCCTGGTTCCGGCTCGCTCCCGAACAGCGCGTCGAGCACCACCCGTTCAGCGTCCTCAAGCGGATGATCAAGTGGCGCCGGGACAACGGTCAGACCGCGATGGAGTACCTGGGCATGATCCTCGTGGTCGTGGCCCTCATCGGCGGGCTCGTGGCCACCGGGATCGGCGGGCAGGTGTCCGGCCAACTCCGCAACGCCATCTGCCAGCTGACCGGAAGCGCCTGCCCGCCGCCCGGCGCCATCGCCGGCGGCAGCAACGGGAACGGCAACGGGAGCGGCGGTGCCGACTCCGGCGGCGCCGGGACCGAAGGCGCCACCGTGACCGGTGGTACGGGCACCGGCGGGGCGGATGCGACCGGCGGCAGTGGAACCGGCGGCAGTGGAACCGGTGGCAGTGGGTCCGGCGGCAGTGGGTCCGGCGGTACCGGAACCGGCGGCAGTGGGTCCGGCGGCAGTGGGTCCGGCGGATCCGAGGCCTCGGGCGGTGCCGGTGGTGCTGGTGGTTCGGATGGAACCGGTGGTTCTTCTGTAGGAGTCAACGCGGGTAGACAAGACCCGATCACGGCTTCCACCCCCCGCTCGAAAGGCAACTTCCTCACCGGCGTCGTCGGCGACGACGGCCTGCTGGGCGACGTCACCGGGGCCATCGACACGATCGCGCATCCCGTCGACACCGCGAAGAACGTCGTCGACCAGTACGCGCAGGCCGCGAACAAGGCCGGTGACAAGTGGGACAAGGGCAAGTACGTGGCCGCCGCCTGGGACATCACCAAGGGTTCCGGCGGAGGCGGCAGCGCGCTCACCGGGCTGCCCGGCTCCGGCACCCGTGTCGAGTCGGCGGTACGGGACGGGGAGCGGCAGTACCTCAACGACCGCATCCCGCGCGGTTCCAGCGCGGCCGGTCGCGAGGCCTGGTGGAAAGGGCTGACGCAGGAGCAGCGTGACCGGTACCTGGAGCTCTCGCCGGACCAGATCGGCAGCCTGGACGGGATTCCGGTGGCGGACCGGGACACGGCCAACCGCCGCAACCTGCCGGACCTGATCTCGAAGCTGGAGGGCCAGACCGACAAGAAGTCGAAGGAGCAGCTGGCCGGGCTGCGGGAGATCGACCGCCAGCTGAAGGAGGGCAGCCAGCCCCCGATGTACCTCATCGGTATCAGCGACGAGGGCAACGGCCGGGCGATCGTCTCCTACGGGAACCCCGACACCTCGAAGAACGTGTCGGCCTACGTGCCGGGACTGAACACCTCCCTCGACGAGGAGTTCGCGAAGAGCGGCCTCAAGCGGGCCCGTGACACGGCGATCGGAGCCCAGGGGTACGACCCGTCCAGCGCGGCGATCGTCTGGCTCGGGTACGACGCTCCGCAGACGCCGGACGGGCTGCACAGCCTGGCGGTCGCCGGCACCGCGCGGGCGGAGAAGGGCGGCGCGGCGTACAACGACTTCATGAGCGGTATCGTCGCGACCAACCAGAACAAGGACCCGCACATCACGGCCATCGGGCACTCCTACGGCTCGCGCACCGTCGGTGCCGCGACCCAGCGCCTCGGCGGGATTCCGGGGGTGGACGACATCATCCTGGTCGGCAGCCCCGGCGTGGGCGTGGACCGTGCCGTGGACCTCGGCGTCGGTGCCGAGCACGTCTTCGTCGGCGCCGCGGCCAATGACCCGGTGACCAAGCTCCCGTCCAAGACGCAGGTCGTCGTGGGCGCGATCGGGATGGCCCTGGGCGGACCGGCCGGCGCCTACATCGCCGGCGACCTGGCCGACCCGGGCGACGACGACCTCTGGTTCGGCAAGGACCCGGCGAGCAAGGCGTTCGGGGCCAGGCGGTTCCCGGTGGATCCCGGCAAGCCCATGAGCTTCGATTCGCACTCCAACTACTTCACCCCGTCACGGGACGCCGTGTCCGCCGACAGCATTGCTCTTATCGTGTCGGGGCACGCCGACCGGCTCAAGATGGAGGAATACCGATGAGCCGAAGGTTCCAGATCGTCGCGGTGGCCCTGGCCGTCGGCTTCACGTTGTCCGCCTGTGGCAGCGAGAAGGCCCACCCGGGCGCCGACGCGAACACCGCGACCACCGCGAGCGCGGGCTCCGAAGGCACCAAGGAGAACAACATGGACATGCAGGAGGCCGCCGAACGGGCCGACAGCATGCTCGACGCCGTGCTGAAGAAGATCGACCCCGAGGTGCAGTGGGCACACGGCCTGACGACCAAGGGCAGTTGCGACGTGACGCGCAGGCGCACCGTCATGACCATCGTGTCCGCGGACCGCAGGCAGGGGTTCCTGGACCAGGTCGAGGAGTTCTGGCGGACGAGCGACTACCGCATCAGGGCGAAGAACACGGACGCGGAGTTCCCGGCGGTCTACGCGGTGACGAAGGACGGCTTCGCCATCAGCGTGAGCGTGCGCGCCAAGGGGCAGGTCTTCTTCGAGGCGGACACCCCCTGCGTGAAGGAGTCGAAGGTCGCCGACTCCACGTCCGAGCCGAACGGACCGGCCTACAAGGGCGTCTACCCGCTGCCGAGCCCCAATGTCCGCTCCGGCCACTGGTCCGCCGGGGCGTCCTGACGGCCGCTCTTTGTCCGGGTGCGCCGGTTGATCCGGCCGGTGCACCCGGTGCGCCCGTCCCGTGGCTCCGTGCGCCGGAACGGCGGGCCGATGACCCCGTATGACCCGGAAGACTCGCACACACCGTCGAAAACGCCCATGAACACGTCCTCGATGGGGGATGGTTGAGGGGTGCGGAAATTCTGGGTGGTCGGTGGCATCGGTGTCGGCATGGCCATGTGCTTCGTGGCGTTGCTCGTCGTCGGTACGTACTCCGCCGCCGCCGGACTCGCGGGTTCCGGCGGCGGCGCCGTCGCGCTGGCCAAGGGGGCCGTGCCCGCGAAGTACCAGTCGCTGGTGCAGAAGTGGGGCAACCTCTGCCCCGCCATCAACCCGGCCCTGCTCGCCGCCCAGCTGTACCAGGAGAGCGGCTGGAACCCCCGGGCCGAGAGTCCCGCCGCCGCGCAGGGCATCGCCCAGTTCATCCCGGGCACCTGGGCCGGACACGGGATCGACGGGGACGGCGACGGCGACCGGGACGTATGGGATCCGGCCGACGCGATCCCGTCGGCCGCCTCGTACGACTGCGAACTGGCCGGGTATGTCAAGAAGGTGCCGGGGGATCAGACCGACAACATGCTGGCCGCGTACAACGCCGGCGCGTACCGGGTCATCCGGGCCGGCGGGATTCCCGACATCTCGGAGACACAGAACTACGTCACCATCATCCGCTCCCTGGAGAAGAGCTTCGCCAGGCCCGTCGGCCGCGTACAGCCCTCGGAGCAGGCGGCCGGGGCGATCTACTTCGCGCAGAAGAAGCTCGGTACGCCGTACCTCTGGGGCGGCAACGGCACGCCCGAGCAGAACGGGCGGTTCGACTGTTCGGGGCTGACCCAGGCCGCGTACCGGACCGTGGACATCGAGCTGCCCCGGGTGGCGAACGACCAGTACAACGCCGGGCCGCACCCCTCCCGCGACGAGCTGCTCCCGGGCGACCTGGTGTTCTTCTCGAACGACCTGGGCAACTCGCGGGCCATCCATCACGTGGGGATCTACGTCGGCGGCGGGTACATGATCAACGCTCCGTACACCGGGGCCGTGATCCGCTTCGACAAGATCGACGCGCCCGACTACTTCGGCGCGACGCGTGTGACCAAGGACGGGGCCGCGGCCCTTCCGACGGCCCGGCCGGCGGCATGACGGGGTGACGGCGGTGGCCGGAACTCTCCGTGAAGCCTGGGCCCTGAGCTGCGACGATGAGTCACTCTTCGATAACGTCATGGTGATCATTCGGTGGAGAGCGGAACGCCCGCACAGGAGACGTCGTTCCCTGGGGGGACCGTGACGACGGCGCATCGACCATGCGGCGCGGCACCGACTCGCGCAGTAGTGATCCACGCAGTGATCGAACCGACACGGGGGTTCGTCAAAGCGGTGCACACCGGTGTGCCCGCGGCAGCAGACAAGGCAAGGGGCCGCAGCAGATGGCTGGACTCGCACTGGATGGGTCGAACCCCGACGTCAGCCTGCTCTACGACATCAACGGACTCGCGAAGTCCGCTCCCACCTGGTTCGACCGGGTCATGGAGTTCGTCGGTGAGTACGGAATCATGCTCGGCATGGTCCTGGTGGTCCTGTGGTGCTGGTGGAGCGTGCGCAGGCGCGGTACGGCCGACGACTCGGTGGCGGCGGTCTCCGGGATCGTCTGGGCACCGCTCGCCGCCGGGATCGCGCTCCTGATCAACATTCCGATCCGTGGATTCGTGCACCGGCCCCGCCCGTTCAGGGACCACCAGGGGCTGGAGGTCCTGGTGTCCGGGAAGAACGACTTCTCCTTCGTGAGCGACCACGCCACGATGGCCATGGCGCTGGCCGTCGGGATCTTCGTGGCCAACCGGAAGTTCGGCATCGCCGCGATCGCGCTCGCCCTCCTGGAGGGCTTCTGCCGGATCTACATGGGTGTCCACTACCCGACCGATGTCATCGGCGGATTCGCGCTCGGCACGGCCGTCGCCCTGCTGCTCGCCCCGCTGGCGATGATGCTGCTGACCCCGCTGACGGCGGCCGTCTCGCGGTCGGACCGGCTCGGCCGGCTCGTACGCTCGCGCCGCCCGGTTCCGCAGGCGCCGGCCGGGAACCCGGCCGGGGCGTTCGGGATCCCCGAGCCGCGGCCGGGCACCGGCGGCGGGGACGGCGAGAAGGACCTGGCCGCTTAGGGCCGGCCTGCCGACGCGGCCGCGCGGGGCCCGGCCGGGTTGCCACGGGGACGCGACCGTGCGTCAGAGCGCCTGCGGGTAGTCGAAGAGGCGCTCGGGGTCGTACTGCTTCTTCAGGTCGGCGAGCCGGTCGGACGCCGAGCCGTAGTAGGCCCGGCGCCAGTCGGTCAGTGCCGGGTCCGTGTAGTTCTGGTACGCCGCTCCGGACGCGTGCCGCCGCATCGCCGCATGAGTGTTTTTCAGCCAGTCCTGCTGGGCGCTGCCGGCCGTACCGGGGTTCCAGGAACCGATGTACTGGGCGAGCACGCGCGAGCCCCGGTGGACGAACGCGGTCGACTGCGGGGAGACCCGGTTGATCGCCCCGCCGAGCGCGGTGAGCGCGATGGAGCCGCCACCGCCGCCCTGCGTCACCGGAATCCGGGTGAACGCCTCGGTCCGGTCGAGCAGGGCCTGCACACCCGCCGGGGACAGGGAACGGTCGTAGAAGTCGGAGGCGGCGGCGTAGGTCTCGCGCGGAAGCGTGCCCTGGGCGGTGCGGCCGGGCGTCGTCCCCGGCAGATGGCACTGCGCGTCGGTGATGCCCGAGCAGCCCGCGTACACGAGCATCGACTCCTGGTAGCTGCGGCGGCGCAGCGATACGGAGGAGGCGGGGGCGCCGATCCGGTCGGCGAGGAGGTCCACGGCGTTCTGCAGGTCCCCGTACGTACCGAGGCTGAAAGCGGCGACCGAGACGGTCGGGTTGCCGCCCCCGGGGCCGGCGGCGAGGTGTGCGGAGGACCAGATCTCGTCGGGCTGGGACGGGCCCCACTCCTGCCAGGCCGTGACGACGGACCGGGCGCGGGACCACGGCCACGACATGTACGCGGTGACGGTCTGCGGGGCCGGGCGGGTGCGGAAGGTCAGCTCGGTGACCACGCCGAAGTTGCCGTTGCCCGCGCCGCGCAGCGCCCAGAAGAGGTCCGGGTGGTGCTTGGCGTCCACGGTGAGGGTCTTGCCGTCGGCCGTGACGAGGGTCGCCGCGGTCAGGCTGTCGCAGGTCAGGCCGTATGCGCGGGAGGCGACGCCGTGGCCGCCGCCGAGGGTGAGACCGGAGATGCCGACGGTGGGGCAGGAGCCGCCGGGGATCGTCAGGCCGCTGCGGGCGAGGCCCTGGTAGACGTCGATGAGCTTGGCACCCGCGCCGATCGTGCCGTTCCGCTCGACGCGGGACAGCGACGAGACGTCGAGGACGAGGCGCCCGTCCCCGCTCGACCAGCCCGCGTACGAGTGGCCGCCGCTGCGGATGGAGACGGGGGTGCCCGTGCGGCGGGCGAAGGACAGGCACTCGCGGATGTCCGCCTCGTGCCGTACATAGGCGACGGCTGCGGGCTTCAGACCGTCGAAGCGGGTGTTGTAGAGCTGACGGGCGGTCGGATAGGAGGCGTCCTGGGGCCGTATGACAGCGCCGTCGAGGCTCCTGGCCAGGGCGGACCAGTCCGCCGGCCCGGCGGGGGAGGGCTTCGGCGGGGCCGATGAGGCCGGTGGGGCCGACGTGGCGGGAGAGCTTCCGGTGTTTCCCGTGCTGCCCTTGTCGTTCGCGCCGCCGGAGCTGCCGGAACCGCCGCTGCACGCGGTGGTGGTGACGCCGGTGAGTGCGGCCGCGGCGCCCGCGGTGAGCAGGGTGCGCCGGGCGGGCAGGGACGGCAGGTTCATCGGATCTCCGAGTCTTGGCGCTGACGTGCCGGACGGTGGGGGGTGGCGGAGGCCGGGTGCGGAGGGGCGGGGCGTGCGGGAGGCCGGGTGCGGGGGGTTCGGCCGGAGAGGTCAGGGGGCCGCGAGGTGCTCCGCGGCGTCCGTACGGGCCCGGTCCCTGGAGCGGCGGGCCGGGCCGGACCAGCCGCAGGCACAGCGTGCGGTGCAGAAGGAGCCGCGCTCCACGGTCGTGGCTTCGTGCCCGGAGTGGCCGGAGTGGCCGGAGCGCCCGGAGTGTCCCGAGTGCCAGGTGGGTGCGGCGGCGGGGGCGGTCGGCGGGAGCTCGTCGGTGTGTCGCTCATGCACCCGTCCACGGTACTGGGCAGGGCCACCCGGCGGTGTGGCCGACGGGGGCGGCGTGACGGGGGACACGGGGCGTCGTTATGCGGAACGGATGGGCCTCTCGGCAGGTGTTACGGCGTTGGGGGTTGGCAGGCGATGGTGGTGCGGCAGCACAGGTCCGGAAGCGGGGCGCGCGCTGTCTGCGCCCTCGCCGTGGTGGGCGTGATGGCGGCGACCGCCGGATGTTCGGGCAGCGGTGGCGGCGGTGACCGTGCCGTGGCCGACGACCGGGGTGGGGCCGACGCCCTCGACGCGGTCCGCCGTGCGGCCGCGGTCCTCGCGGGGACGGTGAGCGGGACCGGAACGGCCGCGGCCGGGATCGCCCCCGCCTCCGGGGCCCCCGCCGGAACCGCCGAGGTGCGTACCGCGATGGAGACCGCGGCGGGCGGGACGCGGGTGACCGTCAGGGGCCGGGGTTCGTACGACTTCCGCAGCGGCAGGGGCCGGCTCACGGTCGTGCTGCCCAAGGACGCCGCCGGTGAGGACGAGCACCGCCCCATCACCGAACTGCTGGTCCCCGGCGCGCTCTACATGATGAACCGCGGCGCCGGAGTGCCAGCGGGCAAATGGGTCAGGGTCGACACGACGGCCCTGGAGGACGGCAATCTCGTCACCGGCGGGGTGACCGATCCGATGGCCGCCGCCGAACTGCTGCGCGGGGCGCGGCAGGTGACGTACGTGGAGAAGACGGTGCTCGCCGGGGTCCCCGTGCGGCACTACCGGGGGACGGCGGACATCGGGCTGGCCGCGCGCGAGGCCGCGCCCGGGTCGCGCGGGGCGCTGGCCGCGGCAGCGAAAGGGTTCCGCACAAAGACGGTGCCGTTCGACGCGTACCTCGACGAGCAGGGGCGGCTGCGCAAGGTGCGCCACCGGTTCAGTTTCGCCAACGAGGGACCGGAGGTGGAAGTGGTGTCGACCACACTGCTGTACGGGTTCGGGGTGGAGGTCTCCGTACGCCTGCCGGACGACCGCGAGATCTATACGGGGCAGATCCGACAGCGATAGCCGAAGGGCGGGCGGGTGCGGGCCCGGGCATAGGCAGGCCGGCGGCGGCGAAATGGTCCGTCCGTGCCATGCGCGGCGTGTGCTCCGCTCCCTACGCTAGGAAGCCGGCGACGGCAGTGAGAGGTGAGTGACGTGGTGACGCTCGGCGCGCGGACGGTATCCGACCATGTGGCCCTCGCCGAGATCGAGCTCTGTGGTGAGCTGATGATCGCCGCGTCGGCCGCGATCGGGGAACGGCTCAGCGCGGACCGCATCGACGAGGTGCTCAACGTCCGGGCGATCACCGAGCGCACCACCGTCCCCCGGCAGGGAGAGCACCGGGGGTGAGCGTGGCCCCGCGGCCCGGGGTCCCCCGCCATCAGGTGCGGAGCAGCCGGGCGATCGCCTTCGTGGCTTCCTCGACCTTCGCGTCGATCTCCTCGCCGCCCTTGACCGCCGCGTCCGCGACGCAGTGCCGCAGGTGCTCCTCCAGCAGCTGGAGGGCGAACGACTGGAGCGCCTTCGTGGACGCCGAGACCTGGGTCAGTATGTCGATGCAGTAGACGTCCTCGTCGACCATGCGCTGGAGGCCGCGGATCTGGCCCTCGATCCGGCGCAGCCGCTTGAGGTGTTCTGCCTTCTGATGGTGATAACCGTGTATGCCCCGGTCGTGATCGGTGACGGTGGATTCCGTCTCCGCGGTGGTCCCGGCGGTCTCGGTGGTGGTCATTACTGCCTCCCGTTTTCCCTTTACCCTGGCGTTTATATACCCCTGGTGGGTATATCCTAACGAATTCAGCTGAAACGTGACCGGGGGTCCGTGCTGATCACTGTGCCCGATGCGCGACACTGAAGAACGCCGGTTAGCCGTGGCCGGATGATGCGCCTAGCATCAGCCTGACCGAATCCAAAGCACCCCGAGGACCCCACGTGCGCTTTCGTCTGACCCCCAGGGAGACGAGCTTCTACGACATGTTCTCCGCGTCCGCGGACAACATCGTCACGGGCTCGAAACTCCTGATGGAACTGCTCGGGGCGGACTCTGCCTCCCGAGTCGAGATCGCGGAGCGCATGCGGGCAGCGGAGCACGCGGGGGACGATGCCACCCACGCGATCTTCCACCAGCTGAACTCCTCTTTCATTACGCCGTTCGACCGTGAGGACATTTACAACCTCGCGTCGTCGCTCGACGACATCATGGACTTCATGGAGGAGGCCGTCGACCTGGTCGTGCTGTATCAGGTCGAGGAACTCCCCAATGGCATTGCCCAGCAGATCGAGGTGCTGGCCCGCGCGGCCGAGCTGACCGCCGAGGCGATGCCGGGTCTGCGGACGATGGACAACCTCACCGAGTACTGGATCGAGGTCAACCGTCTGGAGAACCAGGCCGACCAGATCCACCGCAAACTGCTCGCTCATCTCTTCAACGGCAAGTACGACGCCATCGAGGTGCTGAAGCTCAAGCAGATCGTGGACGTGCTGGAAGAGGCGGCCGACGCGTTCGAGCACGTCGCCAACACGGTGGAGACCATCGCGGTCAAGGAGTCCTGAACCACGTGGACACCTTTGCGCTGATCGTGACCATCGGTGTCGCGCTCGGCTTCACCTATACGAACGGCTTCCACGACTCGGCGAACGCCATCGCCACCTCCGTCTCCACCCGGGCACTCACCCCCCGCGCGGCGCTGGCGATGGCCGCGGTGATGAACCTCGCCGGTGCGTTCCTGGGCAGCGGGGTCGCCAAGACCGTCAGCGAGGGGCTGATCGCGACGCCCGAGGGCCACAAGGGGATGGGAATCCTCTTCGCCGCACTCGTCGGCGCGATCATCTGGAACCTCGTCACCTGGTACTTCGGGCTGCCGTCCTCGTCCTCGCACGCCCTGTTCGGCGGCATGGTCGGCGCGGCGCTGGCCGGCGGGACGCTGGTGCACTGGGACGGGGTGCTCGACAAGGTCGTCATCCCGATGTTCGTCTCGCCGGTCATCGGCCTGGTCGTCGGCTACCTGGTGATGGTCGCGATCATGTGGATGTTCCGGAAGGCCAACCCGCACAAGGCCAAGCGCGGCTTCCGGATCGCCCAGACGGTCTCGGCCGCGGGCATGGCGCTCGGCCACGGTCTGCAGGACGCGCAGAAGACCATGGGCATCGTGGTGATGGCGCTGGTCATCGCCGATGTCGAGAGCCCGAGCGACCCGATCCCGGTCTGGGTGAAGCTGGTCTGCGCGCTGATGCTCTCGCTGGGTACGTACGCGGGTGGCTGGCGCATCATGCGGACGCTCGGCCGGAAGATCATCGAGCTGGACCCGCCGCAGGGGTTCGCGGCGGAGACCACGGGCGCGTCGATCATGTTCGGCTCGGCGTTCCTGTTCCACGCGCCGATCTCCACGACGCACGTCATCACCTCCGCGATCATGGGTGTGGGCGCCACGAAGCGGGTGAACGCCGTGCGCTGGGGTGTCGCCAAGAACATCATCCTGGGCTGGTTCATCACCATGCCGGCCGCGGCGCTGGTCGCCGCCGCGAGCTACGGGGTCGTGGTCCTGCTCTTCGGCTGACGGCCGTCGGCCGTGGTCACGGCGGTACGGAAACGGGGCCGCCCCCACTCCCTTCGAGGGGAGTGGGGGCGGCCCCTTCGCCTTGCGGTGGCACCGCCATGCAGCACCTCAAGGCAGTCTGGGGACGAGGCCGGTCCGCCGGCCTCGTTGCCGGGCGACTATCCGAAGCGTCCCGAGATGTAGTCCTCGGTGGCCTGGACGGACGGGTTGGAGAAGATGCGTTCCGTCTCGTCGATCTCGATGAGCTTGCCGGGCTTGCCGACCGCCGCGAGGTTGAAGAACGCCGTGCGGTCCGAGACCCGGGCCGCCTGCTGCATGTTGTGCGTCACGATGACGATCGTGAAGCGCTCCTTCAGCTCGCCGATCAGGTCCTCGATGGCGAGGGTGGAGATCGGGTCCAGGGCGGAGCACGGCTCGTCCATCAGCAGCACCTCCGGCTCGACCGCGATCGCGCGGGCGATGCACAGACGCTGCTGCTGACCGCCGGAGAGACCGGAGCCGGGCTTGTTCAGCCGGTCCTTGACCTCGTTCCAGAGGTTGGCGCCGCGCAGCGACTTCTCGACGATGTCGGACAGCTCGCTCTTCTTGTACGAGCCGTTCAGCCTCAGGCCGGCGGCGACGTTGTCGAAGATCGACATGGTCGGGAACGGGTTCGGGCGCTGGAAGACCATGCCGACCGTGCGGCGCACGGTGACCGGGTCGACGTTCGCCCCGTACAGGTTCTCGTCGTCCAGCAGCACCTTGCCCTCGACGCGGCCACCGGGGGTGACCTCGTGCATGCGGTTCAGGGTGCGCAGGAAGGTGGACTTGCCGCAGCCGGACGGGCCGATGAAGGCGGTCACGGAGCGGGGCTCCACGGTCATCGAGATGTCCTCGATGGCAAGGTGGGAGCCGTAGTAGGCGGACAGGCCGCTGACGTCGATGCGCTTGGCCATCTGAATCACTGCTTCTTTCGTGCCGCGGTCAGCGGCCGGTCTTCGGGGCCTTCCAGCGGGCGATGCCGCGGGCCACCAGGTTGAGGATCATGACGAAGGCGATCAGGACCAGCGCGGCGGCCCAGGCACGGTCGTACGACTGGTCGGTGCCGACCTTGTACTGCTCCCAGATATAGAAGGGGAGCGAGGACTGTGCGCCCTGGAACGGGTTGGGGTTGATCAGCTGGCTGCCGAAGACCAGCAGCATGATCGGCGCGGTCTCACCGGCGATGCGGGCGATCGCGAGCATCACACCGGTGGTGATGCCGCCGATCGCGGTCGGGAGGACCACCTTCAGGATGGTGCGCCACTTCGGGACGCCGAGGGCGAGCGATGCCTCGCGGAGCTCGTTCGGGACGAGCTTGAGCATCTCCTCGGTGGAGCGGACGACGACCGGCATCATCAGGATCGTGAGCGCCAGCGCGCCCATCAGACCGGACGGCTGGGTCTTCGTCATCAGCATGATCGAGAGGATGAAGAGACCCGCGACGATGGACGGGATGCCCGTCATGACGTCGACGAAGAAGGTCACGGCCCTGGCCAGGGCGCCCTTGCCGTACTCCACCAGGTAGACGGCGGTCAGCATGCCGATCGGGGCGGCGATCAGGGTGGCGATGCCGACCTGCTCCAGCGTGCCGATCAGTGCGTGGTAGACACCGCCGGTCGGCTCGGAGCCGAGCACACCCGCCATGGAGTGGGTCAGGAAGTAGCCGTCCAGGCGCTCCGCGCCGCGGCTGATCGTCGTCCACAGCAGCGAGGCGAGCGGTACGACGGCCAGCAGGAAACAGACCCAGACGATGCTGGTGGCGAGCCGGTCCTTGGCCTGGCGCCGGTTCTCGACGACCGAGGTCGTGATGTACGAGATGACGACGAAGAGGAGGGCGGAGACCAGCCCCCACTGCGTGCGGCTCTGCCAGCCCGCCGCCATGCCGGTGCCCACGCCCAGCACGATCGCGACGGCCGCGAACGCGAAGGGGGCCCAGCGGGGCAGGGCCCGGCTGCTCAGACTCGTCGAACGCTCGGGCGCCGTCGGGACGGGGCGCTCCTGTATGCCGGTGTTGGCTGCCTGGCTCATGCGTTGGCCCCCGAATATTCCTTGCGGCGGGCGATGATCAGCCGGGCCGCGCCGTTGACCAGCAGGGTGAGGACGAAGAGCACGAGGCCCGAGGCGATCAGGGCGTCCCGCCCGAACTCGTTGGCCTCGTCGAACTTCGCGGCGATGTTCTGGGCGAAGGTGCCGCCGCCCGGGTTGAGCAGGTGCCCGGAGATGACGAAGCTCGGCGACAGGACCGTGGCGACGGCCATCGTCTCGCCGAGCGCGCGGCCCAGGCCCAGCATCGAGGCGGAGATCACGCCGGAGCGGCCGAAGGGGAGCACCGAGAGGCGGATGACCTCCCAGCGGGTGGCGCCCAGCGCGAGGGCGGCTTCCTCGTTCATCCTCGGGACCTGGAGGAAGACCTCGCGGCTGACGCTGGTCACGATCGGCAGGATCATGATCGCGAGCAGGATGCCGACGGTGAAGAGCGAGCGGGCGACGCCGACCTCGGTCTTCTCGAAGAGGTACGTCCAGCCGAAGAACTGGTCGAGCCAGAGGTTCGGGCCCTCCAGGTACGGGACGAGCACGAGGGCGCCCCAGATGCCGTACACGATGCTCGGCACTGCGGCGAGCAGATCGACGACGTACGCGAGGGGTGCGGCCAGCTTGCGCGGCGCGTAGTGCGAGATGAACAGGGCGATGCCGACGGCGACCGGGACGGCGATGGCCATCGCGATGACCGAGCTGACGATCGTGCCGAAGAGGAGGACCGCGATGCCGAAGACCGGCGGGTCACCGGCCGGGTTCCAGTCGAAGGTGGTGAAGAAGTTGCCTTCGTCCTTGGAGACGGCGAGCGAGGCGCGGTAGGTCAGGAACACGGCGATCGAGGCCATGAGTACGAGCAGCAGGATGCCCGAGCCCCTGGAGAGGCCCAGGAAGACCTTGTCGCCCGCGCGGCCGGACTTGATCCCGGCGCGCTTGAGCGCCACCGGCGGGGCCGGAGGCTTGTCTGTCGGTGTGGTGGAAGCCATGGTCTTTCCGGTCTGTGTGGGGGAGCGGTCCAGCTCCCCTGGCGGCGGTGCACCGGATGGGTGGTGGCGGACCGGTCCGGAGGGGTGCACCGGACCGGTCCGCCGGATGTTGCCTGTGTTGTTGAAGGTGTTGCTGGTGGCGCTTGCGCGTCCCGGTTACGAGAGGGAGGCGATGGTCTCGCGGACCTTGCTGTTGATCTCGGTCGGGATCGGCGCGTAGCCGGCGTCGGTGAGGAGCTTCTGGCCCTCGTCACCGGCGGTGTAGTTCAGGAAGGACTTGACCGTGGAGAGGGTCTCGGCCTTGTTGCCCTTGTCGCAGACGATCTCGTACGTCACCAGGACGATCGGGTAGGCACCCTCGGCCTTGGTCGTGTAGTCGAGGTCCAGCGCCAGGTCCTTGCCGGTGCCCTTGATCTTGGCGGCGGCGATGGCCTTGGAGGCGTTCTCCGGGGTGGCCTTGACCGGGGTGGCGCCACCGGTGTTGATGTCGACGGTGGAGATCGACTGCGAGGTGGCGTAGCTCAGCTCGAAGTAGCCGATCGAGCCGTCGACCTGCTTCACCTGGGCGGCGACACCGGAGGAGCCGGACGCGGCCTGGCCACCGGGGGCCGGCCACTTCTTCTCGGCCTCGTACTTCCAGTCGCTCGGGGCGGCCGCGCCGAGGTACTTGCCGAGGTTCTGCGTGGTGCCGGAGTCCTCGGAGCGGTGGAAGGCCTGGATGGCCTTGTCCGGGAGCTTCGCGCCGCTGTTGAGCTTGGCGATCGCCTGGTCGTTCCACTTCTTGATCTTGCCGTCGAAGATCTTGGCGAGCGTGGGGGCGTCCAGCGTGAGGCTGTCGACACCCTCCAGGTGGAAGCCGATGGCGATCGGGCCGCCGACCATCGGGAGGTTGATGCCCTGGCCGCCCTTGCAGATCTTCTTCGAGTCGGCGACCTCTTCGGGCTTCAGCGCCGAGTCGGAGCCGGCGAAGCCGACCGTGCCCTGGTTGAAGGCGACGATGCCCTCGCCGGAGGAGGACGACTTGTAGTTGATCTCGACGCCGGAGCAGCCGGCCATGTAGTTCTTGGCCCAGAGGTCCATGGCGTTCTTCTGCGCGCTGGAGCCGGAGGCGGGCAGCTGGCCCTTGGCGTCGTCGCACTTGATGTTCGACGCGGCGCTCGTCTTGCCGCCGTTGCCGCCGGTCGAGCCGCCGCTGTTGTCGTCCGAACCGCACGCCGTGAGGACCAGGGCGCCGGAGACGGCGAGGGCACCGAGCGCGGTGGCACGAAGCCGGTTCTTGCGCTGAAGCTTCACTTTTCGGGTGTTCCTTCCAGGAGCCGCCGAGGTCTTTTTCGTTCTACGACGGCGTGCGATGTGTTGGGTGCTCCGGCGGTTGCGCCGCGCACCGTGCACTGCCGAAGTTAGGCAGAACAGGTGAAGCGGCCTACGGGGGAGAGTGAACGGAAGGTGAACCGTGTCGTACGGTGCGGTTCCGGCCCTGGATTGGGCGCCGGTTCCGGCCCCGGACCGGGCGCCGGGTCAGGCCCCGGGCCGGGCGCCGCCCGGCAGGACCGCGAGCAGGGCGTCCAGCAGGTCCCGGTCTCGGGGCTGGGTGAGGCGGGTCCGGGCCGCCGCCGGGGAGAGCCAGCTCACCCGGTCGACCTCGGAACCGGGCACGAAGGCGCCGCCGGTCGCCTCGGCCGCCCAGTAGGCGACCTCCTTGGGCCGGCCGTTCGCGAGATAGCGGACCGTGGGGAGCGGGGCGCCGGGGGCGCAGTGGTGACCGGTCTCCTCCAGCACCTCGCGCCGGGCGGCGTCCAGCGCGGGCTCGCCGCGCTTCAGCTTCCCCTTGGGGTGCGACCAGTCGTCGTAACGGGGCCGGTGGACCAGACAGATCTCCAGCTCGCCGGAGCGCTCCGAGCGGCGCCACAGCACGCACCCCGCGGCGAGCACCGGCCCGTTCATGGCGCGCTTTCCGCCGTCGGCGCCCACCGCCCCGCTCATGGCGCGGTCACCGCCGCGGCGGTGTACGGCCAGCTCGCCCGGAACACACCGCGGGCCGCCTCCACCGCATGGCGCTGATCGGCGTGGAGCACCCCCAGGGCGTACGCGGTCGCGGGCGCGATGCGGGGGGTGCGGGCCGCCGAGGACGCCGCCGCGGCCGCCTCCGAGGCATCCCGGTGCAGGTCGAGCGCGCGGCCCGGCGCGGCCAGGACCGGATCGGGGGCACCCCGCACCACCTCGTGGGCGTACCGGTGCAGCCGGAGCAGCAGCCGGGTGCGGTGCCAGGGCGCGTCCTGCGCCTCGTTGTACGGCTCGACCGCCTGGTCGGAGGGGAGCGCCGCCACCGAGGTGAGCAGCTGCTGTTCGGCCCGGTCGGCGGGCCCGTGCAGCATCTCCTCGGCCGGGGCCGCGGCCGCCGGGGCGAGCGGGACCTCCGAGGCGAGCAGTGCGACGCCGTCGGCCACCGCGTGGAAGCGGGAGGAGCCGAGCGCCTGGAGCGCGGCGGAGTGGGCGCGGGTCCGGGCGAGGGTCAGCTGCCGTTCGAGGAGGGCGCCGGCGCGGGCCGCGCCGACGCCGAGGGCGGCGCGTTCCTTGTCGGCGGCGCTGTCGGCGCCGGCCCCGTTGCGGGCGGCGGGCAGCGAGGTGCCGGACAGGGCGTGCAGTGCTTCGAGGAGCCGGCTCAGCCGGGTCGCGTAGGCGTGTTCTCTGGCCAGGGTGCCCGAGAGCCAGGCCAGTTCGGTACGGAGCTGCTCGGCCCAGGTGGCGTCCAGCGCCCCGCGGAAGGTGTGCAGCGTGCCGCTGATCCGGCGCGAGGAGCGGCGCAGCGCGTCGGCGGCCTCCTCGGCCCCGTGGGTCCCGGCGTCCGTGGGGGCGCTGTTCTCGCGGTGCAGGCGCAGGCTGCGGAGGAATTCGGCGGCCTGTTCCTGAAGGTAGGGCGCGAGCACCGCGCCTGCCGTAAGGTCCGCCTGCGTCGTCTGGTGGTCATGGCGTCGCACGCCGGCGCCTCCGGGCGTCAATGAGCATTTCCTGTACGTGCCGCAGCGGCTGGCCGTCCGCGTCCGTGGAGTGCCGGGTCCAGTTCCCGTCGGGACCCAGGTGCCAGGAGGAGGTGGTGTCGGCCATGCCGGTCTCCAGGAGACGGCTGAGCGCGGCGCGATGGGCGGGATCGGTGACCCGGACCAGTGCTTCGATCCGGCGGTCGAGGTTGCGGTGCATCATGTCGGCGCTGCCGAACCACACTTCGGGTTCGCCGCCGTTGCCGAAGGCGAAGACCCGGGAGTGTTCGAGGAAGCGGCCCAGTATCGAGCGGACCCGGATGTTCTCGGAGAGGCCGGCGACCCCCGGGCGGATCGCGCAGATGCCGCGTACCCAGATGTCCACCGGCACACCCGCTATCGCGGCCCGGTAGCAGGCGTCGATGACCGCCTCGTCGACCATCGAGTTGACCTTGATGCGGACGTAGGCGGTCCGCCCGGCCCGCTGGTGCGTGATCTCCTTGTTGATCCGGGCGATCAGCCCGTCCCGCAGGGATTTCGGGGCGACCAGGAGACGGCGGTAGGTCTCGCGGCGGGAGTAGCCGGAGAGCCGGTTGAAGAGGTCGGAGAGGTCCGCGCCGACCTGCGGGTCCGCGGTCAGCAGGCCGAGGTCCTCGTACAGCCGGGCCGTCTTCGGGTGGTAGTTGCCGGTCCCGACGTGGGAGTAGCGGCGCAGGGTGTCGCCCTCCTGCCGGACCACGAGCGACAGCTTGCAGTGCGTCTTCAGCCCGACGAGTCCGTAGACGACGTGGCAGCCCGACTCCTCCAGCTTCCGCGCCCACTTGATGTTGGCCTGCTCGTCGAAGCGGGCCTTGATCTCCACGAGCACCAGGACCTGCTTGCCGGACTCGGCGGCGTCGATGAGGGCGTCCACTATCGGCGAGTCGCCCGAGGTCCGGTACAGGGTCTGCTTGATGGCGAGGACGTCGGGGTCACCGGCGGCCTGCTCCAGGAAGGCCTGTACGGAGGTGGAGAACGAGTCGTACGGGTGGTGCAGGAGCACGTCGCGTTCGCGCAGCGCGGCGAAGACGTCGGGCGCGGAGGCGGATTCGACCTCGGCGAGATCGCGGTGGGTGCCGGCGATGAACCTGGGGAACTTCAGCTCGGGCCGGTCCAGCGAGGCTATGCCGAAGAGCCCGGTCAGATCGAGCGGTCCGGGCAGCGGGTAGACCTCGGCGTCGGACACCTTCAGCTCGCGCACCAGCAGGTCCAGCACGTACGGGTCGATGGACTCCTCGACCTCCAGGCGGACCGGCGGGCCGAAGCGGCGCCGCATCAGTTCCTTCTCCAGGGCCTTGAGGAGGTTCTCGGCGTCGTCCTCCTCGACCTCCAGGTCCTCGTTCCTGGTGACCCGGAACATGTGGTGGGCGAGGACCTCCATGCCCGGGAAGAGCTCTTCGAGGTGGGCGGCGATGACGTCCTCTATGGGCACGTACCGCTGCGGCGACGCCTCCAGGAAGCGGGTCAGCAGCGGCGGCACCTTGACCCGGGCGAAGTGGCGGTGGCCGCTGACCGGGTTGCGCACGACGACGGCGAGGTTGAGCGAGAGCCCCGAGATGTACGGGAAGGGGTGCGCCGGGTCGACGGCGAGGGGGGTCAGCACGGGGAAGACGCGCTGCCGGAAGAAGGTGAACAGCCGGGCCTGTTCCTTCTCGGTCAGCTCGGGCCAGCGGATCAGCTGGATGCCCTCGTCGGAGAGGGCGGGAGCCACGTCCTGCTGGTAGCAGGCGGCGTGCCGGGCCATGAGTTCGCGCGAGCGGGTCCAGATCAGGTCCAGGACCTCGCGGGGCTGGAGCCCGGAGGCGGAACGGGTCGCGACGCCGGTGGCGATACGGCGCTTGAGACCGGCCACCCGGACCATGAAGAACTCGTCCAGGTTCGAGGCGAAGATGGCGAGGAAATTAGCCCGTTCGAGTAGGGGGGTCGCCGGGTCCTCGGCCAGTTCCAGCACTCGTTCGTTGAACGCGAGCCAACTGCGCTCACGGTCCAGGAAGCGCCCCTGGGGCAGCTCGTCGCCGTCGACATCGGGCTCGTACGCGTCGACATCGGCGTCGATATCGGGGTCCAGGTCGGCCGCGGTCGACAGCGCGGCGCCGTTGGACGCCGCATTGGCTACGGCGTGCGGCCGGTGCGCGGCGAGTGAGCCGACCGACGGCTGCACGGTGGAGTGGACCGGTACCTCGGAGCTGGGCTGCTGGCTCATGGACCTATTGTTCCGCGCAGAAGGCTCCGGAGGCGCGCCGGAAGGCGCGGAGATCGCGGGGAACGCACGGTTGACGTCGTTCGTGCGGTCTCCGCCGGGATTTCTCCCGTTGCGGGGGGTCGGCACAGCTGGCTGCATTCCGAGAGCGTCGCAAGCGCTTCTGAATGGCTGGTAACGGCGACATGACGTGCAGGAAGCGGTGTGCGGTGCGCGGATAGGTCATACAAACCGATTCCGGGCCCCGGGGAGGGGGCCGGAACCGGTTCGGACGTCAGCCGTGGCGACGGCGCAGCACCCGGAAGGCGAGGGCGACGGCGAGGGCGGCCAGGACGAGCAGGATGCCGGTCTCGACGAGCTGGAGGGGCCAGAAGTGCGAGACGGGGTGGTAGTCGGTGAACTCGGTGACGCCGCCCCGGTCGCGCATGCAGCTGACGGGCTCGACCGGGATGCCGGGACCGTCGCAGGCCCTCCAGTACACGGCCTTCCCGGAGGCGGTGAGCATCCCCGAGTCGATCCACCAGGCACCGTCCCCGGGGCTGGTCTTCCCGAGGTACCGGGCCGTCGGCCAGAGATCCTCGCGCACCCGGTTCAGGACCATCACCAGCGGGACGTACGCGAGCACGGTCACGACCATCGCCGCGACGGTGCGCCGCAGCAGCAGTCCCGCGAGAGCCCCGAGGGCCAGCACGCACAGGGCGTAGCCGACCGGGACGGTGCCGATCGAGCCGTACACCTCGCGTGCGTACCGGTCCGGGGCCTCGTGGACCGGGTTCTCCCGGGCCTGGGCCCAGGTGCAGACCGCCGACAGCACGGACACCGAGACCAGCGTCACCGCGGCGGGTACGGCGAGCTTGGCGGCGAGCCAGCGGGCGGGTGTCACGGCCTGTGTCCAGGCCAGCCGGTACGTGCCGCTCTCCAGCTCGCGGGCGATCACCGGGCCCGCCACGAAGATCCCGACGAACGCCGGGAGGACCGTCATCAGCAGGCCCGACCAGCTGAGGACGTCCTGCATCCACGGTTGGCGGTCCAGGTAGGTGCTGACCGTGTCGGCGCAGGCGGGCGTGGTGTCCGCGACCGAGCAGCCGGTGGCGGTGAAGGCGTCCACGACGTGCTCGGTCCACAGCCAGGCGCCGACGAGAGCGGCGACGGCCAGGACGGGAAGCGCCACCATGACCCACAGGGCCCACCGGTGCTGGGCGAGGACGACCCGTTCCGGGCCGCGCAGGGCGATCGCGCTCATACCGCCGCCACCTCCTCGCCGGCCTCGACGGCCGCCGCGCTCGGCGTCAGCAGCGCGGGTGCCTCCGGCGACCGCAGGTGCGCCAGCAGCAGTTCCTCCAGCGAAGGCTCGGCGGCCTCCCACACAGCGGTGTCCACGGGCCCCTGCCTCCGTACGAGTGCGGTCCGAAGGCGTCCCGTGGTGCGGGACTCGACGACGGTGTGCGGTGCGGTGTCCCGTACCGGACCGGTGAGCAGGGTGTGCGCGGCGAGGAGGTCCTCCGTCTCGCCGCCGAGGCGGACCCGGCCGCCGTCGACCAGCAGGAGGTAGTCGCAGGTGCCCTCCAGCTCGGTGAGGATGTGCGAGGACATCACGATGGTGGTGGCGCGCTCGGCGGCCTCCGCCATCAGGGCGCCCATCAGCTGGTGGCGGGCGAGCGGGTCGAGGTCGGCCATCGGCTCGTCCAGCAGGAGCAGTTCGGGCCGCTTGCCCAGCGCGAGGGCCAGGGCGAGCCGGGTGCGCTGGCCGCCGGAGAGGTCACGGACCCGGGCGTCGCGCGGGAGCTCCCCGGCGATGCGCTCGGCGGTGTCCTGGTCCCAGGTGGCGGGGTTCAGCTCGGCACCCGCCCAGAGCGTCGCGGCCACCGTCAACTGCGGGTACAGCGGCTTGTCCTGGGCCACGAAGGCCATCCGGGTACGCGCGTCCCCGGGGGCCGTGCCCAGCACCCGCACCGTCCCCTGCGACGGCCGCAGGAAGCCGGCCGCGAGGGCGAGCAGGGTGGACTTGCCCGCTCCGTTTGGCCCGACGAGGGCGCACACCCGCCCGGCGGGCAACCGGAAGGAGCAGTCGCGCAGCGCCCAGCCCCCGCCTCTGCCCCGGTACTTCATGCCGAGGCCGGTGGCCTCGATCGCAGCGCCTGTCATCCGGCCTGATCCCCCTCGAAAGTCCTGTCCAGTACGGCGGTGAAGAGCGCGCTCACGTCGTCCTTCTCCAGCCCGGCCGCGCGGGCCCGGCGGGTCCAGTCGGCGAGTTCGGCGCGCAGCGGTGCGTCGTCGGCGGCCGCCGCGCCGCCGAGGGTCCGGGTGACGAAGGTGCCGAGCCCGCGCCGGGCCTCGACGAGCCCTTCGCGCTCCAGCTCCCGGTAGGCCTTGAGCACGGTGTTCGGGTTGATGGCGGTGGCTTCGACGACCTCGCGCGCGGTGGGCAGCCGGTCGCCGGGCCCCAGCAGGCCGAGGCGGAGAGCCTGCTTGGTCTGCTGGACGATCTGGAGGTACGTGGCGACGCCGCTGCGCCGGTCGATGCGGTACTCGACCGCTGCGGACTCTGCCATGTTCACCCCTTTCGCTAATTGAGTAGTGAAAGGGGTGGTGTAAAGAAGGGGCGACGTCAAGCGACGCCGCCCCCGGGGGAGTTGAGCCTGCCCGGACTTCGTCCCTCAGGACCTCGTGCCGGGTCTCCGTGCTCGGGAGTCCGCGCTCAGGATCTCGCGCCAGGACTCCGCGCTCAGGACTCCGTGCGGTACATCAGGTCCACCTCGTGCGTCGCGAAGCCCATCCGCTCGTAGACGGCCAGCGCCGCCTTGTTGTCCGCGTCCACGTAGAGCATCGCGGTCGGCAGCGCCTCGGCGGCCAGATGGCGCAGCCCGACCGCGGTGAGCGCCTTGCCGAGCCCGCCGCCCTGCGCGTCGGGCCGGATGCCGACGACGTACACCTCGCCGAGCTGCTCCTCGGCGTGCACCTTCGTCCAGTGGAAGCCGATCAGCTCGCCGTCGCGCTCGGCCAGGAAGAACCCCTTCGGGTCGAACCACGGCTCCGCCTTGCGGTCGTCCAGGTCGCGCTGGGTCAGCGAACCCTGCTCCGGGTGGTGCGCGAAGGCGGCACTGTTCACCGCGAGCCAGGCGGCGTCGTCCTCGCCGGGCACGAAGGTGCGGACGGTGACGCCCGGCGGCAGCACCGGCTCGCCGATGTCCAGCGGGGTCAACGGGCGGCGCAGCTGGCGCAGTTCGCGGAAGAGGGAGAGGCCGAGGACCTGCGCGAGATGCCGCGCCGCGGACTTCCCGCCGTGCGCCCACACCCGCAGCCGCTTCCCGGTGGCGGCGAGCAGCGCCGCGCCCAGTGCCCGTCCGTGGCCCTGCCCGCGGTACGCCGGATGCACGACCAGCTCGGCGGCCGGGGCCTCGACGGGGTCGGTGTCCTCCAGCTGCGCGTACCCGACCAGGACCGCCCCGCTGGTCAGCAGCAGATGCCGCACCCCCTCGCGCCGCCCGCCCCGCAGCTGCAGCCGCCCCTGCTCGGACACGGCCTGCCGGCCGTCGGACCGGGCCGCCTCGGCGAGCAGATCGGATACGGCTTCCGCCTGCTCGGGGGAGAGCACGTCGAGCGTCCGGATCTCACGTCCGGGTGCGGGGAGGGGCGCGTCAGTCGTCATGCCTACGAGCCTACGGGGGCGGGGTGGCTGCCGGGGCGGTACGCGGGCGCTTCGGGATTCAGGCCGTGGTCTCCGGCGTGTTCAGTACGCCGTCGGCGATACGGGAGAGATCTTCGGCGCTGGGCAGCAGCTCGCGCACGCGGTCGGGCAGACCGGCGTAGGTGCCGGCGGCTGGTTGTGGCCGCGCAACGCGTACTCCACCATCGACCGGTCGCGGCTCTCGGCGATGAGAATGCCGATGGTGGGCCCGTCGGACTCCTTGTTGTTGATCGCGGCGGCGTGGGAGAGGTGCAGGGCGTGGTGGATCGCCGAGGTCGGATCGTCCCGGGACCAGCCGTTGCGGACTGCGTGCTGGGCGTAGAAGTCCAGTTCAGGGCGGGTTTTGCAGCCGGACATGAGGGTGACGACGTGCCCCCATGGCAATTGCGCAACAGCCTGTTGCGCAAATCGTTCGGGCCAGGTTCGAGCCATCTGCTGCATGTACTGAAGGCTCCGCGTGCTGAACCCCCCGCTGGGCCGGGAACTCCGCCTTCAACTCGGCGGCGATGCGTCCCACGACCTTGGCGCCCCACTTCTCCTCCCGCTGTCGCGCCAGGATCGTCCGCCCGATCTCCCAGTACATCTGGAGCATCTCGGTGTTGACCTTCGGCTGGCCCCGCACATGCGCCCCGCGCGCGATCGACTTCAGGCCGTCGGTCATCTCGTTGAAGCCCGGCGGCAGTTCGGACGACCGCTGGCCAGGTACGACGGCCTTGGTGTTCGATTCGTTGTCCATGGCGTACGGGTTTGCGTCGTACATGCGTGCCGGGACGTTTCTGCCCGCATATGTGAGCCATATGAGTGACGTGTGACCGTTTGTGGTCATACCCACCGCATGGCAACCAGTTCGTAACCCGGGACACCTGTCGCGCTACGCGCGTTGACCCTAGGCTGCGCACGAAGTCTCCAGACTCGTCATCACTTTCGAACCTCCCGCTGAACTCACAAGGGGACCGATGTCAGCGACACCGCAGAAGAACCGCGCGTCCCGGCGGGTGCTCGCCGCCGCGGCCGGGCTCGCCACCGTCGGCGCGCTCGTCGCCGCGATGCCGGCCGGCGCCCAGGACCGCCATGGCCATGGAAACGGTCACGGGCACCACAAGCCGGACCGTACGGTCGACGTACAGCTGCTGTCCTTCAACGACCTGCACGGAAACCTGGAGCCGCCGGCCGGCTCGGCGGGCACGGTCAACGAGACGCAGGCCGACGGCACGACCAAGGCGATTCCGGCCGGTGGCGTCGAGTACCTCGCCTCCTCGCTGCGCACCGCGCGCAAGGGGCACCCGTACTCGATCACCGCGGCCGGCGGTGACATGGTGGGCGCGAGCCCGCTGCTGTCCGGTCTCTTCCACGACGAGCCGACCATCGAGGCGCTCAACAAGATCGACCTCGATGTGACGAGCGTCGGCAACCACGAGTTCGACGAGGGCGCCACCGAGCTGGCCCGCCTCCAGAACGGCGGCTGCCACCCGGTCGAGGGCTGCTACGAGCAGGGCAAGAAGTTCAAGGGTGCCGACTTCCCCTACCTCGCCGCCAACGTGACGAACGAGAAGACCGGCAAGCCGATCCTCAAGCCGTACACGGTCTGGAAGAAGAACGGCGTCAAGATCGGCTTCATCGGGGTGACCCTGGAGGGCACGCCGAACATCGTCACGGCCAACGGTGTCAAGGGCCTGAAGTTCCACGACGAGATCGAGACGATCAACAAGTACGCCAAGGAGCTGGACCGCCAGGGCGTCAAGTCCATCGTCGCGCTGATCCACGAGGGCGGGGCCCCGGCCTCCACCTCGTACAACTACGACTGCGACTCCTCCGGCGCCGGTGACGGCATCTCCGGGCCGATCACCGACATCGCCAAGGGCATCACGCCCAAGGTCGACGCCCTGGTCACGGGCCACACCCACCAGGCGTACGTGTGCACGATCCCGGACCCGGCGGGCAACCCGCGCATGGTCACCTCGGCGTCCTCCTTCGGCAAGCTCTACACCGACACGACGCTGACCTACGACCGCCGCACCAAGGACATCGTCCGTACGTCGGTGAAGTCGGCCGGTGCCAAGAACCCGAAGTCGGCGAACCACATCGTCACCCGGGACCAGCCCAAGGCCAACGACATGACGGCCCTGATCGCCCGCTGGAACACCCTCGCGGCGCCCATCTCGAACCGGCCGCAGGGCTACATCACCGCCGACATCAACGGCCGCGGCTCCACGGCCCCCGAGAAGCCGCTCGGTGACCTGATCGCCGATGCCCAGCTGGAGGGCCTGGCCCCGGCGGACAAGGGCGGGGCGGTCGTCGCCTTCATGAACCCGGGCGGTATCCGCGCGGACCTGGTCCACAAGGCGTCCGGCGCCGAGGGCGACGGGGTGGTGACGTACGGGGAGTCCTTCACCGTGCAGCCCTTCACCAACATGATGAACGTCGTCGACCTGACCGGCGCCCAGCTGGTCCAGGCGCTCCAGCAGCAGGTCAGCGGCTCCAACGAGGCCAGCCCGAAGATCCTCCAGATCTCCGAGGGCCTCACCTACACCCTGGACATGACGAAGACGGGCGCGGCCCGCGTGGTCACCGACACCATCAAGCTCAACGGTGAGGCGATCGACCCGGCGAAGTCCTACCGCGTCGCGATGAACGAGTTCCTGGCAGGCGGCGGCGACGGCTTCGCGGCGCTCGGCCAGGGCACGAACAAGCTGGTCGGCCCGTCCGACCTGGACGTGTTCAACGCCTACCTGGCGGCCCACTCCACGGCCCAGGCACCGCTGGCCCCGCCGGCGGCGGACCGGATCACGGTCATCCAGTAGTAACTCCGTACATGCAGTGACTCCCGTACGCGGGTGAGCGGGGCGGTGGGCCGGCGGGCCCACCGCCCCTTCCGCGTTCCCGCGGCCTGTTCAGGGCGCGGACCCGGCTCGGGCGAGCGTGAACCAGATCCATCGGCGCGCTCCATCGCGGCGAACCCTGCGGCCTCTCGCTGAGCCACCGTGACGCCTGGATCGAACGGACCGTCCGCCCCCAGCTCTCCCGCCCTGCCGACGGCGTGGCCGACGCGGCACCTACGATCGAGGCGTGACCATCACGTACGAGTGGCGGGGCGACTTCGACAACGCCTCCCTCGACGCACTGCACGCCGAGGGCTTCGGCCACCCGGTCGCCGGTAGCGACTGGCGGGCCCGGGTCGAGCGGCACAGCCTGGGCTGGGTCTGCGCGTGGGAGGACGGCGGGCTGATCGGATTCGTCAACGTCGCCTGGGACGGCGGAGCCCATGCTTTCCTCCTGGACACGGTCGTCGCCGGGTACGGCCGGGGGAGAGGAGTCGGCGCCGCGCTCGTGGCGAAGGGGGCCGAGGGAGCCCGTGCCGCGCGGTGCGAGTGGCTGCACGTCGACTTCGAGGCACACCTGCGGCCGTTCTACTTCGACGCCTGCGGCTTCGAGGAGACGTCGGCCGGGCTGATCGCCCTCTGATCACAAGGGCGACGGGGCCCGGTCGTACCTGCGCATCAGACCGGGGAGCCGTTCGGACTCGGTGGCCTTGTGGGTACGGACCTCCGCCAGCTCCTGCGGGTGTGCGGCGATGGCGGCGTTCTCGTACTCCGCCTCGACGGCGAAATTCACCCCCAGCAGATTGGTCCGCAGCTTGCAGGCGATGTCGGCGGTCGCGACGGCGACCTCCACACGGCTCGGCCGGGTGCTGCGCAGGTCCCAGCGGGGGTCTTCGAGAGCCGCGTCGGGATCGCGGTAGGCGAGGCCCTTGCTCCGCATGCAGGAGGACCATGTCCGGTTCACCGCCGCGACCCGGGGGTCCGAGCGCGAGCGCTCGAACGCCTCGTGACGCAGCCGGGCGACGAGGTCGTTGCCGCGCTGCACCGCCTCCGCGTCGTCGGTGTGCACGGCTCGTTCCGCCTGGCCCGCACATCCGTCGTCCGGAACCACGCGGCCCCGTACGGGCGTTGACGACGCCCGGCCGTCCGCCGTGCGTCCCGACAGCACCTCGCGCTCCGGCAGGGAGAGAGCGGTCGCGATCTGCGGAGCACGAGCGCCGCCGGGCTCCTCGGCGAGGTGGTATCCGCGTTCGGCGGCAATGGCCCGCTCGCTGATTCCGTAGCGGCGCGACTCGTACTCGCGCCACGTCGCGACCGTGGTTCCGATGTAGTCGCTGGACAGCCGGGGCAGATACCGGAACCCGAAGTTGCGCATGCAGTGCTGCTGCACGCGGTAGACGAGGTACTCGCCGGTGGCCTGTTCCTCGGGGCTGGGGAGGTAGGCGTTCAGCGGCAGCCGGAGGTTCGCGGTGGTGGCCGGGGTCGGCGTCGGCACGGGTTCGGGGGCGACGGGCGGCCGTGACGGTTCGCCGTCGCACCCGGAGACGAGGAGCGTGGCGGTGAGCGCGCCGGCGGACAGGGCGGTGAGCCAGGCCGCACGTCGCCGGAAGGCGGCCCGTTCCGTGTGCACGCGTGGTTCTGCCATGAGTAGCTCTCCGCTCTCTCGGGGCCGGGTGAGGCTGGAAGCCCCGCCCGCACCGGAGGCGCGGGCGGGGCGGTCGTGCGGGTCCGGCTCAGGTGCAGCTGTCCACCCGGATCGAGGCGTCCTCGTTGCGCAGCGTGCTGTTCAGGTTTCCCGCGTACCCGGCGTGGAGCCAGTTCGAGTCACCCTTGAAGCCGGGGGAGTAGAAGACGGTGACGTGGCAGTTGGTGGTGTTGTTGCCCATGGATGCGGCGTTGTTGCGCACCACCTGCCCGGCGCCCGCCGAGCCCGTCCCGTGGTTGGCGAACTTGTTGCCCGACAGGTCCGAGTCCGAGGTCCCGGCCGGTGTCCAGCTCGCGTTGGTGAGATTGGGGCTGTAGTAGAGGCACATGTAGGTGCCGCAGGGCTGCCAGAACGACGACCAGGTGTCGATGTTCGTCGAGGTCGCACCAGCCGTCGGTGCGAATGAGAGGGCGGCGGCACTGGTCGCGGCCACGGCGATGCCCACCAGGGGCGCCCGCTTCAGGGATATGGCTCGTAACACGTTCATCTGCGACTCCTGTGACTTGTGTGATTCGTGAGTTCGGGTGCACTGCCGGACACTCAGCTCCCCCAGCCGCGGGTCGGCTGCGGGAAATCCCCCCGTCGGTCCGGGTGCGGCCCTGGGCGATCGGATCGCACAGGGCCGGATAGTGGCTTCCGCCCCGGGGGCGGCGGAGGCCACCCTCGAAGGCGTTGCGTGTCCCATGGTCGGGACGGGGCCGGGGGGCCGCGATGGTTTCGGTTCTGGCCGAACAGTGGCGCGCGGGAATCCGGGACCGGCACGAGGGGGACGCATGCTGAGTGTGAGTTTCACGCCCGAGGATCTGCTGGGGGTGACGTTCGCGACCGGTCCGGCACCCCTGATGGAGCTGGTGCTGGTCACCGGGATGGTTCAGCGGGACGTCTCGCCGCTGTTCGGGCGGTGGCAGCACACGGCACGTGCCGGCTTTCCGCAGGCCGCGCGCCGACTGCTGGAACTGGTGCCGCCGGCGGCGACGGGCCCGATGTTCCTCGACCCGCTGAGCCATGGGCTGGAGGACGGCCTCGACGCGGTCCTGTCGGCTCCCACCGACACGGTCCGCGCGGAACTGGACCGGGTCTGCCGGACGAGCCGTCCGGTCACCCCGTGGATCCGTGGGCTGGCGGGCCGGGACAAGGAGGCGTGGCAGGACCTGGAACAGGCCCTGCGCTCGGCGCACGCGAGCCTGGTGGCCCCGTCCTGGAGCCGGGTCCGGTCGGGATTCGACGCCGAACGCGCCTGGCGCACCCGGTTCCTCGCCGAGCACGGGATCCGTGCCACGCTGGCCGGCCTCGTCCCCGGGACGCACTGGCGGGGAACGACCCTGGTCTTCGACTGCGCGAAGCAGGTCGAGGTCGCTCTGGCCGGGCACGGTCTCGTACTGCTGCCGTCCCTTGTGTGGGAAGGCCCGCCCCTGGTGGCCGTCCACGACGACGCCCCGAGCATCCTCATCTACCCGGCCCTGACCCCGCTGCCCCTGCTCGGTCCGCGCGAGGACGGCGATCCTCTGAGCGCCCTGCTGGGCCGTACGAGGGCGGCGGCCCTCGGCCTGCTCACCCAGCAGCTCACCACCACGGACATCGCCCGGGAGCTGGACATCAGCAAGTCGTCGGCCTCCGAACACGCCAAGGCCCTCCGGGACGCGCGTCTGATCGTCACGCAACGCGAGGGCAAGGCGGTCTGGCATTCCTGCACCCCGCTGGGGCTGGACCTGCTGACCGGCTCCGCCGCGGCTCCGTGACGCCTGCCGTACGCCCTGTTCCTGTAGTGACGTGCACCCGTCATACTCTGACGGCTGACTCCCCGGACCCCCCACGGCAGACGGAGGCAACCCCCGCATGAGCCCGAACCCCGCCACTCGCCGGAACTTCCTGGCCGGCGCCCTCGCCGCCACCGCGACCGTGTTCATCGGTACGGGCCCCGCGGGTGCCGCCGACCGTCAAGTCCTCGCCACCCAGGACTGGATGGGCGCCGTCCCCGACGCCACCGCACTGCAACGCCTCACGATCCCCGGCTCGCACGACTCCGGCGCCCGCTACGGCGGACCCTGGACCGAGTGCCAGAACACCACGATCGCCGAGCAGTTGAACAGCGGCATCCGCTTCCTCGACGTGCGGTGCCGGATCACCGGCGGCTCCTTCGCGATCCATCACGGGGCCTTGTACCAGAACCTGATGTTCGGCGATGTGCTGGGCGCCTGCTGGGACTTCCTGGCGGCGCACCCCACCGAGACCGTGCTGATGCGGGTCAAGCAGGAGTACTCGGAGGAGAGCGACGCGGCGTTCCGGGCGGTCTTCGACGACTACCTCGACAACCGGGGCTGGCGCCCGCTGTTCCGGATCGACCCCGCGCTGCCCTCGCTGGGCGAGGCCCGCGGCAAGGTCGTGCTCCTCGCCGACAACGGCGGGCTGCCCGGTGTCCGGTACGCGGACTCGGCGCTGTTCGACATCCAGGACGACTACATGGCGGAGCCGTTCGCCAAGTACCCGAAGATCGAGGCCCAGTTCCGCAAGGCCGCCCAGCAGCCCGGGAAGCTGTACATGAACTACGTCAGCACGGCCGCCCTGATGCCGCCGCGCTGGAACGCGGACCGGCTCAACCCTCAGGTGCAGTCGTTCCTGGACGGCTCGGAGGCGGCGGGCTGGACCGGGCTCGGCATCGTCCCGCTGGACTTCCCCGCCACCCGGTCCGGGCTGGTGGAGTCGCTGATCCGGCACAACCCGGGGGCCTGACCGGCCTGACGGGGACGTACGCCGCCGAGAGCCCGTCAGGCGTGCGTCGGAGACCGGCGAAGTCCCGGGGCCTCAGGGCTGGTCCCGGAATCCCCGGTGGGCGGCGCGACGACAGCCGCGGCACCTCGCCGCCTTGTCGGAACGTCCGCAGGCATCCGGTACGCGGTCGCCCCTCCGCCGTGCGTTGCACCGCGTCAGACGCCGCGCGCCGATCCACCGGGAATTACGGGACAGCCCTTCGTGCACGCCCTGCGGCGCGATGGAATTTCGGCTGAAAACTGCTCGCGGTTCATGCTGTTTCTCCGTACCGGCCTTGGCCAATGGGCCTAACGTGAGAGGCAACAAATCGTCACATCGCGGGGGTTGAAGTGAGTGAGGATCTCGGGGCGATCGCAGTTACGGGCGGCGTAAACGCTCTTGTCGCTCTCATCGGCAGCGTGCCCTGGCCGGAGGTGGTCGGTCGTGTCCGGGGAGCACTGAGTCGTCGTGGTCGTAGTGTCGAACCCGGGCTTGCACAAGTTCTGGACGATCAGGGCGACGGCGAGCGTGAGCAACGACTGGCGACCGCTCTGACCAGACTTTCGTCGGAAGATCTGGATGCCGTCCTGGGTGAGCTGAAATCCCTGAGCCATCAGACGACGGTCACGGTCAGCGGTGGAAACAGTGCAGTCAACAGTGGCTCCGGAGACCAGAACGTCACGTTCAACTGATGAATGGTGAAAGGAAGGCCGACCTGCCCCGGCATCGGACGCAGGTCGAGGCAAAGGGCGGCAGCAACGCCTTCAATACCGGTTCGGGCAACCAGTATGTGAAGTTCGGTGGTTTCTGGGCTCAGACCGTGGTGCTGATCGCCGGTGTGGCCGGAGCCTCGGTCGGAATTGTCATGGCTCCCGAGTCGTCCGAATCCCAGTACACCTTCTACTGCGTGTTGCTGATCCTTTGCGTGATCACATCCGTGGTCTGCCTCTGGTTCGCCTGCGACGGCACGAAAAGAAGGCTCGTCGTGTTCGTCGGACTGGTCTCCACCGCTGTGGCGGGCATGGCGCTCGCGGCCGGTTCATACAAACTGCTGGCCGATCACGGTGACCTGGATGCGCACGTCGTCGTCCCGAGCGGCGGGCCCTTGGTGAACCGGGACGAGGTCGTTCTGGCCGTGGACGCGGCCTCTTCTCGTTCGCACCTCCGGATACAGGTTTTTATCGATGACAAGATTTCCGCCGATATGTGTCATGTCGACTCGATTGTCTCGGTGATGCCTGTGGTGGACGGCAGACCCCTGAAGAATGAGGCGATTGCGTTGGGGAATGAGCATGTGGGCGATATCGACCTGCATGGCGCCCGCGAACATGTCACCCTGCGTGCCGTGGTCGATACGTCACGAGCCGGTGAGAACTGCCGGTTGAACGTCCGATTCGACTCCGCGGTGCTGCACGACCATGAATGGTGGCTCCTGTGAGCAGGGGGAGAACGGCGTTGTCCCGGATCGCCATGGTGGGTTGCGGTCTGTTGCTCCTCGCGGCGGCCTCCGGATGCGGGTCGGACGAGTGGCCCGCAACCAAGGAGGTCCATATCGGAGTGAAGGCCGACCAGCCCGGGACTGGTTACCGGAATGGCACCTATGGTGAATACACCGGCTTCGATATCAGGATCGCCCACATGACCGCTGGTGTATTGGGTAAGAAAGCCAAGTTCTTTGACGTGCCATCCGACGAACGCCAGACGGCGGTCGGCAGTGACAATCTCGTCGTGGCGACTTTCTCGATCATCGACGACCGGCTGTCCGGTAAGCCCACCGGGCCGGCCGTCGACTTCGTGGGGCCGTACGCCAAGACCCTTTCGGGCATCCTGGTGCGCACGGGAGACGATCCGGGTATCCACGAGCTGTCCGACCTGGAAGGGAAGAGGGTGTGCACCTGGCCCGGAACGACTTCCGGTGCCATTGCTCCCGAAGTTCTTCCTTACTCCGATCTTCTGCCTCATTACCAGAAGGTCGAGGGAGATGACGCCGGTGACTGTGTGCGGAGGCTGGCCGAGAACGATGACGTGGACGCCGTCTTCACGGACACGTTGTTGCTTCAGGGGTTCGCGCAGGAGGACCCGAATCTGGAAGTCGTGAAGCCGGAGACCGGAACTTTTCAGTACTACGGCATCGCGCTGCCCAAGGGGCATCGTGATGTGTGCGAGAAGATAAAAGAGGGACTCAGGCAGTACATGGATTCGGGCAAGTGGGATGAGGACTTCGCCACGAATTTCCACTCGATCAAGAACAAGGGTGCTTATAAGCCCACAGCCGGGCAGGTCGAGAAATTTTCTTGCCAAGACAGGGTGGGCCGTTGAGGGCGCATTCCTCCCTACGCGTCGCCGGTCCCCGCCTCACAGCCCCGGCGGCGGCGTAGGTGCCCCCGGCAGCCGGATCGAGGCGATCGTGCCCGGGCCGTCCGTCGCCGGGTGCAGAGTGATCTCGCCGCCCGACTGCTGGACCGTGCGGGCGACGATCGACAGGCCCAGGCCGGAGCCGGGGAGCTGGCGGGCGGACGGGGAGCGCCAGAAGCGTTCGAAGACGTGGGGGAGTTCGTCGGCGGGGATACCGGGACCCTGGTCCCGTACGGTCAGCTCGCCGTCGCGCAGGACGACCTCGACGGTGCCGCGGGACGGGCTGAACTTGACCGCGTTGTCCAGGACGTTGACCACCGCCCGTTCCAGCGCGGCGGGCTCGGCCCGTACGTACCAGGGGGTCAGGTCCGCCCGGATGGTCAGCTCGGGGCCGCGCAGCCGGGCGCGTTCCAGGGCCGTGTCGGCGATGTCGTGCAGCGCGACGACTTGGAGCGGGCCGGGGGCGGGGGCGTCGGGACGGGCCAGTTCCTGGAGGTCGCCGATGAGCGAGGCCAGCTCGGTCATCTGGGCCTTGACCGACTTCATCAGGGCCCTGCGGTCGTCGGGCGGGATGGCGCGGCCGGTGTCGTCGCTGCGGGCGAGGAGCTCGACGTTGGTGCGCAGCGACGTCAGCGGGGTCCGCAGCTCGTGGCCCGCGTCGGCGATCAGCTGGGCCTGGCGGTCGCGGGAGCTGGCCAGGGACGCGGTCATCGAGTTGAAGGAGCGGGACAGCCGGGCGATCTCGTCCTCGCCGTCGACCGGGATGCGGACGGTGAGGTCCTCGGTGCGGGCGACGTGCTCGACGGCCTCGGTGAGCTCGTCGACGGGGCGCAGCCCGGTGCGGGCGACCCAGAGTCCGGCGGCACCCGCGCCGACGGCGCCGATGCCGGAGACGGCCAGGAGCACCCAGGCGAGCGTGGAGAGCGGGTCGTCGATCTCGCTCATCGGACGGGCGACGGAGACCGCGAAGCTCCCCGGTACCAGGCCGGGTGCCGGGTTGTGGGGCTCGTAGGCGTAGGTGTACACGCGCATCTTCTTGCCGCTCTTCGTGGCGGCCGTGTGCAGGGCGTCGTCCCGCACACCGGCGGCCACGGCGATGTCGGCGGCTGTCACACCGATCGGCGAGGCCCCGGCGGAGGTGCAGGTGCTCCCGGACACGGTGACGAGCTGCACGGTGTACGTCCCCCCGACCGGCGGGACGGTCGCCCGGTCCGGGCGGGTGCAGGCGATGAACAGCTTCTGCATGTAGTCGTCGCTGACCGAGACATTGCGCAGCGAGGCGTCCAGCTGGTTCTCCAGCTGCGCCTTCGTCACGAACCAGCAGGCCGCCGCGACCGCCGCCACCGCGAGCGCCACCGCCGTCGCCACCAGCAGTGCGAGCCGGGAGCGCAGGGGCAGGGCGCGCAGCCGGTGCAGGGCGCCGGTCATCCGTCACCGCCGCCGGAGCGGAGCGCGTAGCCGACCCCCCGCACCGTGTGCACGAGGCGCGGCTCGCCGCCCGCCTCCGTCTTGCGGCGCAGGTACATCACGTACACGTCCAGGGAGTTGGAGCTCGGCTCGAAGTCGAAGCCCCATACGGCCTTGAGGATCTGCTCGCGGGTCAGCACCTGGCGCGGGTGGGCCAGGAACATCTCCAGCAGGGTGAACTCGGTACGGGTCAGCTCGACCCGGCGGGTGCCCCGGGTGACCTCGCGGGTGGCCAGGTCCATCCTGAGGTCCGCGAAGGCCAGCACATTGTCGTCGGGGACGCCGCCGCCCGCCGCGGCCGCGTACGAGCTGCGGCGCAGCAGGGCCCGGATGCGGGCGAAGAGCTCGTCCAGCTCGAAGGGCTTGACCAGGTAGTCGTCGGCGCCCGCGTCGAGACCGGTGACCCGGTCCCCGACGGTGTCGCGGGCGGTGAGCATCAGGATGGGGGTGGTGGTGCCCCCGGAGCGGAGCCGGCGGGCGGCGGTCAGGCCGTCCATCCGGGGCATCTGGATGTCGAGGACGATGAGGTCGGGGGCGTACGACTCGGCCCTGGCGAGGGCGTCGAGGCCGTCGACGGCCACCTCGGTGCCGTAGCCCTCGAACGCGAGACTGCGCTGCAGGGCCTCGCGCACGGCGGGCTCGTCGTCGACGATCAGGATGCGCTGCGGATCGTCTTCGGCGGGGCTCATCGCTCGTTGTCCTCTTCTCGTTCCCGTACTGCTGTGCCTTCCGGCTCTCAGCCTCGCACGGCCGCGGCGCGCCGTCGTCGTGCGGCCCGGCGCGCTGGGCCGGTGGCTGCGGCGGTACGGAGCTCGGTGGCCCGGCGCGGCCCGTGCGCGGCCTGTTCCGCCACGAGTGCCAGGGGGAGGGCCAGGTCGGCCGGGCCGGTGGGGGTGTGGGCGGGGTGGTGCATGGATGTCTCCTCAGGGGCCTTGCAGGCCCGTTTCTCAGGAGCCGTTGCCGGCCCGCAGGGTGTCGAGGTCGGCCTTGAGCGTGTTCACCGGGATGGCGAAGCCGAGACCTACGCTGCCCGCGCTGGAACCGCTCGACTGGCCGGACGAACTGGCCGAGTACATCGCGGAGTTGATGCCGATGATCTCGCCGCTCATATTGATGAGCGCGCCGCCGGAGTTGCCGGGGTTGAGCGAGGCGTCGGTCTGGATGGCCTTGTACGTGGTGGTGGAGTTGCCGGTGTCGCCGTTGAACTGCCGGCCGCCGAACTCGAACGGCCACTGCTCGCCGCCGCCCTGCCCGCCCTGCCCCTGGCCGCTGCCGTCCTCCTTGGCGACGGTGACATCGCGGTCGAGGGCGGAGACGATGCCGCTGGTGACGGTGCCGGTGAGGCCCTCGGGAGAGCCGATCGCCACGACCTGGTCGCCGACCGCGACCGCCGAGGAGTCGCCCAGCGTGGCCGTCTTCAGCCCGCTCGCACCCTGGAGCTTGATGAGCGCGAGGTCCTTGTCGGGGTCGGTGCCGACGACATCGGCGGTGTACGTCTTGCCACTGCTGAGCTGCACCTTGATCGACGAGGCGCCGGAGATGACGTGGTTGTTGGTGACGATCTCGCCGTCGGAGGTGATGATCACGCCGGAGCCGGTGGACTCGCCCGCGGTCGAGGTCGCGTTGATCTCGACGATCATCGGCGAGACGGCCTTGGCGACACCGGCGACGGTGCCCTTGCTGCTCTGCGAGACGGTGGTGCCGGGGATGACACTGCTCGCGCTGTTCGAGCTGTTGCCGGTGAGCTGTTCGATGACGGTGGCGGTGCCGCCGCCGACGATCGCCGCCGCGATCGCCACGGCCGCCAGCAGGGCGACCGGCCGCCTGGCCCGGTGCCGGGGCGCGGCCGGCTCCTGGGGCGCGGGCGGCGGGAAGCCGGGGCCGCCGTCGCCGCCGTTGCCGCCGTGCCCGTCGGAGCCGTGCCCGCCCGGCCACACGGTGGTTCCGGGGCCCGTCGCGATCGGCTGCGCGGGCCGGTATGACGGCGGCGGCGGGTAGGCCGCGTCGCCGTTGCCGTACGAGGGGTACATCGGGTACTCGCCGCTCGGGCGCTGGCTCTCTGTCATGCCTATGAGCGTGTCCGGCGAAGATGAGAGCAGCCTGAGCACGCGCTGAGAAGCCCGGCAGAAGCTCGTATGCCCGATATAAGGAGCGAGCGGTCCCGCCATGAGGGAGAGAGCGCGTAGCAAGGAGCGAGCGGCGCGCCATAGGGAGCGAGCGGCCCCGCCACAAGGACCGGACCCGCCCGCTACCTGACCGTCGGTTCCCCGCAGCCGCAGGAGCGCCGTACCACCAGCGCCGACGGGAACTGCTTCAGCCGCTCCCGCCGCGACCCCGACACCCGCAAGGAGTCGTCGAGCACCAGGTCCACCGCGGCCCGCGCCATCGCCGGGCGGTCCGAGGAGACCGTCGTCAGCGGCGGATCGGTCAGACCGGCTTCCTTCACGTCGTCGAAGCCCGCCACCGCGAGCTCCCCGGGCACATCGATGCGCAGCTCGCGTGCGGCCCGCAGCACCCCGATGGCCTGGTCGTCCGTCGAGCAGAAGATCGCCGGCGGCCGGTCCGGCCCGGCGAGCAGCTTCAGCGCCACCTGATAGGCGTCGTAACGGTTGTACGGGGCCTGGAAGAGCCGGCCCTCCGTCGAGCGCCCCGACTCGTGCATCGCCCGGCGCCAGCCCTCGACGTGGTCGGCGACCGGGTCACCGACCGCCGGGGTGGACTCCACGCCGCCGAGGCACGCCACGTACTCGTTGCCGTGCTCCAGCAGGTGCCGGGTGGCGAGCTGGGCGCCGCCGACGTCGTCGGTGACGACCGCGACGTCGTCGATCGCCTCCGGCCGCTCGTGCAGCAGCACGACCCGCGCGTCCCACGCCTCTATCTCGGCCGCCGCCCGCTCGCTGGGGCCCTGGCTGACCAGGATCAGGCCGGAGACCCGCATGCCGAGAAAGGCCCGCAGATAGTGGACCTCGCGTTCGTCGCGGTAGTCGGAATTGCCGACGAGCACCATCTTTCCGCGCTCGGCGGCGGCCTGTTCGACCGCGTGCGCCATTTCCGCGAAGAACGGCTGCCGGGCGTCCGGCACGATCATCCCTATGAGATCGGTCCGCCGCGAGGCCATCGCCTGGGCAACCCGGTCCGGCCGGTAGCCCAGCTCCTTGATCGCGGCGAGTACCCGCTCGCGCGTGGCCGGGGCGACCGGCCTCGGTCCGTTGTTGATGACGTAGCTGACGACCGCGGTCGACGTCCCCGCCAGTCTCGCCACATCGTCCCGCGTCACCTTGGCCACGCGCGGCAGTCTACGCGGATATACCTACCGTCCGGCAGGCCGGACCGGGGCTTCTTCCCTCGGCACTGCCGCCCGTGACTGCTCCGAACGGGTTACGGGTTCGGCGGCCGTCCCCGCCGCGGCCCGGTCCTTCGCCTCCTCGGCCGCGCGCTCCACCTTCTCGGGCACCACGAAGCGGTAGCCGACGTTGCGGACCGTGCCGATCAGCGACTCGTGCTCGGGGCCGAGTTTGGCGCGCAGCCGCCGCACATGGACGTCGACGGTGCGCGTACCGCCGAAGTAGTCGTAGCCCCAGACCTCCTGGAGGAGCTGGGCACGGGTGAAGACCCGGCCCGGGTGCTGCGCGAGGTACTTGAGCAGTTCGAACTCCTTGAAGGTCAGGTCCAGGACCCGGCCCTTCAGCTTCGCGCTGTACGTGGCCTCGTCGACCGAGAGGTCGCCGTTGCGGATCTCCATCGGGGAGTCGTCGGCGGTGATCTGCTGCCGGCCGGTGGCCAGCCGCAGCCGGGCCTCGACCTCGGCCGGTCCCGCCGTGTCCAGCAGTACGTCGTCGATGCCCCAGTCGGCGGTGACGGCCGCGAGACCGCCCTCCGTCACGACGAGGAGCAGCGGACAGCCGGGTCCGGTGGACCGCAGCAGCTGGCAGAGCGACCGCACCTGGGGGAGATCGCGGCGGCCGTCGATGAGAATGACGTCGGCACCGGGGGTGTCGACGAGAGCGGGGCCTTCGGCCGGTGCCACCCGCACGCTGTGAAGCAGGAGACCGAGGGCGGGCAGCACCTCCGTCGACGGTTGAAGGGCATTCGTCAGGAGCAGCAGTGAACTCATCGCCGCCCACCTGCCTGGGTCGTCGGTCGATGATCGTGCACGGTTCGCTCGCCCATTACGTCGGTCCTCCTCGTTCCCTGCGAGAGGGGCACTCCCGGGCCGGGCCCGGGGGAGTATGCGGCACTTCTTCGTACGTTTTCGTGCTGGTCCCACGGCTGCGGTCCCGCGCCCCGGGACCGCTGAGCTTGTGGAAACGTCGCCGTAACAACGCCTGGAAAGCACAAAAGGACCCGGGGGCTGCTCTGCCCGGATCCTCTTCCCAGCACAATAGCCCACATGAGTTCTGTGTCCGAGGGGCGAATTCTGAGTTCCGCTGTTCCCTCGATCACGCCCGGTCCCCTGCGCACCGCGTTGCGTACCGATGACGGGGTGCGTATCGAGGCGGTGTACGAACCGTGTACGGCGGGTGCCGGGGCCGGTGCGGGGTCATCCTCCGACGGTACTGCGATCGTGCTCGCGCACGGTTTCACGGGTTCGGTGGACCGGCCCGCGGTGCGGCGTGCCGCCGGGGTGTTCGCCGGGCGCGCGGCCGTGGTCACGTTCTCGTTCCGGGGGCACGGCGGGTCCGGCGGGCGGTCGACGGTGGGGGACCGCGAGGTGCTGGATCTGGCCGCCGCGGTGGCGTGGGCGAGGTCGCTCGGACACCGCCGGGTCGTGACCGTCGGCTTCTCGATGGGCGGGTCCGTGGTGCTGCGGCACGGGGCGCTGTACGCCGGACGGCCGGCGGACGGTGCGGAAGCCGGTGGCACCGCGGAGCGCGAGGGGCGCACCGGGGCGCGTTCGGAGGCGCACGCGGACGCGGTGGTGGCCGTGAGCGCCCCCGCCCGCTGGTACTACCGGGGCACCGCGCCGATGCGCCGCCTGCACTGGGTGGTCACCCGGCCGATGGGCCGCGTGGTCGGCCGCTACGGCCTGCGCACCCGGATCGACCGCAACGAGTGGGACCCGGTGCCGCTCCCGCCGGTCGAGGCCGTCGGGCTGATCGCCCCGGCGCCGCTGCTGATCGTGCACGGCGACCGGGACCCGTACTTCCCGCTGGACCACCCGCGCTCGCTGGCCGACGCGGCCGGCGAGGGCGCCGAGCTGTGGCTGGAGCGCGGCATGGGGCATGCCGAGAACGCCGCGGACGAGACCTTGCTCACCCGCATCGCCGACTGGGCGGTGACGCGGTGACCCATGATGGACAGCTGACGAGAGACGAGAGGAGTGGCGCCATGCCTGCGGTAACGATCCGCTACTGGGCCGCCGCCAAGGCCGCGGCCGGGACCGCGGAGGAGCCGTACACGGCTGCGACCCTCGCCGAGGCGCTCGACGCGGTGCGTGAACGGCACCCCGGAGAGCTCACCCGAGTGCTGCAAAGGTGCTCGTTCCTGATCGACGGTGACCCCGTGGGGACCCGCGGCCATGAGACCGTACGGCTTGCCGAGGGCGGCACGGTCGAGGTGCTCCCGCCGTTCGCAGGAGGGTGAACCGCAGAACATGAGCAGCAGCAACGATCAGCAATATCCGTACGGACAGGACCCGCGCCACGGGTACGGTCCCGGCCACGACCCGTCGAACGGCGGGCAGCCGCAGCCGCAGCCGTACGGCGATCAGGCCTACGGTGCGCAGGCCTACGGTGCGCAGCCGTACGGCGATCAGTCCTACGGTGACCAGTCGTACGGCGGCGAGGCCCAGGGCGCGCAGCCGTACGGGCAGCAGCAGTACGGGGAGCAGCCCTCGTATCCCTCGTACGGAGCCCCGCAGCAGGCACCGCAGACGCACCCCGGCCAGGGCTGGCCGCACGGGTACGCGCAGGAGCCCGCCGCGCCCGTGGCCCACGACCAGGACCCCGCGGTCGCGCAGACCTGGGAGGGCCAGACCTGGGACACCCAGTACCAGCCGGTCCTCCAGTCCGCCCAGCCCGCGCAGCCTTCCCAGCCCGGGCAGCCCTCCCAGCCCGCCGGGCCCGGTCCGGCCGTCGACGAGACGGCCTACCTGGCGCCCCCGTTGCCGCCGCAGGGCGCCTCGGGCTCGTACCCGCTGCCGCCCGAGGCACCGGCGGCGCCTCCCGCCGCCGAGCCGGTCGCCGCGGCCGCACCCGCACACGGCACCACCGGCTACAGCGCCCCCACCACCCTGGGCAACAGCCGGATCACCGACGCCCAGCGCGCCCGCGCCGAGGGCCGCTCGCCGATCATCCCGCCCGGCATGCAGCCCGCCGGGATCACCGCCGGACTCGGGCTGCTGCTCGCCCTGGGCGCCGCGATCGGGCAGTACGCCCTGGTCGTGCCCCTCGTGCTGCTCCAGGCCGTGACCGCGGCCGGCTGGTTCCGGCTCAACGGGATGTGGCCGGCCCGGCAGGGCATCGCGCTGGCCTTCGCGGGCGGCCTCGTCGCCGACGTCGCGCTGCTCGCCGCGGGCCGGGAGAACGGACCGGCCGCCATCCTCGGCACCCTCGGCGTCTGGGTGCTGCTCACCGTGGTCCTCCAGCTGCGCAGCCACGCGGGCGCCGACGAGCGGATGGAGGGGCTGATGGCCACCGTCGCGTCGGCCGCCCTCTCGGTCCTGGCCGCCGGACACCTCGCGGCGGTCCCGGACGCGGTGACGGTGGGCGCGGTGGCCGTCGCGGTCGCCGTGCTGGTCCGCGCGCTGCCGCTGCCCGGACCGGCCTCGGTCGTGGTGGCGCTGCTCGCCGCGACGGGCGGTGGCGCCGTGGCCGGCTCGCTCACCGACCTGGGCACGAAGGGCGCGCTGCTCGGCCTCGCGGCGGGTGTCTGCGCGCTGATCGGGCTGCGGGTGGCCAGCTACGACTACCCGTCGCGCTTCGTCCACATGACCGCCGGTGTGGCACTGCCGCTCACCGCCGCGGCGCCCGCCGTGTACCTGCTCGGCCGCGCACTCTCGTAACGGAGGGCCGAAGCGCCCCGGGAACCGAAGAGGGGTGCCTGCTCGTCGATCACCCGGGGCGCCGCGCACATTCATCCGGACGTGCGGGGCGCCGGGGGTCCGGCCGGAATGCAGGGTGGGGGAAAGAGCGGGCATGCGTGCACTGCGGATACTGCTGGTCATCGTGGTGGTCCTGGGCGGGATCTTCGTCGCCGTCGACCGGGCTGCGGTGTACTTCGTCGAGTCGGAGGCCGCCGGGCGGATCCGGATCACGGACGCCACGATCGGCTCGACGGACGTCTCCATCAAGGGATTCCCGTTCCTGACGCAGATCGCCGATGACCGGCTCGACGAGGTCGATGTCGAGATCACCGGCATCGAGACCGCCGCCAACGGCCGCCGGCTCCGGATCAGCAGGATGAACGCCGAGCTGCACGACGTGCAGCTCGCCGACGGCTACACCAGCGCCACCGCCGCCCGGGCCACGGGCACCGCCGTCATCTCGTACGAGGACCTCACCAAGGCCGCCAGCGACGGCGTCGCCGTCGAGTACGGCGGCAACAACAAGGTGAAGGTGACCGGCACGGTCGACGTCCTCGGCAACCCGGTCTCGCGGAGCGTGCTCTCCACCGTCACCCTGGTCGACGGCCACACCCTCCGGGTGCACGCGGACAAGGTGCCGGGCGAGGGCATCCCCGGGCTGGAGGGGCTGGTCCGCCAGAAGACCGACTTCGACCGGGAGGTCGGCGGCCTGCCGAGCGGCCTGAAGCTCCAGAGGATCCAGCCGACCGCCGACGGCCTGGAGATCTCCGTGACGGGCACGGACGTGAAGCTCGCCGCATAGGCGCACCGCCCCGTCCGGCGGGCCGTATCCCGCGCGCCGCGCGCTTCGACGCCCCGGCGCGCCACATACTGAGACGGCGATGTCCGATCCGTAGATGGCCGACGGCCGCCGACGGCACGGGAGTCGCGCGGGAGATGCCCGGACCCCATTCACGTCTCGCATGGCGGGCGATCGTGTCTCAGGATTCGACACGACGGTGACATCTCCGACCGTACCTCCCTACGATCGGTCCCATGCAGTGCTCTATTGGCGGTCTCCCACAGCGGGGACGGGCGGATCTCACGAAGCGGCGGGCAGTGGACCTGTGCCGCGTCGCCGCCATGCTCTGTCGCACTGTCTGAGCGGGAGCCCGCGCCCTCGGCGCCCCGCGTTCCCCCGGCCCTTCGACCGACGTCAGGGCCCATCCCGATCGCCGTTGCACGTGTGCCGCACGCCGCGCCGCCGTGCACCCGCATCACGCACCGTCTCGCATCATCTCGCCGCAGACTGCCCCGGAGGAGAACAGAATGAGCCGCAGTGACGTCCTGGTAGACGCCGACTGGGTCGAGGCCCGCATCGACGACCCGAAGGTCGCTCTCGTCGAGGTCGACGAGGACACCTCGGCGTACGAGAAGAACCACATCAAGAACGCGATCCGGATCGACTGGACCAAGGACCTCCAGGACCCGGTCCGCCGTGACTTCATCGACCAGGCCGGGTTCGAGAAGCTGCTGTCCGAGAAGGGCATCGGCAACGACACCACGGTCGTCCTGTACGGCGGCAACAACAACTGGTTCGCGTCCTACGCGTTCTGGTACTTCAAGCTCTACGGCCACCAGGACGTCCGCCTGCTCGACGGCGGCCGCAAGAAGTGGGAGCTCGACTCCCGCGACCTGGTCGACGGCGACCAGATCCCGTCCCGCCCGGCCACCGAGTACAAGGCCCAGCCGCAGGACGAGTCGATCCGCGCCTACCGCGACGACGTCGTGAAGGCGATCGGCAGCCTGAACCTGGTCGACGTGCGTTCGCCCGACGAGTTCAGCGGCAAGCTGCTCGCCCCGGCGCACCTCCCGCAGGAGCAGTCCCAGCGCCCCGGCCACGTGCCGAGCGCCCGCAACATCCCGTGGTCGAAGAACGCCAACGACGACGGCACCTTCAAGTCGGACGAGGAGCTCAAGGCCCTGTACGAGGCCGAGCAGGTCGACCTGGCGAAGGACACCATCGCGTACTGCCGCATCGGCGAGCGCTCCGCGCTCACCTGGTTCGTGCTGCACGAGCTGCTCGGCCAGGAGAACGTCAAGAACTACGACGGTTCGTGGACCGAGTACGGCTCCCTCGTGGGTGTGCCGATCGAGCTCGGCGCCAACCAGTAACTCCGCACGACCCGGATCAGCACGACCCCGACCCAGAAGGACGAGACACCATGTGTGGAGCAAAGGCCGGCGGCCCCGACGCTTCGACCATCAAGCCCGGTGAGACCACCATCCAGGGCAGCGTGACCCGCGACGGCGAGCCCGTCACCGGCTACGTGCGCCTGCTGGACTCGACCGGCGAGTTCACCGCCGAGGTCCCGACCTCGGCGACCGGACAGTTCCGCTTCTACGCGGCCGAGGGCACGTGGACGCTGCGCGCCCTCGTCCCGGGCGGCAGCGCCGACCGCACGGTCGTGGCGCAGACCGGTGGCCTCTCCGAGGTCGCGATCGCCGTCTAGTACGAGCAGGTCCCGCTGGTACGAGCAGGTTCCGCTGGTACGAGCAGGTCCCGCCGCGGTCCGCATGCCGCGACACAGATCGGCCGAAGGGCCGTGCCCCAGGGGGTTGGACGCCTTCCTGAACGGGGTACGGCCCTTCGCGCCGTCCGGGCGGGTGCGCGCCGTTCGCACGGGCGGCCCCGGGACCTACCCTGGAGGCATGTACACGCGACGCCGTCGCGGCTATTTCCTGATGATGGGGGCCTGCATCGTCCTCTTCGTATCGGCCTGGTCGTTCGTCAGGCTGTGGTCGATGCCGGCCGCGATAGCGATGTGCCTCGTCGCGATGGTCATCCCGCCCGTCGCGGCCATGGTCGCCAACCGGCGGGGGCCGGAGGACCGCTGGTGGGACGATCCGTCCGGCGACCCGAAGTCCGACGAGTGGTGGGACGAACTCGACGGCAAGAAGCGGCGGTGACGCTCCCGCGTCAGTAGACGAGGGCCTGGACGCCGTCGGCCATGATCTCGCTGACGAAGACCTGGGCACCGGCGATCCGCACGCCCTCCAGGACGTCCTGTTCGGTGATGTCACGTCGGGCCGCGCACTGCGTGCACAGGGTGATCCGCCCGCCCGCCTGGATCGACTCGATCAGATCCGGCAGCGGCGCGGCATGCGGCAGTTCGAACTCGGCGGCACGCCCCGGCAGCGCGAACCACGAGGACTCCCCGGTCAGCCAGAGCGAGACCTCCACGCCACTGGCGACGGCGACCGCGGCCACCGTGAACGCCTGCGAGCAGCGCTCGGCGGAGTCGGCACCTGCGGTCACCTTGATCACGAGCTTCTTCGGCATATGCCGAACTGTAATCGTCGAGCGGGCAACCTCGGCTCCCCCGTGACAGTCAGGTGTGTGCGCGGATAACGGAATCAGCGCTTCTGGTCTCGTGGGGGGACCCCAATTGGAACCGAAAGACACCATTTCTGACGGGCCGGCGCCTGTCGCCGAGCCCGAGGCCGCACCGGTCGCCGAGCCCGAGCCCCTGGCCGCACCGGTCACCGAGCCCGTCGCGAAGCGTCCGCGCGGGCGTACGGCGCTGATCGTCCTCGCCGCCGCGGTGCTCGGCATCGCGGGCGGCACCGCCGTGGGCTACGACGTGCAGGCCAAGCGCGCCCCGACCCCGCTGCCCGCCCTGTCGCAGCCCGGTCTGGCGTACCCGGCGAAGGCGCTGCCCCCGGGCAAGGCCCCCGACCCGCTGCCCGCGTCCCGGGACCGCCGGGTCAGGACGGACGGAGATTTGCGCAAGCTGCTCGCGGACAGGCCCGCGGGCTGGAGCGACGACGACTCGGTGCTGGACCTCGGCGACGGCTATGTGGCCCCGGACGTCTACGCCCGCTGCTGCTACAAGGAGGAGGGCTCCATGTACGAGTACTTCCTGGAGTACGACATACGCCGGATCGCGGGCGCGGCCTGGAAGCGCGGGCAGTACCGCACCGCTGAGATCTACCTCGTGCAGTTCGGCTCGGGAACCGTCCAGGGGGCCCAGGACTTCGCCGAGGGCCAGCTCGCGTACATGTCCGGATCCGAGATCGGCGCGGGCAACAGCGGCGACGCGATCAAGGGCAGCGGCAACGGCCGCTACTACCTCTACGAGGCGGAGCGGAAGCCGGGCTACCTGCCGTCCTACCACGCGAGGGCCACCGTGTACCGAGGCGACATCGCGGCCGACATCCACCTCTACGACACCGCACCGATCAGCAAGAAGGACATCCGGACGTTGGCCGAGAGACAGCTGGAGCGCCTGTGAACGACGAGACCACACAGGTGACCGCACCCGACGAGAACGCCGACGCCCGCGCGACCGCCGCCCCCGGGACCGCTGCGTCCGGCCGGGCGCGCCGGGTGATCGTCCTGGCGCTTCCCGTCGTGCTGGTGGCCGCCGCGGTCGCGGGCGCGGCCGCGTACACCAAGAGCTCGGTGGACGGCGCCGACCGCAGTGCCGGGACCCGCCTCTGGGAGGAGCCCGCGCACAAGCCCGGCAAGGACCCGGCCGGTGACGTGGCCCGGGGCCGGGCCTCCACCAAGCTCAGCAAGCTGCTGCTGCCGGTCCCGGCCGGCTACCGGCTCGGCCCCGACAACGGGGAGCTGGGCAACGACGGCGAGCAGAGCGGCAAGAAGGCGACCGCCGCCATGAAGCAGAACGCCCGCGGTCTCGCGGGCAAGGAGCGCCGGGCCTACGAGAAGCGGATCGACAAGCTCCGTATCGAGGGCATCGCCACCCGTTCCTATACCGGGGACGCCAACACCCTGGCGATCAGCACCGAGATCATGCGGATGAAGGACAAGAGGGCCGTCCGGAACCTCTACACGTTCAGGACCGGCCTCTTCGAGGCCATCGGCATCTTCCGCACGGAGCCGAAGATCAAGGGGCACACGAGGAACGCCAGGTGCTACGTCCTGCGCAAGGGCAGCAAGGACGACATCGAGTCGATGAACTGCCTGGCGTACGACGGCGAGCTGAGCATCAGCCTCTCGGCGTCCGGCACCAGGCCGTTCGACCGGAAGGCCGTCGCCGAACTCCTGAAGGACCAGCTCGACCACATCGCGTCCCCGGGGGAGTACGTATGACCGAGCAGACGACGGAAACGCCCGCCGCGACCGTGCCCGCCGAGGACGTCGCACCCGCCGGGGACACAGCCGTACCACCGGCGCCGAAGCCGCCGCGGCGGGTGCTGCGGGCCGTCGCACGGTGGACCGTCGCCGCCCTGGTCCTCGGGGGGCTCGGCGCCGGTACGGCCTTCGGCATCACCTCGATGGAGCGCACCGACGTGCCCGGTCTGGCCACCGGGAGCGACGGCCGCTGGGACTACCCCGAACTCACCCTGCCCGCACTCCCGGCCGGCTCGCCCCGCCCGTACAGCGACGGCAATGTCGCCGAGATCCACCACGCCGACCTGCGGCGTCTGCTGCTGCCCGCCCCGGCCGGAGCGACCGTGGACAAGAAGCTCGACGGCGGCTGGGTGAGCGCGGAGCGGTACCTCTCCGAGTACGAGAAGAGTGAGCGCGCCGACCTCGGGCGGCTGCTCGACGACTCGGCACCGCGCCACATCGCCGCCCGCGGCTGGACCATGCCGGACGGCACATCGACCCGGATCTACCTCGTCCGGTTCAACTCGACGGCCTTCGCCCAGGGCTTCATGGACTCGATCGCCGTCAGCGGATCCGAGGTGCCGCTCGTCGGGGCGCCCGAGTCCGTTCTCGACGAGGGCTGGAGCGGCGGCGGCAAGGTGCCGGGCACTTCGTCCTACGTGTTCGACGAGGCGAAGCCGTTCGGCGAGGCGCAGGTCCGCCAGGGCTATGTGGTCGCCGGTGACACGCTCGCCCTCGTCGTCCAGTCCCGCAAGGGCAAGGAGGGCACCCGGAGCGTCCCCTTCCACCAGACGGTGATCCTGCAGAACCAGCTGCTGGGCTGACCCGCCCCCCCCCGCCGGTCCCCGGGCAAACCCCGGACCGGCGGGCCGGGCCCCAACCCATTAGGCTGGGGCCCGGCCCCGTACTGCTGCCATAACGCTCGTTGCAAGGAGTTCCCGTGCTTGAGGCATTCTTCTCCGCCCTGCTGGTCCTGGTCTGCGTCGGCGTGCTCGCCTTCGCCGCCGTGACCGTGAAGAAGCTGTACCAGGGTCAGCGCTGACCGTCCTCCTTCCCGGTCCCCGCCTCCGTCCGCTCCCGCCCCACCTCACAGATCGCCTGAGCCGCTCATGATCGAGATCCCGTCCGACCTCCACCCGGACCTCGTCCCGCTGGCCTTCCTTCTCGGCAACTGGGCGGGCGCGGGTGTCTCCGACTTCCCCGGCGCCGAGCAGTGCAACTTCGGCCAGGAAGTCTCCTTCGGTCACGACGGCCGGGACTTCCTGGAGTACGTCTCGCACACCTGGGTGCTCGACTCCGAGGGCAAGAAGGTCAGGCCGCTGGAGTCGGAGTCCGGCTACTGGCGCATCGACAAGGACCGCAAGGTCGAGGTCGTCATGTCCCGCGACCAGGGCGTCATCGAGATCTGGTACGGCGAGCTGGCCGACAAGAAGCCGCAGATCGACCTGGTCACCGACGCGGTGGCCCGGACCGCGGCCTCCGGCCCGTACAGCGGTGGCAAGCGGCTGTACGGCTATGTGAAGAGCGACCTGATGTGGGTCGGCGAGAAGGCCACCCCCGAGGTGGAGCTGCGTCCGTACATGTCGGCGCACCTGAAGAAGGTCGTCACCCCGGAAGAGGTCGAGGAGATGGCGAAGAGCCTCGGCGACCTGCCGGACGACGGCATCGCCTTCTTCAAGTAGTCGGCGGGCGGGTGCTCACCCGGTCCTACACTGGGCGTGTGGTGAGCACCGACTGGAAGACCGATCTCCGACAGCGCGGCTACCGGCTGACGCCGCAGCGGCAGCTTGTCCTGGAAGCCGTCGACACGCTGGAACACGCGACACCTGACGACATCCTCTGCGAGGTCCGCAGGACCGCGTCCGGCGTGAACATCTCCACCGTCTACCGGACCCTCGAACTCCTGGAGGAGCTGGGGCTGGTCAGCCACGCCCACCTGGGGCACGGGGCGCCCACGTACCACCTGGCCGACCGTCACCACCACATCCATCTGGTCTGCCGCGACTGCACGGACGTCATCGAGGCCGATGTCGACGTCGTCGCCGAGTTCACCGCGAAGCTGAAGAACAGCTTCGGGTTCGAGACGGACATGAAGCACTTCGCGATCTTCGGCCGCTGTGCCGGGTGCACGGCGAAGGCGGAGGCGGAGCCCGAGGCGGCCGGCCGGACGTCCGCCGGGGCCGCAGGCCCCAAGACCTAGGCCTTTCGGCCCGGGGCCTCTCCGGCTGCCCCGTTCGTACCGCGTCGTACGCTGGTCGCATGAAGAGCCCCTTGCTGTCCCTGCCCGGCGCCGTCCCCGCCGAAGGCCGCGACGAAGGCGTCGCCGCGCACTACGGCGACCTGTTCCGCGAGCAGCGCGCCCTCGCCGACGGCTCCGGCCTCGTCGACCTCTCGCACCGCGCGGTCGTCACCGTCACCGGCGGCGACCGGCTGGCCTGGCTGCACCTCCTGCTCACCCAGCACGTCAGCGAACTCGTCCCGGGCCAGGCCACCGAGGCCCTGATCCTCAGCGCCAACGGGCACATCGAGCACGCCCTCTACCTCGTCGACGACGGCGAGACCGTGTGGATGCACGCCGAACCGGGCACCCAGGGCGACCTCGTCTCCTACCTGGAGTCCATGAAGTTCTTCTACCGGGTCGAAGTCGCCGACCGCACCGAGGACTTCGCCGTGGTGTACCTGCCGGCCGGCTCCATCGCGGAGGTCCCGGACGGCGTGACGGTAAGGGAGACGGCGTACGGCAGGGACCTCTTCCTGCCCCGCGCCGACCTGGAGGAGTACGCGGCGGCGCACGGCCCGGTGGCCGGCATCCTGGCGTACGAGGCGCTGCGTGTGGAGGCGCACCGCCCGCGCCTCGGCTTCGAGACCGACCACCGCACGATCCCGCACGAGCTGGGCTGGATCGGCATCGCCGTACACCTCCAGAAGGGCTGCTACCGCGGCCAGGAGACGGTGGCGCGGGTGCAGAACCTGGGCAAGCCGCCGCGCCGGCTGGTCTTCCTGCACCTCGACGGCAGCGAGGTCGTGCTGCCCGGACACGGCACACCGGTCCGGCTCGCCGCGGACGGTGCGGAAGGGCGCCAGCTGGGCTTCATCACCACGTCCGCCCGCCACCACGAGCTGGGGCCGATCGCGCTGGCCCTGGTCAAGCGGAACGTCGCGGTGAACGCCGAATTGCTCGCGGGGGACACGGCCGCGTCCCAGGAGACGGTCGTCGAGCCGTAGCGCCGCGGCCGGACCCGGTCGGTTCAGACCTCGACGAGGACGGTGAACGGGCCGTGGTTCGTGAGCGAGACCCGCATGTCCGCTCCGAACCGGCCCGTGCCCACCTGTGCGCCCAGCGCCCGCAGCTGCTTCACCACCTCGTCCACCAGCGGTTCGGCGACCTCGCCGGGCGCCGCGGCGTTCCAGGTGGGCCGGCGGCCCTTCCTGGCGTCCCCGTAGAGAGTGAACTGCGAAATCACCAGAAGTGGTGCATTCACATCGGAGCAGGACTTCTCGCCCTCCAGGACACGGAGCGACCAGAGCTTGCGGGCGAGCTGCGCCGCCTTCTCCGGGGTGTCCCCGTGGGTGACTCCCACCAGCACACACAGCCCCTCGCCGACGATTTCGCCGACCACCTCGGGCCCGCCGGACCCGTCGGCACTGTCGGTCACCGTGACGCTCGCGCCGTCCACCCTCTGTATCACTGCACGCATACAGACCAACCTATCTTGGGCTGAACGGGTACAGAGCATCCACACAGGCCCCACCGGAGTGGCACCATGCTCGGAAGGCGGTGTGCCGACGCACCGGTCGAGGGGATGGACACAAGCATGAGTACCTATGGAACCGGGCAGTCCCCCGGCGCCGTACCGGTCACGCGTACCGGCGCCAGCACCAGCACCAGCATCATGCGCCCACCCGTGCAGCGGACCGGTCACGGACTGGAGGACGGCCTGTCCGCCGGACCGCAGCCCGAGCTGGGCGCCCTGCGGCTGCCGGAGCTGCGCACGCTGCGCCGCGACTCGCAGCGCGACGAGGCCGACCTCAGCTACGTACGCAGGCTCGTCCAGGGCCGGATCGACATCCTGCGGGCCGAACTGGCCCGGCGGCTCGATCCGGAGGCACCGGTGGTGGACCGGCTCTCGGAGATCCTCGCCGACCCCCCGTCCCAGCACCGCTCCTCCGCCCGGCACGTCACGCTCACCACGCCGCGCAGCGACGAGTACCGCCGGCTGGCCGCGGAGACGCTCGCCGAGGTCGAACTCTCCGACCTCGACGCCCGTACGGACGAGGAGCTGCACACCGCGATGGGGCGCCTGGTCCGCTACGAGCAGCAGGTCTCCCGCCGCCGTCACCAACTGCAACGCACCACTGACGATTGCAGCGCGGAGATCGCCCGCAGGTACCGTGACGGGGAAGCACAAGTAGACGACCTGCTCGCCTGAAGCGATCCTTCCGGGGGCGGGTTCCCGCCCGTCCCCGGAAGGCCACCATGACCTCCAGCGCCGCCCCCGCTGCCCCATCCGCCATATCCCCCGCTCTCCCCGTCCTGGCCGAGGTCGTACGGTCCGGCTTCGTGGAGGGCCATCACCGGGGTTCGCTGGTCGTGCTGGCCGCCGACGGCAGCGTGGAACGGACCCTGGGCGATCCGACGGCGCCGGTCTTCCCGCGCTCGTCCAACAAGCCGATGCAGGCCGCGGCCGTACTGCGGGCCGGGCTGGACCTGTCCGGGGAGCGGCTGGCACTGGCCGCCGCGAGCCACTCCGGCGAGGACTTCCACCTGGAACTCGTCCGCACGATGCTCGCCGAGCACGGACTGACCCCCGGCGACCTCCAGACCCCGCCCGATCTGCCGCTGGACCCGACGGAGGCGGAGACGTATCTCGCCGCGGGCCGGGTGCGGGAGCCGATCACCATGAACTGTTCCGGCAAGCACGCGGCGATGCTCGCGGTGTGCGCGGCGAACGGCTGGGACCGGGAGACCTACCTCGACCCGTCGCACCCGCTCCAGCAACTGGTCCACCAGGTCGTCGAGGAGGCGGCCGGCGAGCCGGTCACGGCGGTCGGCACGGACGGGTGCGGGGCGCCGCTCATGGCGATCAGCCTGGTGGGCCTGGCGCGGGCCTTCCGCTCCTTCGTGCTGGCCGAGCCGGGCACGGCGGAGCGCCGGGTCGGGGACGCGATGCGGGCCCACCCCGAGTACGTGGCCGGCACCCGTCGCCCCGACACCTGGCTGATGCGGGAGGTGCCGGGGACGCTCTCCAAGATGGGCGCCGAGGCGGTGCAGGCGGTGGCGCTGGCGGACGGCCGGGCGCTGGCCTTCAAGATCGACGACGGGGCGACGCGGGCGCTCGGGCCGGTGCTGGCCCGGGCGCTGCGGCTGCTCGGCATCGACGCCCCGGTGGTCTCCCGGATCGGACACGCGCCGCTGCTGGGCGGTGGCGGGGAGGTCGGCGAGATCCGGGCGGCCTTCTGACCCGCTCCGGTCCCGTTCCAGAGGTGGCGGAAAACCGGGCGACATCCCGCGCGCCGTGTGCCTAGCGTGGCCCGCATGGCTCCTGACGTCCGTACGATCACCGCCGCCGAGTTCCCCGACTGGCTGCGCGCCAAGCACACCGGTTTCCTGCACGCACCGACGGAGGCGGAGACGGAACAGGAGGCGGAACGGCGTCTCCCGTACACGGATCTCGCCCGCACACAGGGCGCGTTCGACGGCGGGCGGTGCGTGGCCACCTTCCGTACCTTCGCGCAGGAACTCACGGTCGTCGGCGGCGCGACGGTCCCGGCCGACGCGATCTCCAACGTCACGGTCTCGCCCACGCACCGCCGCCGAGGGCTGCTCAACCGGATGATGGCCGCGGACCTCGCGGCGGCGAAGGAGCGCGGTGACGTGGTCGCCACGCTGATCGCCGCCGAGTACCCGATCTACGGGCGGTACGGCTTCGGCCCGGCGGCCTGGACCACCCAGTGGGAGATCGACGTGCCGAGGGCGGGCCTCGACCCGCGCCGGCCGGGGCCGTCCGAGCGGGACGGCGGCCGGATCGACCTGGTGAGCGGCGCGGACGTACGCAAGCTGGGCCCGGCCCTGCACGACCGGCTGCGCGCCCGGCAGCACGGGGTGATCAACCGGGACGCGCGCTGGTGGGCCGTGAACACCGGAGAGGTCCGGCCCGGCCCGGGGGCGCCGGGTTCCGGGACCTGGACGGAGCCCTTCTACGCGGTCCACAGCGACGCGGCCGGCGAGGTGGACGGCCTGCTCGTCTACCGGGCCGACGGCCACTGGGGCGACGCCAAGCAGCCGCTGAACCGGGCCACGGTGCTCGGGCAGATCGCCGTCACCCCGGCCGCCGAGCGCGCGCTGTGGCACTTCGTCTGCTCGATCGACTGGATCGCCACGGTCCGCTCCGGCTACCGCGCCCCCGACGACCTGCTGCCCCTTCTGCTCCCGGACCCGCGCGCCGCCCGCATCATGACCCAGGCGGACTGGCTCTGGGTGCGCGTCCTGGACGTCGTACGCGCCCTGGAGGCCCGCACCTACGCGGTACCCGGCACGCTCACCCTCGACATCCACGACGACACGGGCCTGACCACCGGCCGCTACCGCCTCGAAGCCACCGCCTCCGGTGCCACCTGCACCCCCACCACGTCCGACGCCGACCTCGCCCTGGACGTAAGGGAGTTGGGCACCCTCTACCTGGGCGACGAGTCCCCCGCCCGGCTGGCGGCGCTGGGGCGCGTCGAGGAGCTCGCACCGGGCGCGGTGGCGCGGGCGGAGACGATGCTGCGGGCGGGGCGGCGGGCGTGGTGCCCGGACATGTTCTGAGACCTTCCGCCGGACCGGGCGCCGCGGAGCCGTGTGCGCATGCCGCGTCAACGCGGCTCGCTCCGGTCACCACCCCACACAGGCGGATTGCTCCCCTCCAGTTGTCGGTTCCCGGCCGGTCGGGGGTGTGTGCGGCCGCTTCCGGGGACCGGGTCCGGCAGGAGTCCGGGGCGTACGCTTCGTGGTCATGGACGGAGAGAAGCCCGGGAACGAGCAGATGAGTCTGCGCGAGCGGAAGAAGCGGCTGACCTATCAGGCGGTCTCCGAAGCCGCGATCGCGATGTTCTTGGAGCGGGGCTTCGACAAGGTCTCGGTGGCGGAGGTGGCGGCCGCGGCCGACATCTCGAAGCCGACGCTGTTCCGGTACTTCCCGGCCAAGGAGGACCTGGTCCTGCACCGGTTCGCCGACCACGAGGACGAGGCGGCCCGCGTGGTCGCCGCCCGTGCGGACACCGAGTCCCCCCTGGACGCCCTGCGCCGCAACTTCCTGGACGGCCTGGAGCGGGGCGACCCGGTCACCGGGCTCTGCGATGTGCCGCAGGTGCTGGCGTACCAGCGGCTGCTGTACGGGACGCCGTCCCTGGTCGCCCGCCTGCACGCCTATCAGAGCCGCTCGGAGGCGGCACTCGCCCGTGCGCTGGGCGGTCGGGTGCGGGACAGGCTGGCCGCGGGCCAGATCATCGCCGTACTGCGCATCCTGGCCCTGGAGAACTGGCGCCGGATCGACGCGGGGGAGAGCGCGGAAAAGGTGTACGCGGACGCGGTCGAGTCGGCCGAACTCGCCTTCGTGCAGCTGCGGACGGGGCTCGGGGAACAGCGGTAGCGGCCGGTCCCTGCGGGGCGCGGGCGCTCAGGCGCGGGCGTCGTCGGCGTGCAGCACCGCTTCGGCGATCTCCCGCACCCGGTCGCGCGTGATGCCGGTGCGCTGCTCCACGGCGAGGGGGTGGTCGGTGGGCTCCAGCTCGATGCGGGGGCGCCGGCCGATCGGGCGGGTGTGGGCGTTGGTCTTGAGGTTGGTCGTACGGGGCGAGTACAGCCCCAGCTCGGTGCTCAGCCAGCCGAAGTACGGCTTCTCGGCCTCACGGCCCGGGGTCTCCCACACATCGAGGGCGCGGGCGAAGTTCTCCCGGCTGAGCGAGACCCAGACACCCCAGGAGAACGGCTCCTCGCTGCCGAGGACGGGTATCTCGATCAGGCCCTTGATGAAGTAGTGCTCGTGCCTGACGATGCACTGGTCGGTGGAGAGCATGCTGTCCGGATCGCTCTCCAGGCTCGCGTCCCAGACGTCGGGCGCCATGGTCGAGTACCCCATCGGGAGTTCCGTGTGGTGTTCGCCGCAGCAGGAGCAGGTGTAGCCGTGGTCGATAGCCATGGGCGGATCCTAAGGGCTGTCCCCCGATCCCCGGCGGGCGTACGCGGCCCCTGATCCCCGGCGGGCGTACGCGACCGCGGGCCTACGCGGGGCCGCCGAGCACGTCCTCGCGTACGGCGGCCCACTCCAGGGAGTGGCGGATGCCCTCCGCCAGCGAGTACCGCGGCCGCCATCCCAGCAGCCGCTCCGCCCGGTCGCTCCGGGTGTACGCCCCCGCGTTGTCGCCCGGCCGGGCTTCGGCGTCGACGGACGGCACGGAGGTGTCGACCACCTCGTTGAAGGCGTCGAGGAGTTCGCGCACGGTGGTGCCCGTGCCGGTGCCCAGGTTGACGGCGGTGGAGCCGGCCTCCGGCAGGACGTCGTCGAAGGCGCCGAGCGCGGCCACGTGCGCGGCGGCCAGGTCCCAGACATGGACGTAGTCCCGGATGCCGGAACCGTCGCGCGTGGGGTAGCCGGTCCCGGTGACCCGGAACGGAACGCCCTCCTCCTGCGCCTGGATCATCTTGCCCAGGGCATGGCTCGGACGCCGTAGCTGGAGCCCGGTGCGCAGCTTCGGGTCCGCGCCGATCGGGTTGAAGTAGCGCAGGGACAGCACCCGGAGCGGCTGGGTGGCGGCGATGTCGGCGAACATCGCCTCGCACACAGCCTTGGTGCGCGCGTACGGGCTCTGCGGGTCGACGGGGGAGTCCTCGTCGACGGTCAGATCCGCGCCGGCGGCGTAGATGGAGGCGGAGGAGCTGAAGATCATGCGGGTGCAGCCGTTGCGCAGCAGATGGCCGGCGAACTCCAGGGACTTGGCCACGTTCGCCCGGTAGTAGCCGACCGGGTCGGCGACCGAGTCGGGGACCACGATCAGCGCCGCGCAGTGGACGACGGCTTCGATGTCCGGGTGCTCGGCGAAGATCCGGTCGATCAGGGGACCGTCCGCGATGTCGCCCTCGTGGAAGGCCCGGCCCTGTGCGAACTCCCGCCTGCCGGTGACCAGGTTGTCGAGGACGACGGGGGTGATCCCGGCGTCCGAGCAGGCGGACGCGACCGTGCTGCCGATGTACCCCGCGCCTCCGGCGATCAGGACCTTCATGCCGTGCCTGCCTCTCTGGGAACCTGCGGCGATCGTAACGGGACGCCCCGGACCTCATCGGCGGTGCCGGTCCGGCCGGGCTCCTCCCCGGCCGGGTACGCACGGTCGGCCCTGCCCGGTGTCCGGGCCGCGACGGAGGTTCCTCAGCGGCGGCTCAGGAGCTCGGTGATCCGGAGGAATCCGTCGGCGCCGTGACCGTGGCCGATGGCGCGGCGGGCCAGGTCCTCGGCCGCGCGCATCACGGTGGCGTCGATGCCGTGGGCCTCGGAGGCGTGGACGATATGGGCCATGGAGGACGCCGCCGAGGTGAGCGGGTTGCCGTCGCCGGGGTACCTTCCGCCGTCCACCTCGGCCGCGGTCTCCTCGAAGATCGGCGGGAGGATGGCGCCGATGCCCCGGGCGAACGGGGCCAGCTGCCGCGCGGTGATCCCCTCCGCCCGTGCGACCGCCAGGGCGTGGGCGTAACCCGCCATCGCGGTCCAGAAGATGTCGAGCAGCGCGATGTCGTACGCGGCGGCCCGGCCGATCTCCTCGCCGAGATGGGTGTGGGTGCCGCCCAGTGCGTCCAGCACCGGCCGGTGCTCGCGGTAGAGCTCCTGCGGGCCGCTGTGGAGCAGTACCGCGGCCGGTGTGCCGATGGTCGTGGTCGGCGTCATGATCGCACCGTCCAGATAGCCGATGCCGTGCTCCGCCGCCCACGCCGCGAGGTCCCGGGCGCGGGCCGGGGTGTCGGCGGTCAGGCTGCTCACCGTACGGCCCCTGAGCGCGCCGGCGACCGCCTCGCGCCGCAGAACGGCGTCCACGGCGTCGTGGTTCACCACGCAGATCACGGTCAGCGGGCTCGCGGCGACCGCTTCCTCGGACGACCGGGCACCGGCGGCACCCCGCTCGACGAGCTCCCGGTCCCGGCCGGGTGTCCGGTTCCAGACCGTGGTCCGCAGGCCGGCGTCGAGGAACGCGCCGGCCAGGGCCCGGCCCATCGGCCCCAGGCCGAGTACGGTGACGGCGGACTGTTCGGCGTAAGAAGACATGGCTCAACTCCCGTATGGATATGGGTAATCGGTAGGAAAAGGGGCGGAAATGGTGCGCAGCCGTGCCCAGGACCCGAATGTGTGCGGGGTGACCGCCGCGATCGCGGTGATCGACGGAAAGTGGAAAACGGCCCTGCTCTGGCTGCTGGAGTCCGGCCCGCACCGCCCCGGCGAACTGCGCCGGCGGCTGCCGGGGCTCAGCGAGAAGGTGCTGACTCAGGCGCTCCGCGAGATGGAGGCCGACGAGCTGGTGCACCGGGAGGTGTACGACGAGCTCCCGCTGAGGACCGAGTACTCCCTGACCGCGTTCGGCCGGGACCTCTCCGAGGCGCTGGCGCCCGTCTCCGACTGGGGCCACCGTCGTCTGGAGAAACTCACCGGGGACCGGCCGCCCTCCTGATCCATCGCCTCGCCCCCCTTGTCCCGCCCGGCCGGATCCGGCAGCCCTCCGGCCGCCCCTCACCAGGTTCGCCCCGTTGCCGGCCGCCGCCAAGTACCCACAAAAAAGTGGCTACTGGAGGTGGTGCGGGCCTGCGCCGGTGCCCCGCACCGGGTGAGCCCGTGCCCGAGGGGACCGCGCCCGAGGGGACCGCGCCCGAGAGGTCCGCGGCCTAGGGTGTTCGTCGCGGAAGTCCGAAGTCCACAGGCCGGCCGGAGGCGCCATGTCCCTGCAGATGAAGTTGGTCGCGATCACGCTCGACTGCCCTGATCCGCCGGCCCTGGCGGCGTTCTACCAGCAGGCCACCGGCTTCGTACCCCACCCGAAGTCGGACGCCGACTTCGCGGGCCTCGACCGTGAGGACGGCCTCTTCATCGGCTTTCAACGGGTCGAGGACTACCGCGCTCCGCGCTGGCCCGACCAGACCGTCCCCCAGCAGCTCCACCTCTGCTTCGATGTCGCGGACCTGGACGAGGCCGAGGCCCGGCTGCTGGAGCTGGGCGCGGGCAAGCCGGATCACCAGCCCCATGAGGCGGGCCGGGCGCGCGTCCTCACCGATCCGGCCGGTCATCCCTTCTGCATCTGCCAGGGCTGACGCGTGGTGCCTGCGGTCGGGTGGGACGGGCCGGTGGCCGATGTCCCACCCCGCCGCAGGCGGTGCGATGTTCCGTGCCGGCAGTCCGTTCCTACTGCCGGAGCTCCACGACGTCGGCGACCACGCAGCTGACGTTGTCCGGGCCGCCGGAGCCGTTGGCGAGGGCGACGAGTTCGCGGACCGCCTGCTCGGGCTCCCCGGTCTCGCGGAGCACCCGGCTGATCTCCTCGGTCCGCACGACGGTCGACAGGCCGTCGGAGCAGAGCAGGTAGCGGTCTCCCCGCCGGGCTTCGTGAAGGCGCATGTCGGGGGTGCCGTCGGCACCGTGGCCCAGGGCCCGTATCAACAGCGACCGCTGGGGGTGGGAGACGGCCTCCTCCGGGGTGATGCGTCCCTCGTCGACCATCGACTGCGCCACGGTGTGATCGTGCGTGATCTGGAACAGCTCCCCGTCACGCAGGAGGTGCGCGCGGGAGTCCCCGATGTGGACGAGGGCCAGTTGCGATCCGGTCCACAGCATCGCGGTGAGCGTGGTGCCGGCCTCTTCGGGCGAGGAGCCGGGTCCGGCGACGCCGTTGACGGCCTGCTTGGCCTGTTCGACGGCGTCTTCGAGGACGTTGAGGAGCTCACCCGACGGAATACCGCCGGTTTCGAGGCGCTTGAGCGCGTCGATGGCGGCCGCACCGGCCGGGGCCCCCGCGCTGCCGAAGCCGTCGGCGACGGCGAGCAGACGCGACCCGGCGTAGGCGGTGTCCTGGTTGCTCTCGCGGACAAGGCCTCGGTCGGAAAGGGCGGCGTAACGGATTCCCAGGGGCTCGGTGGCAGGAGACATGGCGGGGTCCTTCCGGGAAAGATGGTCGATGAGGAAGGAAGCGAGGTCCCGCCGCGCGGCGGTGTCGGCCTCGGCCTGGGCCCAGAACGCGCGGATCTCCTGTGCCGCCGCGGCCGGCTCCAGCGTGCAGACCTGCTGGATACGGACCAGGGGCATGCCCAGGCGCCGGAGCCAGGCGACCAGCCGGGCCCGCTCCAGCAGTTCCGGTGCGTAGAGGCGGTAGCCGCTCACCGGGTCGACGCGTGTGGGGGTCAGCAGGCCGAGTTCGTCGTAGAGACGCAGTGCCTTCGGCGACAGCCGGGACGTCTTCGCGAACGCCCCGATGGTCAGCAGCCCCATGCCCGTTCCTCCTCGTGCCGGGCACGTCGCCCGGCCCCACCGATGCTGCGGCTTCCCCCAAGGTGAAGGTCAACCAAGGGTTTCGGCTGCCCCTTCCGCCCGCTTCCGCCCACTTCCGCCCGCTTCTGCGAGGCGGGCGGACCTCAACTCCCGACTGCCTCCGCGATCCGCAGGGCGACCCGGTCGGGTGTGAGGTGCGTGGTGTCGACGACCTCGGCCTCGTCGTGCAGCCAGGTGCGGGCCGCCTCGGCATAGGGCTCAAGGTATTCGAGGCGGAATGCGGAGGGGCCCATGACGGTGTCCCCCTCGATGCGCCCGCGGAGGGTGTCCTGGTCGGCGTGGAGGACGAAGTGCCGTACCGGAATGTCATGCCGGGCGAGACCCGCGCTGATCTCGCGCCAGTACTCCTCGACCAGGACGGTCATGGGCATCACCAGCGTGCCGCCGGTGTAGTCGAGTACGTGGCGGGCGGTCTCGACGACGAGTGGCCGCCACGGCGGCCAGTGCTGGAAGTTGCCCGTCCAGGGCAGCCCCGGCGTGATGTCCATGAGTGTCACGCCGACTTTCTCGGCGTCGAACACCCGTGAATCCGGGATCAGTTGCTGTACGAGCGCAGCGGTCGTCGTCTTGCCCGCGCCGTGGGTGCCGTTGAGCCATACGATCATGGGCGCCAACGCTAGCGCTGTGCGGCCGTGCCCGTGGCTGCGGGCACGGGCACGGGTACGGCAGAAATCCGGTGCGGCCCCGCCTCTCTCCCGGGGGCGGTTAGCGTGTCCACCATGGGTGAGCTGATGTTGATCAGGCACGGCCAGACCGAGTGGAGCCTGTCGGGCCGGCACGCCGGCCGCACCGACGTTCCGCTGACCGACGCGGGTGAGGCCGCGGCGGAAGCACTCGCCCCGAGGCTGGCCCGACGCCCGCCGGTCGCCGTGTTCAGCAGTCCCCTGAGCCGCGCCATGCGGACGGCCGAGCTGGCGGGCCTGACCGGCGTGAGGCCCGACCCCGACCTGATGGAGTGGGACTACGGCGGGTACGAGGGCCTGACCGCGGCACAGATCCGTGAGACGCGCCCGGGATGGGACCTGTGGCGGGACGGCGTCATCCCCGGCGACGCCGACCATCCCGGTGAGCGGCTTGAGCAGGTGGCCGCGCGGATCGACGCGGTACTGGGCCGGATCCGGCCGCTGCTGGGCGACGGCGATGTCGCCGTGGTCGCTCACGGCCATCTGGCGCGCGTGCTCACCGTGCGCTGGCTGGGCCTGGACGCGTCGGCCGCCAGACTGCTCGGCCACCCGCATCCGGGGGCTCTCGGTTTCCTGGCAGCCGAGGACGGGCAGCCGTTCATCTCCGCCTGGAACGTCCCGTAGCGGCGGTCCGTAGCGGCGGCCCGCCGCGTCACGCGTGTCGTCACAGGGACGGACGGCGCCTCTCGCCGCGCGTCGTACGGGGCCGGGCGAGTGGTGTGGCGCACTTTTGCAAGCGCCTGCTTGCAAAAGTTAGCAAGGGTGGCGCACCATCGGGGTATGGCATCACTCAACGTCGGCAATCTCGGTGAGTACCTGCGCGAGCAGCGGCGCAACGCGCAGCTGTCGCTGCGGCAGCTCGCCGACGCCGCCGGGGTGTCCAATCCCTACCTCAGCCAGATCGAGCGCGGGCTGCGCAAGCCGAGCGCCGAGGTGTTGCAGCAGGTCGCCAAGGCGCTGCGGATCTCCGCCGAGACCCTTTACGTACGGGCCGGGATTCTGGACGAGAGGGAGCGGGAGGAGCTGGAGACGCGGGCGGTCATTCTGGCCGACCCGTCCATGAACGAGCGGCAGAAGAGTGTCCTGCTGCAGATCTACGACTCCTTCCGCAGGGAGAACGGGTTCGAGCCCGGACCGGAATCCGGCGTCGCGGCCGGATCGGAGACCGGCGGCGAATCGGGGCCGGACGCCGGTGCCGACACGGCTTCGAAGCTTTCGAAGGCTTCGAAGCCGTCAGCTCCTTCCACTCCTTCCACCCCTCCAAAGCCTTCGAAGGCTCCGAAGCCTTCAACACCAGAAGAACCCTCACACTGAGTCCGATGATCCGGGAGGACCACACTCATGGCCATCACCGATGACCTGCGCAAGACCCTCACCGACCCGACCCCCCTCTACTTCGCCGCCGGTACGGCCGATCTCGCCGTCGAGCAGGCGCGCAAGGTCCCGGCGCTGATCGAGCAGCTTCGTGCCGAGGCGCCGGAGCGCATCGAGGCCGTGCGCAACGCCGACCCCAAGGCCGTGCAGGAGAAGGTGGCCTCGCAGGCCAAGGAGGCGCAGGCCACCGTCCAGGCCAAGGTCACCGAGGTGATCGGATCCTTCGACAGCGACCTGCGGAAACTGGGCGAGAACGCGCAGGACCTGGCGCTGCGGAGTCTGGGAGTGGCCGCGGAGTACGCGGTGCGGGCCCGGGAGACGTACGAGAAGGTCGCCGAGCGCGGCGAGCAGACCGTGAAGAACTGGCGCGGCGATGCCGCCGAGGAGATCGTCGAGATCGCCGTCGTCGTCGAGCCGCGCAAGGAGTCCAGGCCGGCGGGCACCACCAGGACCGCGCCGGCCGGCAGGCCCGGCCAGCCGAAGGCCGCGCCCGCGTCGAAGCCCGCTCCGAAGCCCGCGCCGAAGGCCGCCAAGCCGGAGAGCAAGGCCCCGGCCGCGCCCGTCAGGAAGGCGCCCGTGCGCAAGCCCGCCGCGAAGAAGACCACTCCGCCCGGCGCGAAGTAGTACCCCGGCGCCACGGCACCCCGGGCGGTGCCGTGGCGCCGCCGTGTGTAGCGGGGCGTGGGCCGGGCACCTTCAGGGGTGTCCGGCTCGTTGTCCCGGTACCTTGGCCGCGAGGCGCTCATCCACTTATTAGGCGGTGCACACACCATGTTGCTCACAGGATTCAGCACACTCGTCTGGCTGCTCTACATGGTCATGCTGGTGCTGGCCGTGGTCGCACTGGTCATGGCCGCGATGGCCCGTGAGGACGCCTACCGGGCCGCGGACAAACAGAAGAAGTCCTTCTGGCTGCTCATCCTCGGTATCACCGTCGCCGTGAATCTCTTCGTACCGATGCTGTTCCTGCAGCTCGCGGGCGCGGTCGCCTCCATCGTCTTCCTGGTGGACGTGCGGCCCGCACTCCAGGCGGTCTCGGGCGGTGGCGGCGGCCGGCGCGGCGGCTCCAGCAGCGACGGGCCGTACGGGCCCTACAACGGCGGGCGCTGAGCGTTCGCGGCGCTCACGGGTGCCGTGGGCGGTGCCGATCCGGGGCGGGGGCGAGGGATGCTCCGGCCCCGGTCGCCGTTCGGGATCCGGTGGCGTACGCGTTCCTCGTCGCGGTCGAGCAGCAGGACCGCGACGTCGTCGGTGAGCTCGCCGCCGTTCAGCTCCCGCACCTGGGTGACCGCGGCCTCCAGGAGGTCCTCGCCGGTGAGCCCCTGGGTCAGCTGCCGGTTGATCATCGCGACCATGCCGTCCTGGCCCAGCCGCCGGGTGCCGGACTCACCCACGCGACCCTCGATCAGCCCGTCCGTGTACATCATCAGGCTCCAGGAGCCGCCGAGCTCCACCTGCCGGCGCGGCCACCGGGCGCGGGGCAGCAGGCCCAGGGCCGGTCCGCCGTCCTCGTACGGGAGCAGGTGCGCGGTCTGTCCGGGCCGGGCGATCAGCGGGGCGGGGTGGCCCGCAAGGCAGAGCCCGGCGCGCCGGCCGTCGGGGGCGATGTCGACGGTGCAGAGCGTCGCGAAGATCTCCTCGCTCTCCCGCTCGTGCTCCAGGACCTGCTGGAGGGTGGAGAGCAGTTCGTCGCCGCAGAGCCCCGCCAGGGTCAACGCCCGCCACGCGATGCGCAGTTCCACGCCGAGAGCCGCCTCGTCGGGGCCGTGCCCGCAGACGTCGCCGATCATCACGTGGACGGTGCCGTCGGGTGTGCGGACCGTGTCGTAGAAGTCCCCGCCGAGTAGCGCGCGGCTGCGGCCGGGGCGGTAGCGGGCCGCGAAGCGCAGGTCGGAGCCTTCGAGCAGCGGGGTGGGGAGCAGGCCGCGTTCGAGGCGGGCGTTCTCCTGGGCGCGCAGGGTGGACTCGGTGAGCCGGCGCTGGGCGACGTCGGCGCGCTTGCGCTCGACGGCGTACCGGATGGCACGGCTGAGCAGCCGTCCGTCGAGTTCGTCGCGGCAGAGGTAGTCCTGGGCGCCGACCCGTACCGCCGCGGCGGCCAGCTCGGTGTCGTCCTGTGCCGTGAGCGCGAGGACGGCGTGGCGCGGGGCGATCCGCAGTACGTGTTCGAGGGTGGCGAGCCCGTCGGCCTCCGCCGCGTTCCCGGCGCCGGAGGCACGGGTCTCGCTGCCGGTGGGCAGGGCGAGGTCCAGCAGGACGCAGTCGACGTCGTCCGTGAGGAGCCGGCCCGCCTCGGTCAGGTTGCGGGCGGTGCGGATGCGCACCCTCGTGCCGGCCTCGGCCGGGAGCTCGGGGACGGTGAAGCTGCCCGCCGGGTCGTCCTCGATCACCAGCAGGGTGAGGACGGCGCCGTGGGAGGCCTCCGCAGCGGCTTCGGTACCTTGCTGCGGTTCGGGTACGGGCATCGGTTCGGGTTTCCTTCCCTCCCCCCGAGGGCGCGGCGGGACGACGATCGACGACCTGCCAGACGGGGACGATAGCGGTCCGTGGCGGGGGAACGGAATGGCGTTCCGCGATCGGCCTCCGGCATATGCACAGCCATAAGCCGCGTCAGGTCACGGATCCGGCGAGATGTGCCGGGGCGGGGGCGGGTATGCGGGCATGACAAAGGTCACGTGGGGTGGTGGGCGGCGGGTGGCGCGGGTCACGCCCGTGTCGGTGCGGGGTGCCGCGGGCGTCCGGCGAGGTGTCCCGGGGCGTTCCGCCCCCGATCGCCGGACGGGCTCGATCCGGCCCGGGCCGGGGCCGCTCGTCCGGCCCGGGGCTACTTGTCCGGGCGGACGACGCCGAGGATCTGCATCGAACCCGCGCCCGCCAGCGTGACATTGCGGCCGGGGCGCGGGGCGTGCACGATCGCGCCGTCGCCGACGTACATGCCCACGTGACTGGCGTCACTGTGGTAGATGATCAGGTCGCCGGGGCGCATGTCCTTGATGGCGATGTGCGGCAGCAGTCGCCACTGCTCCTGCGAGGTGCGGGGGATCGGCCGCCCCGCCGCCAGCCAGGCCTGTGACGTGAGCCCCGAGCAGTCGTACGACTTGGGGCCCTCGGCGCCCCAGACGTACGGCTTGCCTATCTGCGCGGTCGCGAAGGCCACCGCCTCCTTGCCGCTCGCGCTCGCCTCGCGGTTGATGTCCTTCAGGGCGCCGGAGCTGAGCCAGGCCGTCTGCTGCTTGTACTCGGCCTCCTGCTCCAGCTTGAGCAGGCGGGCCCGCTCCTCCTTCTTGAGCTGCGACTCCAGCTTCTTCGCCGCGTCGATCTGCGCGTTGATCTTCTTCTTGGCCTTGGCCTGCCGGACCCGGTTGGCTTCGAGCTTCTTCCAGTTGGTGCTCGCGTCCTCGGTGTACGTCTCCAGGTCCTGCTGGGTCCTGGTCAGTTCGCCGAGCACACCCTGGGCGGCCTGCTGGCCCTCCCTGACCCGGTTCACCCCGTCCAGGAACAGCTGCGGGTCGTCGCTGAGCATGAACTGGGCGCCGGGCGGCAGCCCGCCGCTGCGGTACTGCTCGCGGGCCTGGGCGCCGGCCTGGCTCTTGAGTTCGGCGATCTTCGACTGCCCCACGACGATGGCGCGGGCCAGCTTCACGATCTCGACCGACTGCTTCTCGGCCTTCTCCTCGGCGAGGTTGTACGCGTCGGTGGCCGCCCCGGCCTTGCGGTACAGGGCGTCGATCTCCTTGCGCACCTCTTCGAGGCTCTTCTTCGGGGCCTTGGACCCGGAGGCGGAACGCACGTCGGAGGGGGATGGCGGCGCGGGCTCGGCGAAGGCCTGGACCGGCGTGATGAGTACGGTCAGCGCGCAGACCAGAGTGATCGCGGCTGAGGCACAGTGACGTCGGTTCACGAGATTCCCCTCCGAATGAATCTGATTTACCGTCAGTAACTTTTCGCCGATGTCGAGATCGTGCCATGCCGTACCGAAAAGCAACAGAGGCGCACGCCCGCTGTCCTGACGGTCGCACGGATCACGTCCCCCGACTCGCCCGCTCCCCTGGATCCCCCTGCTGCCCCTTGCCGCTCCCCCTGCTCCCCTCTGTCTTGACGAACGATCCCGCGTTCCCGTTCCCGTCCGCCGCCCCGGACACCGCCCGGCCGCTCCCGTCCGGCGCGGGTCGGGCTACGGGTTGGGCCGCAGGGCGTCCCAGTTCACCGTGACTTCGCCCTGGCGCCACCGCCGTACCCCGTCGGACAGCGGCCAGTCGCCCGACAGCGACCGCACCGCCGCGATCCAGCGCTGCCGGGCTCCCAGCGAGGCGTACGGGGCCGCCGCGGCCCACGCCCGGTCGAAGTCGCGCAGGAACGCGTGGACCGGCTCGCCCGGCACATTGCGGTGGATCAGCGCCTTGGGCAGGCGCTCCGCGAGGTCGGAGGGGCGGTCGAGGGAGGCGAGCCGGGTTGCGAACGTGACCGTGCGCGGACCCTCCGGGCCGAGCGCCACCCACACGTGCCGGCGCCCGATCTCGTCGCAGGTGCCCTCCACCAGCAGCCCGCCCGGCGCGAGGCGGGCGCACAGCCGCTGCCAGACCGCGGTGACCTCGCCCTCGTCGTACTGGCGCAGCACATTCGCGGCCCGGATGAGGTCGGGGCGCCCGGGGAGCGGGATCTCGAAGCCGCCGTGCACAAAGGTCAGGCCCTCGCGCTCGTACGGCTTCGCCGCCGCGACCCGGTCCGGGTCGATCTCGACGCCGACCACGGACGTGCGCGGCTCGGCGGTGCGCAGCCGGCGCAGCAGCTCGACGGCGGTCCAGGGCGCGGCGCCGTACCCGAGATCGACGGCGACGGGGCGGTCGGCGCGGCGCAGGGCCGGGCCGTGGGTGGCGGCGATCCAGCGGTCCATGCGGCGGAGCCGGTTCGGGTTGGTGGTCCCGCGGGTCGCGGTGCCGATGGGGCGCATGACAGCGAGCGTAACGATCTCCCGGCAGGGGGCGGCGCCCGCCCGGGGGCCGTCGGGGTGCGGTGCGCGCACCGTAATGATTTGGTAAAGCGGAAATGAAAGGAGAGATTCCGCTGTTGCAGCCGTTCGCAGGGGCTCGGGTCCCTTCGGTGTCATGCCCTGGATGAGGAGGACCGGACGACGTGAGTCAGTACGTCTCCCGGCGCGGCAGCAGCCGTGTCGCACCGCGCCTCAGGTTCCCCGCCGCGTTCCCCGGCGGCCATCGCAAGCCCCGCCGCATCGCGATGCTCTCCGTGCACACCTCGCCGCTGCACCAGCCGGGCACGGGCGACGCGGGCGGCATGAACGTCTACATCGTGGAGCTGGCCAGGCGCCTCGCCGCGATCAACATCGAGGTCGAGATCTTCACCCGGTCCACCACCGGTGGGCTCCCCCCGGTGGTGGAGCTGGCGCCCGGCGTCCTGGTCCGGCACGTCGACGCGGGGCCGTACGAGGGCCTGGCCAAGGAGGAGCTGCCCGCCCAGCTCTGCGCCTTCACGCACGGCGTGATGCAGGCGTGGGCCGGCCAGCGCCCCGGCTACTACGACCTCGTCCACTCCCACTACTGGCTCTCCGGCCATGTCGGCTGGCTCGCCGCCCAGCGCTGGGGCGTCCCGCTCGTCCACGCCATGCACACCATGGCCAAGGTCAAGAACGCGGCGCTCGCGACGGGCGACACCCCCGAGCCGGCGGCCCGCGTCATCGGCGAGACCCAGATCGTCGACGCGGCGAACCGGCTGATCGCCAACACCGCCGAGGAGGCGGACGAACTCGTCCGCTTCTACGACGCGGATCCCGGCTCCGTCGCCGTCGTCCATCCCGGGGTCAACCTGGACCGCTTCAGCCCCGCCGACGGGCGGGCCGCGGCACGGGCGCGCCTCGGGCTGCCGAAGGACGCCCTGATTCCGCTCTTCGCGGGCCGCATCCAGCCGCTGAAGGCCCCCGACGTGCTGCTGCGGGCGGTCGCCGCCCTGCTGGACCGCGACCCCACGCTGCGCTCCCGGATCGTCGTGCCGGTCGTCGGCGGCCCGAGCGGCAGCGGGCTGGCCAAGCCGGAGGGACTGCAGAAGCTGGCGGCACGGCTGGGCATCGCCGATGTCGTACGGTTCCAGCCGCCGGTCGGGCAGGAACAGCTCGCCGACTGGTTCCGGGCCGCTTCCGTGCTGGTCATGCCCTCGCACAGCGAGTCGTTCGGCCTGGTCGCCATAGAGGCGCAGGCGGCGGGCACCCCCGTCGTCGCGGCGGCCGTGGGCGGTCTCCCGGTGGCGGTGCGGGACGGGGTCAGCGGCTTCCTGATACCCGGGCACGACCCGCAGGCGTACGCGCGGGCGCTGGCCCGGTTCGCCGATTCGCCGGAACTGGTCGCCCGGATGGGAGCGGCGGCCGCCGCGCACGCCCAGGGCTTCGGCTGGGACACCGCCGCCTCCGCGACCGCCGACGTGTACACGGCCGCGATGCACGAACACCGCCGTCGGGTGCGCTCGCTGCATGCCTGACGGACGGACGCTCGTTGCATCCCTGACGTACGCTCGCACCATGGCTGACGTACCCGACGGAGCGGCACCGACCGAAGCGGCGACGACGCGGATCGCGCAGGTCATCGAGGCGACCCTGAAGGACGCCGAGCTCGAATGGGAGAGCCCCGCGCCGGGTGACTACGTGGTCAAGCTCCCCGGCACGCGCAAGCTGTCCACCACCTGCTCGCTGCGCGTCGGCAGGCACTCGCTCTCCCTCAACGCCTTCGTCGTGCGCCACCCGGACGAGAACGACGCCGCGGTCCACCGCTGGCTGCTGGAGCGCAACCTCCGCCTCTTCGGAGTGAGTTACGCGATCGACGGGCTCGGCGACATCTATCTGGTCGGCAAGCTGCCGCTCTCCGTGGTCACCCCGCAGGAGCTGGACCGGCTGCTCGGCACGGTCCTCGAAGCGGCCGACGGCTCCTTCAACACCCTCCTGGAGCTGGGCTTCGCGAGCTCGATCCGCAAGGAGTACGAGTGGCGGGTGGCGCGCGGTGAATCCACCCGGAACCTCGACGCGTTCACACATCTGACCCAGCGTCCGGCCGAGCGCAGCGGCTGACCGACCCCGCACGGACATTCCCCGGTGCACGCCCCTTTCGTCACGCCGGGGCACCGTGGCATGCTCGCCGCCGACGCAGATATGAACGTCGTTCACATGGATGAAAGGCGGCTCGGATTCATGGCGATCAACGCGGTCAACGCGAGCAAGGCGAGCAAGGCGGCCGGGACGGCCGGGACGGCCGAGACGGCCGAGGCGTTCGGGGGAAGCATCGGCAGACGCGGCCTGCTGGCCGTGGCCGTGGCCGTCGCCGCGACGGCGGTCACCGGCACCACCGGCAGCGGCACGGCGGCCGCCGCGGGCCGGGCGCCCGGAGGCGGGCCCCGTACGGCCCCCCCGCTCTGGCGGGAGTTCGCCGCCGCACCGTTCACCCATCCGCAGATCCCGTTCATCGGCCGGGCCGGCTGCCGCGGCGGCTCCCGCCCGCCCCGCCGCATGGGACGCGGCTTCGTCGCCGACGTCCGGCAGTACGGCGCGAAGCCCGACGGCTCCGCCGACGCCGCCCCCGCGATCAACCGGGCCATCGCCGACGCCGGAGAGCGCGGCGGCGGCACGGTGCTCGTCCCCGCGGGCACGTACCGCATCGACGACATCATCCGGATCGGCCACAGCGACGTGGTGGTGCGCGGCGCGGGCAGCGGGCGCACCAGGCTGTACGCGACCAGGAACCTCACCGAGCTGATCGGCGCGTACGGCAGCCGGTACGGCGGCGACAAGTCCAGCTGGTCCTGGGCCGGCGGCCTCATCTGGCTCTGTCCGACCGGCCGTTGGACCTCGCTCACTGATGCGATCAGGGCGAGGTCCTGGCCCTTCGAGGGATGGACCGGCAACCGGCGCGACGAGTGGCGGACCCTGACCGCCGTCGCCCCCGCCCGCCGCGGCGACCGCTCGGTCACCGTCGACGACCCGACGGGGCTGCGGCGCGGCGCACTCGTCCTGCTCCGCCTCGCCGACGACGCCGGCCACACGCTCCTGGAGCACATGGCGGGCGGCGGCCCCGGCCCCGAGGCCTACCAATGGGACGACAAGACCAAGCTGACCTCGTACGTCCCCTACGAATGGCCGGTCCGCGTCACCTCCGTGCACGGCCGCCGGGTCACGCTGGAGCGCCCGCTCCCGCTCGACGTCCGGCCCGAGTGGGATCCGCGGCTGACCACCCTCGTCACCCCGCTCACCGGCTCCGGCGTCGAGGGCCTCACGCTCGAAGCGGTCGAGACCCCGCAGTCGCCGCATCTGCTGGACAAGGGGTACAACGGCGTCGCGTTCCAGTGCGCGTACGACTGCTGGGCCGACGACATCACCGTCCGCCACGTCGACAACGGCTTCGGACTGGTCGCCGCCTCCGCCTGCACCCTGCGCCGTACGAAGGTCACGGGCCGCGGCTCGCACCATCCGTACTACTGCCGCGAGGGTTCGCACGACAACCTGATCGAGGACTTCACGATCGAGCGGCGCACCGTACCGGCGCCCGCCGGGACGCAGCTGCACGGCATCAACGTCGAGGGCCTGTCCAGCGGCAATGTCTGGTCGCGCGGGGTGATGGAGATGGGGACGTTCGACTCGCACCGGGGAATGCCGTTCGCCAACGTCCGCACCGACATCACGGTCGAGAACAACGGCCGGCACGGCGGCGACGCGAGCGCGGGGCCGCTCTTCGGGGCCCGCTTCACGCACTGGAACATCCGGGTCACCAACGGCCGGGCGGGCCTGATGCGGATCGACGGACTCGCCCCGTACAGCGCGACGGTCGGCATCAGCGAGGTGACGGAGTTCGACCAGATCGACGTCCCCGACTTCACCGGCGATCTGCACACCCGGCTGGAGGCGTACGGCACACCGGAGGCGGTGTGGCCGCCCAATCTGTACGAGGCCCAGCGGGCGCTGGCCGGCTGAGGGCGAGGGCGGCGGGCGCTGCGCTCAGTTCCCGGTGCGCAGCGCCGACTCCACTTCCACCAGGGCCGATTCGAGCTGCGGGGCGACATGCGTCCACGCCCACTCCCGGTCCTCCCGGGACGCGCGGCGCGGAACGGTCTCCACCAGCATGATCAGGTAGAGATAGCAGCGGTAGAGCGCGAGCCGCAGCCGCACCGACGCGTCGAACACCACCGGTTGCCCGCCGCCCTGCGCGTACCCGGCGAGGAAGTCCTCGTCCTCCTCCATGTTCCCGAACAGGGTGAGCGACACGAAGTCGGCGACCGGGTCGCCCCAGAACATCCGCTCGCCGTCGACGATTCCGCCGATGCTCCGCGCCCCCGGCCCGCCGTCGACGAGGAGGTTGCCCTGCCACAGGTCGAAGTGGACCAGGGCGGGGCGCGCGACGTCGTCGAGGACGGGCGACGCGGCGGCGAGCAGCGCACGGATGCCGGCCGTCGGGCGCGGCAGCCGGGCCCGGTAGGTGTCCGCGTCGGCGAGGACGGCGTCGGTCATCGCGGTGAACGCCTGCCGCCAGGCCGGGGCCAACGGGCCCACCGCCAGGGAGGGATAGCCGAAGCCGTCCGGGGTGGTGACGGCGTGCAGCCGGGCGACGATCCGCCCCAGGTCGTCGCGGAGCAGGCGCTCTTCCGCGGTGGACAGCGAGCCGGGGGCGAACTCGCTCCAGGGACGGCCCGGACAGGCCGACATGATCACGTACGGGCTGGTGGGCGCGGCCGGGTCGAGCTCGCTGTGCAGGACGCGGGGGACCGGGGCCGAACCGTTCGCGCGGGCGTGGAACGTGGTCTCGTTGACCAGCAGATCACGCTCGTAGGTCATCAGCGTTCCGGGCGTCGGGGGCGGCGGTATCTTCACCACCCGGTCGCTGCCGTCCGTGAGCGTCACCCGGGAGACCGTGTTGAACGTGCCTCCGGTGAGCGGTGCGCACCGGGCGATCCGGTCCTCGGTCAGTCCAACGGAGCGGAGTACGGCTGAGGTTGTTCGGTCTGCCTGCATGCGAGCGATTGTCCCCGCGCCGGGTCCCGGTGTGGATCGCGGCTGCCACGGACAGCGCCTTCACAGGATGATCACGGCGCCGTCACGATCGCATCCCGTGCCCGACTTGATTGATCATCAAACCATTTTTCGCTCATAGAGTGAGCAAAACCGAAGACCCTGCTCATAGAGACGGACCGGACCATGCGTTCCACCGCCGTACGCCGTACCGCAGTTGCCGCCACCGCGGTGTCCCTGGCCCTGCTCGCCACCGCCTGCGGCGGATCGGACTCCGGTTCCGGGGATAAGGGGGCGGACGCCAAGGGCAAGGAGCCCGCGGCCGCGGCCAAGGCGCTGAGCGCCGCCGAGCTGGAGAAGGCCGTGCTGGCCCAGGGTGACGTCAAGGGACACAAGATCTCCAAGGCCGCGGCCAAGGACACGATCTCCGTCGACGACATCAAGGTCGAGAAGAAGGTCTGCGCCCCGCTGGCGAACGCGCTGATGGGCGTGCAGGTCGGCGAGCCGGGCGCGTTCACCAAGCGCGCGATCGTCAGCGAGCCGAAGAAGGGCGACCTGGCGAAGCAGGACAGCGGGGACGCCGATGAGGCGTTCAAGGCGGCGTTCGACATCACGACGACGCAGCTGGCCCTCGGTTCGTACGACGGCAAGGGCGCCCAGGAGTCGGTCGCCGCGCTGCGCACCGCGTCCACCGAGTGCGCCGGCGGCTTCGAGTTCACGGCGGCCGGCGAGAAGCAGAAGGTCCTCAAGATCACCGAGGAGCAGGTCAAGGGCGGCGAGGAGGCGGTTGCCTGGGCCGTGCAGCTGGAACAGGGCGGGGAGAAGGCGGTGCTCAAGCTCGTGGCCCTGCGCCAGGGCGCCTCGTTCGCCTCGTTCTCCTCGATGAACATGGCCATGCTCGCCGGTGAGGTGAAGGACTTCGAGCTGCCGACCGCGGTGGTCGAGGCGCAGGCCGCGAAGCTGGCCTGACACCTGTCGGTGCGGTACATGGGGCGGACGAGTACATGGCGCCCCGCCGGTGAGTATTCGTACTCATGAGCGGCCGTTCACGCTCCATGCAGGCTGGGAGGACCAGCGAGCAGGAGGAGTGACGATGTACGGGATCAGTCGATTCGGCAGGGTGGCGTCCAGGAGGAACGGGCGCCGCCCGAGCCGTACCGCAGCGGGCCTCGCCCTGGCCGCGGCGGCCGTGGCGGTGCTGACCACGGGCTGCTCGACCGAGGACGCGACCTGCGGCGGCGGGGAGTACCCGATCATGACGATCGGGGGCACCGGATCGGCCTGCCAGCCCGACGGCGAGGACCCGCCGAAGGGATACGTCCGGTACCCGAAGGGCAAGGTCCCCAAGCACGTCGGCGACAAGTGGGACGTCTACTGGCAGACCCACACCGTCGACGAGAAGGGGAACACCATCGAAGTCCCCGCCGGTTCCTAGTCCCCGCCGGTTCCCAGGACGTGCCGTCCGGGGCGGTCCGGCCGGTCCGCTCCGGAATGTGCCGGGCCCGCTGCCGGTTCAGGGCAGCGGGACGAGCCTCACCACGGTGACGGTCAGGACGGTCCCGGAGACGTAATAGAGCACGATCGCCCCGGCGACCGTCGCCTCGCGTCGGTCGCGTTCGCTCTTGACGGCCGACGACCCGTGTCCGTACGGGGCGAGGCCCAGGGTGCGTGCCATCTCGGCGCGGAATCTCTCGCCGTCGCGCATCTTGGCCAGGGAGTCGTCGGCGGGCGGTGCGTAGGAGATGCGGTAGCTCAAGCGACGCTCCGCCTCTCGGCCTCGTCCTGGGCCAGCCGGGCCAGGATCCGGTCGGCCTCGGGATCGGGCACGGCCTCCAGCATCCAGTGCCGCATCACGGCCTGGATCTCGTGCACCCCCGCCTCGTTGATGGCGCGGTCGAACTCCTCGCGCCGCTCCTCGGGCAGCGTGGCCCGGATGGCCGGAATGCTGTTGGGCACGTCGACCTCCGCACCGCCGACGAAGGTTTTCAGGGGCTCGCCCATGGTTGCTCTCCCCGCTCTCCTTGCTCTCTCCGCACGGCCCGTCCGGTCGGCTCCGCCCTTGCGAGGGCCGGTACTCGGGTCACCGTAGCGCCAGCGCCGACGGCGGACACGGAGCCCACGCGATACGTTCGTCCCGTGACAGCGACATCATGGGACATATTGCTGATCGGTGGGGCCTCGGGCGTCGGCAAGAGCCGGGCGGCGGCCCAACTGGCGGCCGGAACGGGCAAGTCGGAGGGTTTCGTGGTGGAGTTCGACGACATCGTCAGCGCCGTCGAGGCCATGACGACGGCCGAACACCACCCCGCGCTCCACCACTTCGACGGCATCCCGGACACGGCACGGCTCGCCGTCGAGCAGGTGATGGACCTTCAGATCGCCACCGCCAGGGCCCTCGAACCCGCGGTGCTGGGCGTGGTCCGCAACCGCCTGACCGTCGACGTACCCGCCGTGATCGAGGGCGACTACCTCACCCCGGCCGCCGCGGCGGAAGCGATCCGCGAGGGACGGTCGGCCGGCCGCCGGGTGCACGCGGTGTTCCTGCACGAGCCGGACCCGGAACAGATCCTCGCCAACTACGCGGCCCGGGAACCCGACAGCGGCGAACAGCGCCACCGGGCACAGGTCAGCGCCGCGTACTCGCACTGGCTGTCCCGGCAGGCCTCCCGGCACGGACTGCCGGTGGTCGAATGCCGCCCCTGGACGGGCCTCCCGGAGCGTGTGGCAAGGGCGTTGGGGCGGTACGGGCCGGCGATGTCGGACCCCGGCCATACGCTCGGACCATGAGCGTCTCCGTCTACTACAGCGCCCGCCGGGCACAACCGCCGACCGCCGCCGAGTCGGCCGCCGTCGAGCACGTGGTCGCCACGCGCGCCCGGTCGTTCCCGTACGACGACGAGGAGAGCCTGTATCTGTACGGCGGTGACCACGCCGAGGACGGCCAGATCCTCGCCGGCTCCACGAAACTGCCGAGCGACCCCGGCCGGTGGATACCGGTGATGGTCCATGTCCTCGACTCCGTAACGGAGTTGCGCCGTGCCATCGGGGGAGCGGAGTGGCACGTCCACACGGACGACATCGACGTCCCGTGGGACGAGACGGAGGGGTACGCCCTGCCGGGCATGCGGGACGCGGCACTCGCGGACGAGCTCGGCGGCCTCTGCCACGGCCCTGATGAACAGGGAGGGTGAGGTGGGAGGGGGTGCGTCCGGCCTTCACGGTGCGTCAGGCACCCGCTGCTGATCCGGGCGTCGGTGTCCGTCATCGAGCGGCCCGGGAGGCCTGGCCGAAGGGGCGCAACCGCTGAGAGCGACGACGCTGGGAGAGGGTCAGCCTCCGGCGCGTGCCGCCCGCTCACGCAAATCCTGGGCCTCGGGAACTCCGTTGTGCCGGCGGAGGCGTACGCGCATGTCCTGGAGAGCGGCCTGGACCTTCACCGAGCGGATGCCGTCGGCGCAGTCGAGGAAGTCGCGCCAGGTGGCCATGGCGCCGTCGATGTCGCCTTGCCGCAGCCGGACGCCGCCGAGGTCGGCGAGGACGATGGCGCGGGTGCGGCGGCGGTCGAAGCCGTGGATGTCGAGGGCGAGGTGGAGGTGTTCCTCTGCGGCGTCGAGGTCGCCGAGGCGGGAGAGGATCATGCCGGATTCGTGGGCCCAGCGGCCGGGGGAGTAGTGGGCGGCCCAGGAGTCGCCACCTGCGGCTGCCGGCTCGGCGATGGCAGTCTCGGACCTGGCAAGGTGTTTGGTGGCCATGCGGCGGTCGTCGTCCTGGGCAGCGGCGTTGGCGAGGGTGGCCTCGTAGTAGGCGACCGCGCGCGGGTTGTCGAGATGGCGGCCGTAGTCCACGCAGGCTTCGCCGAGCTGGACTGCCTCGGCCCGGTAACCCAGATCGACGCACTGGACGGCCAGCCCCCGCAGTGCGGTCGCCGAAAGCTCTGGATCGTCAGCCTCGGCGGCCAGGCGGAACGAGTGTGCGTAGTAACGCTGGGCGAGTCCGCGCAGTTCGGGAGTGTCGCCTTCGTCCTGGGCCATCCAGCCGGCGAGGTGGACGAGCTGGGAGGTCGCGGCGAACAGTTCGTGGCCGGTGGCCTCGGTGAAGCGGCCCTCAAGCCATGGTGCGACGTCCTGGGTGAGGTAGCGGACGGCCAGGTGGCGGGCGTGGCCGCCGCCGAGTTCGGAAGCGGAGTCGCCGAGGGCCTTCACCATGTGGCGTACGGCGGCCACCTCGCCCTGGCCGACGCGTACGGCTCCGGGAAGGGTGGTCTTGGTCCGGCGGGTGATGCTGTCCATGTCGGGCAGGCCGAGTGCGGACAGCGCGTATCCGCTGGAGGCGAGGATGAACTCCCGGCGTTCCACGTCGCTCCTTCCCAGGCGCAGGACTGATGCCACGGTATCCGTGTGGAGTGCCGCAGGCATGGGCTCCGGGAGGTTGATCGCCTCGGGATCCAGCCCCAGCACCTGTGCGATATAGGGCCACCAATGGCCGGGAGTCCGTTCGCCCTCGATCCACCGCCGGGCGTGCTGACGCTGCAGGCGGCGCGGGTCACCGCATTCGGCGAGACCAAGGGCGCGTGCCAACTCTGAAGGCCCCCAGCCGCGTTCTTGGCAGGCCCGCTTGATCAGTTCCGCGACGGCCGGGTTCCTCGGCACCCCGTCACCCCTCCCCACCTGGATTACGCGGGATTACGCAGGACTACCTCCTGGGCCCTGTCCCGGGAGCACGGACCGCCGTTCACTGAACATCACCCCGCAGATCTCCGAATGGCTCGAACAGGCCCCGTCGGCGCTTGCCCGGACGCTTGAGAGGAAACCGACCGCGGCGATGTCCACGGACCTGCACGATCCCGCCTTCGCGACGGCCCGGTTCGGCACAGCACCCCGCCGTCCGAGAGACGATCCGGTAAGCCGTTCCCTGTTATCCGGCCCGCTGGAGACGGCCCTGAGCTGGGTCTGGGCCCTGGGCACGGCTGCCGGACTCGCCATGGTCGGCTTTCTGGCCCACGCCGATCACTCCTCCGCACAGATCCCGTTGGCGAATCCGACGCTCAGCGCCGAGGACATTCCGTTGGCCGACGGCCCCGGATCGGCACCCCGGCCTGTCCTCCCCGGCGGGAGCCCACCGCATTCTCGCCACAGGTAGTCCACGGCACCTTGCCGGCGTACACGCTCCACATCACCAGTGAAGGAAGGCTGATGGCCAGTCAGTACACCGGCGAAACATACCCACTTCCCATGTCGGCCGCGTTCAGCGGCCCCGACAACACCGGGAAGACCAAGCAGATCGGAATCCTCGCTCGGCGCATGGGCCCGGCCGCGACCTCCGCAGGCCCGCTCGACCTCTACGACCCGCGCTGGGCCGCCATCAAGGCCGACGGCATGGCCCGCTGGTGGTTCGAGACCGGCCCGGTCGAGGAGGTCGCCGATGTCCTCGCCACCTCCTACCTGGAACGCTCCCGACGCCCCTTCTCCGCGCCGGTGCGCCTGGTGGACCGGGGCATTCCCATGCTGGAGGCGTCCGTTGCCGCGACGGCCGCCGTGCGGGAGGACCTGGGCGCCGCGCGGGCCGCGGACCGGGCCCGGCTCCTGCTGGCCCCGTACGAGACCGACCTGCGGACCGCCGAGGAGGGCGAGCACGCCCTCGTCCTCCTGCACTGCGACGACCCCGAGGAAGGCACCCGCCGGAGCCTGGCCCACGAGGTGACGGTCACCGAGATCTACGCGGCGTACCAGCGCCACCTCCACGAGCAGATCAACCGGCTCGTCGACGACGGGCGCTTCCCGATGTCCAGAGATCCACGCATTCCTCGACCTGCGCATCCTCGGCGTCATCCCGGCCTCCCGGCTGACCGGACACGACCTCCTGCTCGTACTGATCAAGCTCGCCGAGAGCCAGGACCCGCTCTCGTCGATCGACACCTTCTTCACCACCGCGTCGACGCCCCACTCTCATCCTGGTGAACGGAGCAGCAATGTCCCTGCCTCTGCTTGAGACCCCTCTCCAGACCCGACCGCTCCAGGGCCGCAACGCCCTCATCACCGGCGGGGCCACCGGCATCGGCGCCGAGATCGGACGGGCGCTCGCCACCGCCGGAGCAACCGTCGCGGTCAACCACTTCGGCCAGGACCCCGACGCCCACGCCCTCCTCGCCGCCTTCGAGCGAGCAGGCAGCCCCGGGATCACGGTGAACGCCGACCTGACCGATCCGGGTGCCGTCCAGACCATGGCCGGCCTCGTCCGCGCAGAGATCGGATCCGTCGACATCCTGGTGAACAACGCCGGCTCCTATCCCCGCGTCGCCTGGCAGGACACCGACGAGACCACCTGGAACTACTCCCTCGACGTGAACCTCACCGCCCACTACCGCACCTGCCACGCGCTCACCCCCGGCATGATCGAGCGCCGCTGGGGCCGGATCGTGAACATCGGCAGCGTCAACGCCCGCGCCGGCCGGACGAACCTCGTCGCGTACAGCACCGCGAAGGCCGGGCTGCTGGGCCTGACCCGCTCCCTCGCCCGCGAACTGGGCCCGTACGGGATCTGCGTCAACACCGTCGTGCCCGGGGCCATCCAGGTCGAGGCCGAGAACGCTATTCCCACTCAGTGCCGTGCGCGCCCGGAGGACCAGATCAAGCGCCAGTGCGTCCCGCGCCGCGGTCGGCCCGAAGACGTCGCGGCCCTAGTGGCGTTCCTGGCGGGTCCCTCCGCCTCGTTCATCACCGGGCAATCCGTCCACGTCGACGGCGGCTGGCTGCTGCACTGAGACCGTCAACAAGCAAGGAGGCAAACCGAAATGATCGAACGAGTCCGCGCCGTCCTCGTCACCGCTGACGGGACGATGCTGGTCATGCGCCGCACCAAGCCTGAGATTCCCGAGTACTGGGTCCTGCCCGGCGGTGGCGTCGAACCCGGCGACGAGTCCCGGGAGGCCGCGCTCCACCGGGAGATCCACGAGGAGATCGCAGGGAAGGCCGACATCGTCCGCCTCCTCCACACGATGGAGTCCGACGACGAGCGCCAGCTCTTCTACCTCGCCCGCATCGCGACTTGGTCCTTCGACGACCGCACCGGTCCCGAGTTCAGCGCCGAAGGCCGCGGCGAATACGCGCTGGAGGAGATCCCACTGACCGAGGAGGGGCTCGACGGCATCGACCTCAAGCCCGAGGAGATCGCTCGCGTCCTGCGAGGAGCCATCAGCAGCGGAAGCCTCGGAGGCACGGCAACGCTCTGAGTCTTCGAGCATCAACACACGACCGGGGCCGGCACCGAGATGTGTCGGCCCCGGCGGCGTTCCCATGCACCGCTGGCTTGGCACCGCGTTGTTGTCGGAAGGACTTGGCGCACCCAAAAGCCCCCACCACGCGGAGAATTCGCAGGTGGGGGCTTCTTCAGCTCTGCTTACTTCTTCTTGCCCTGGTTCTTCACGGCCTCGATCGCGGCCTTCGCCGCGTCCGGGTCGAGGTACGTGCCGCCCGGCTTCAGGGGGCGGAAGTCGGCGTCCAGCTCGTAGACGAGCGGGATGCCGGTCGGGATGTTCAGGCCCGCGATGTCGGCGTCGGAGATGCCGTCGAGGTGCTTGACCAGGGCCCGGAGGCTGTTGCCGTGGGCGGCGACCAGGACGGTCCTGCCGTCGAGGAGGTCCGGGACGATGCCGTCGTACCAGTACGGCAGCATGCGGGCGACGACGTCCTTGAGGCACTCGGTGCGCGGGCGCAGCTCCGGCGGGATCGTCGCGTAGCGCGGGTCGTCGCTCTGCGAGAACTCGGTGCCGTCCTCCAGGGCGGGCGGCGGGGTGTCGTAGGAGCGGCGCCAGAGCATGAACTGCTCCTCGCCGAATTCTGCGAGCGTCTGCGCCTTGTCCTTGCCCTGCAGGGCGCCGTAGTGGCGCTCGTTCAGCCGCCAGGTGCGGTGGACGGGGATCCAGTGGCGGTCCGCCGACTCCAGCGCGAGTTGCGCGGTGCGGATGGCGCGCTTCTGGAGGGAGGTGTGCAGGACATCGGGGAGCAGACCGGCGTCCTTGAGCAGCTCACCGCCGCGGACTGCCTCCTTCTCGCCCTTCTCCGTGAGGTTGACGTCCACCCAGCCGGTGAACAGGTTCTTCGCGTTCCATTCGCTCTCGCCGTGGCGGAGGAGGATCAGCTTGTACGGTGCGTCGGCCATGGGTCCGAGCGTAATCGACCCCGTACGTGCGCCGCGCGGCCGGTCACAGGGCGGACAGGGCGGGCCCGGCGGGCGGCCGGGAGCGGGACGATTGACGGCAGACGTCAATTGAGTGGCGGACCGGAATCCGGGATTCGTAACGTTCGGACAGCAGCCGGGCCTCTTACCGGACGCGTTCGTTCCGTACTTCCCTGGGGGGATTCCGTATGTCTGTCGCCGGTCTCAGACGGGCCGCACGCGAATCCGTGTCCGGGCTCCCCAGACAGTTCTGGTGGCTGTGGACCAGCACGCTGGTCAACCGTCTCGGAGCGTTCGTCGCCACGTTCATGGCGCTCTACCTGACCCTGGACCGGGGCTACTCGGCCTCGTACGCCGGACTGGTCGCCGCGCTGCACGGGCTCGGCGGCGTCGTCTCCTCGCTCGGGGCGGGCGTGATGACCGACCGGCTCGGCCGCCGGCCCACCATGCTCATCGCACAGATCTCGACGGCCGTGTCCGTGGCCGTGCTCGGGTTCATGGTCCACCCGGTGGCGATCGCGGTGGTCGCCTTCTTCGTCGGCATGGCCAGCAACGCATCGCGGCCCGCCGTGCAGGCGATGATGGCAGACATCGTCCGGCCCGAGGACCGGGTGCGGGCCTTCTCGCTCAACTACTGGGCCATCAACCTCGGCTTCGCCGTCTCGTCGGCCGGTGCCGGGTTCGTCGCCGAGTACAGCTATCTCGCCGGGTTCCTCGGCGAGGCCGCGATGACGCTGGCCTGCGCCGTGGTCGTCTTCCTGAAGGTGCCCGAGACACGGCCGGACAAGCCGGTGGTGGTGGCCGGGCGCCCGGTCGACGACGGCGCGGAGGAGGTCCGGCTCTCCACCGTGCTGCGCGACGGCCGGTTCATGACCGTCGTCGGGCTGTCCTTCGTCATCGCCCTGATCTTCCAGCAGGGGTACGTGGGGCTGCCGGTGGCCATGGGGACGGACGGGTTCTCCAGCTCCGACTTCGGCACCGCGGTCGCCGTCAACGGGGTGCTGATCGTGGTGCTCCAGATCCCCGTCACCCGCTTCATCCAGCACCGCGACGCGCGCCGGCTGCTCGTCGTGTCGTCGCTGCTGGCGGGGTACGGGTTCGGGCTGACCGCGTTCGCCGGGTCGGTCGCTGCCTACGCGTTGACCATCTGTGTCTGGACGGTCGCCGAGATCGTCAACTCGCCGATCCAGAGCAGCCTGGTCGTCCGGCTGTCGCCGGCCCGGGGCCGCGGCCGCTACCAGGGCATGTACACGATGTCGTGGTCCGCGGCCGCGCTGATCGCGCCGCTGATGTCCGGCCAGGTGATCGACCGCTTCGGGGCCGAGTGGCTGTGGGGCGCCTGCGCCGTACTGGGGACCGGGGCCGCGCTGGGGTACTGGCTGCTGATGCGGAACCTGCCGGGCCGGGACGGGGCGGTGGCCGAGGCCGGCGCCGGCCGGGTCGCGGAGAGCGGAGGGTCGGAGCCTGCTCCCGGGGCCGGGGCCGGGGCCGAGGCCGTCGTCGAGCGGACGGGCTGAGAGCCGCCGCGGGGACGAACCGTTACGCACACGGGGCCGTCCGCACACGAACCGCCCCGCACACGACGCCGCCCCGCGCGGAGCCGTTCGTCTCCGCGCGGGGCGCACTCGGGCCTGTCCGGCGGATCAGGGCCGGACAGGCCCCCGGCACTCCGTGGCGGCCGGTCAGCCGCAGCAGCCACCGCACTGGCACGGGGCCCCGGACTGGCAGCCGCAGCCGCAGCCCGAGCCGCAGCCGCAGGCGCCGAGCAGGGTCAGGTGCACCACCTCGGCGGGTGCTTCCTGCCGGGGGTCGATAGTGGGGGAATCGGCCATGGTTCCTCCTCAAGGCGTACAACAGGGCCGTACGCCACGACGGCGTGCGTACGACCGGGGCGTACGGACAAGGCGTGCCGCCCCACCCCATTGCATGCCCAACCCGGCGGGCGCATCAACGGCGCATGTGCGCAGAAACACTTGTGCGACCCGATGCGCCCATGTGCGCCTACGCGCCCTCCACCGGCGTCTGCTGCTGGATCTCGTCGGCGTGCTCGCCCGTCACCAGGTAGACGACCCGCTTGGCGACCGACACCGCGTGGTCCGCGAAGCGCTCGTAGTAGCGGCCGAGCAGGGTCACGTCGACGGCGGTCTCGATGCCGTGCTTCCAGCGGTCGTCCATCAGGTGCTGGAACAGCGTGCGGTGCAGCAGGTCCATCTCGTCGTCGTCCTGCTCCAGCTGGAGCGCCAGATCGACGTCCTTGGTGATGATCACCTCGGCGGCCTTGGCCATCAGGCGCTGCGCCAGCTGCCCCATCTCCAGAATGGTGGCGTGCAGGTCGTGCGGCACCGCCGACTGCGGGAACCGCAGCCGGGCCAGCTTGGCGACGTGCTGGGCGAGGTCGCCCGAGCGCTCCAGGTCGGCGCTCATCCGCAGGGAGGTGACCACGATGCGCAGGTCCGTCGCCACGGGCTGCTGCCGCGCGAGCAGGGCGATGGCCCGCGCCTCCAGGTCGTGCTGCAGGTCGTCGACCTTCTGGTCGGCGGCGATCACGCTCTCCGCGAGCTTGAGATCGGCATCGAGCATGGACGTCGTCGCCCGGCCGATCGCCGACCCGACGAGACGGGCCATCTCGACCAGCCCCTCGCCGATCGAGTCGAGTTCCTCGTGGTACGCGTCACGCATGGAAGTCCCTCTCCAGTCCTCTGTGTAAGGCCGGGGCACGGTTCGAACCCCACGCTGCCACCCTGAGCGGCGTACGCGTCGGCTTCCGGCCGCCCAAGTGAACCAACCCTTGCTCCTCGGTGAACTCTGGGCGACGAGTGTTCGGATACGCACTCGGATGGCTGGGAGAGTCCTCCGGGACCCGCATAACCTTGACGTATGGACGTGAACGCGGCAGTCGCCGCAGCTGCGGCGATCGGCGGTGCGTGCACCGGCGTGATCGCCATGCTGGCGTTCCGCTGGAGCGAGCGCGACCAGAAGAAGCCGACGCGGACCTCCATGCGGCCCGACAGCAACGCACCCCTGCCGCCCGGGGTGGACACGGTCCTGTCCGTGCTCAGCTCCTCGGCGGTCGTGCTCGACGAGAGCGACAGCGTGGTCAAGGCCAGCTCGGCCGCCTATGCGCTGGGACTGGTCAGGGGCGGACGGCTCGCCGTCGACGCGATGCTGAACATGGCCAGGGACACCCGGCGCGACGGCGAGATACGCCAGGTCGAACTGGACCTCCCCCGGCGCGGTACGGGCCGGGGCGAGGCCCTCGCGGTCTCCGCCCGGGTCGCCCCGCTCGGCTCCCGGCTGGTGCTCCTGCTGGTCGAGGACCTCACCGAGGCCCGCCGGATAGAGGCGGTACGGCGCGACTTCGTCGCCAATGTCAGCCATGAGCTCAAGACCCCGGTCGGCGCGCTCTCGCTGCTCTCGGAGGCCGTGATGGACGCCTCCGACGACCCGGAGGCGGTGGAGCGCTTCGCGGGCCGGATGCAGATCGAGGCGACCCGGCTGACCAACCTCGTCCAGGAGATCATCGACCTCTCGCGGGTACAGAACGACGACCCGCTGGAGGACGCCGAACCGGTCCGGGTGGACGAGCTGGTGGCCGAGGCCATCGACCGCTGCCGCCAGCAGGCCGGCTCCAAGCAGATCACCATGGCTGCGGGCGGCACCGCGGAGCTCCGTATCTGGGGCAACCGCGGCCAGCTCGCCGCGGCGCTCGGCAACCTCGTCGAGAACGCCGTCAACTACAGCCCCGCCCGTACCCGAGTGGGCATCGCCGCCAGGCGACTGTCCGTGCCGGGCGGGGACCAGATCGAGATAGCGGTGACCGACCAGGGCATCGGCATCTCGGAGAAGGACCGCGAGCGGGTCTTCGAACGCTTCTACCGCGTCGACCCGGCCCGCTCACGGGCCACCGGTGGCACCGGCCTCGGCCTCGCCATCGTGAAGCACGTGGCCGCCTCGCACGGCGGGGAGGTCACCGTCTGGAGCTCGGAGGGCCAGGGCTCCACCTTCACCCTGCGGCTGCCCGAAGCGGGCTCCGTACGGGAACGGGACCGCAGTTCGGACGTACCGCCCGTCGTCAACGGCGACGAGGGCCCCCGTGGACCCGCTCACCCCGACACCCTTGAACCATTCCCTGCCCCGGAGGTCCTTCCGTGACCCGAGTGCTCGTCGTCGAGGATGAGGAATCCTTCAGCGACGCCCTGTCCTACATGCTCCGCAAGGAGGGCTTCGAGGTCGCCATCGCGGCCACGGGCCCGGACGGGCTTGACGAGTTCGAGCGCAACGGCGCCGACCTCGTGCTGCTCGACCTGATGCTGCCGGGCCTGCCCGGCACGGAGGTCTGCCGTCAGCTGCGCAGCAGGTCCAATGTCCCAGTGATCATGGTCACGGCGAAGGACAGCGAGATCGACAAGGTCGTCGGCCTGGAAATAGGAGCCGACGACTACGTGACCAAGCCGTTCTCCTCGCGGGAGCTGGTCGCCCGTATCCGCGCGGTGCTGCGCCGCCGCGGCGAGCCGGAGGAGGTCACGCCGGCCGCCCTGGAGGCGGGCCCGGTGCGGATGGACGTGGACCGCCACGTCGTCACGGTCGCCGGTGGCAAGGTCGACCTCCCGCTCAAGGAGTTCGACCTGCTGGAGATGCTGCTGCGCAACGCGGGCCGGGTCCTGACCCGCATGCAGCTGATCGACCGGGTGTGGGGCGCGGACTACGTGGGTGACACCAAGACCCTCGACGTCCACGTCAAGCGGCTGCGCGCCAAGATCGAGCCCGACCCGGGCGCCCCCCGCTTCCTGGTGACGGTGCGGGGCCTGGGCTACAAGTTCGAGCCGTAAACAGCCGGGTACGCGTACGGCGGAGGGCGCCCCCCGAAAGGGTGGCGCCCTCCGCCGTTCGTTCGCGTGGCGGCGCGTCATGCGCCCGCGCACGGTCCGCGTACGGTCAGTGGGACTCCGCCGAGGCGGACGCGGCGTCGCTCGGGGTGACCTCGTCGCTCCCCGGCTCTCCCGCGGCGCCGGAGGCGGAGCTGGTCGGCGTCGCCCCGGGCGACTTCTGCGGAGCCGCCGGCAGCGTGCTCGGGCCGAAGCCCGTGAAGTAGCTCTTCGCCGGCACGACGAACGCGCCGAGCGGGACCTCGCCGGCCGAGCTGAACTTGAAGACGACGGGCTGGACATTGCCCGCCCTGGCGGCCTCGCGGCCGTTCTCGATCACGGCGGAGGCGTTGCCCTTGCCGCCGAGAACCACCGAGCCGCCGGCCGGGACCACGACCTGCCCGGCGCCGTTGGCGGCGTGCAACTGCACCGAGGCGCTCGAACCCGGCAGCGTGACGGCTTCCAGGGTCTGCGGCTTCCTGCCGTTGTTGAACAGCGTCGCGGAGACGACGGCCGGGCCCTCGGCGGTGAGCTCGGGCTGGGTGACGACGTTCGCGTTCTGGATGCTGATGTCACCGATGGTGGTGGCAGCAGTGTCCGGCCTTACCTTGAGGCTCGCTGCGTCATTGCCCGCACCGCACGCGGTGAGCGAGGCGATCGAGAGAACGACGGCTGTGGCGGCGAGAGCGCCGTGTCGAAGGCTGCGGCTCACGGCGGCGGCAACTCCTTGAACGTTCGGACTGCGGACGGGAGACGGGCGACGTAAAGCCGCCCTAAGGGTGTGTCAGCGGCCTTAGGCTACCGAGCCGCCCCGCCCGCCCCGCACCCGACCCGCCCCTGAGGCCTTTCGTTTGGCCCGGGCCGCGCCCGCGGACCCCGCAATGGGCTGCGGGCCGCGCATGCCGAAACGGGCCGACACATGCCGTTCACATATCGCCGGTGATCAATTCATGGAGCGCGGCGCATTCCGTGCGCATAACCGATCGTGCCGGTCCGTTGATCAATTCCATTGATCAACGGCACTTACCTCCGTACGGGTGATCGATCTTCGAACGGAGTACGGAAAGTTCACCATCTGGAATCCGGCAAAACGGGACGTTCAACCCCTCCGGAGGGTGGTCCGGATGTGTGCGACGTGTGTGTTTCGCCCTGCCCGCACAACCGCTCCGACCTGCGAATACCGGCCTCCGGGAACCTTCCGCAGCACGTGCGTGTTGCTGTTGTCAAGCCCCGAGATATGCCCTGACCTGCGAAAACGCCATTCAGGAGAAGCAGTTCTCGTGTTACCCTTGATAGCCACGGAAGGGGTACCTGTCACATGACGTTCAAGGTTGGCGACACCGTGGTCTATCCCCATCACGGGGCCGCGCTGATCGAGGCTATCGAAACTCGCCAGATCAAAGGCGTGGACAAGACCTACTTGGTGCTCAAGGTCGCCCAGGGCGACTTGACGGTTCGTGTGCCGGCGGACAATGCGGAGTTCGTGGGTGTGCGCGACGTGGTCGGGCAGGAGGGGCTGGACCGGGTCTTCGAGGTGCTTCGCGCACCGTATGCCGAAGAGCCGACGAACTGGTCCCGGCGCTACAAGGCAAATCTCGAGAAGCTCGCCTCCGGCGATGTCATCAAGGTCGCCGAAGTGGTTCGCGACCTGTGGCGTCGTGAGCGCGAGCGTGGACTCTCCGCAGGTGAGAAGCGCATGCTCGCCAAGGCTCGCCAGATTCTGGTGAGTGAGCTCGCTCTCGCGGAGAACACGAACGAAGACAAGGCCGAGGCTCTGCTCGACGAGGTTCTCGCGTCCTGAACCGGCTCGTGCCGGTCGTAAATCAATGTGCCGCGGTGCCCGCTGACAACCGTATTCACGGTATGTCGTCGGGCGCCGCGGCATGTCTGAATCAGGCCGCGGCGTGTCTCATTTCTGACGCGGCCTGTCCGGATTACGTCTCGACTCACCGATGCGTTGGCCTCATCGGTGATACCCCCGATACGTTGCTCGCGATCTTGTGTAGCCGATCCCGAGCGACCGGTGCGGCTTGTCCGAATCGACCGGGTGTCACGGAAAGGGCCCGGCCGAGTCGGGGCATGGCGCCCGGCTCGCTTGTGGCCATACCCATGTCGGCTGTGGAAACAAACATGCCGAAGCTTCGGAGTGCAACCGATGTCTGATCAATCGCGTCCGTACCGCACCGCCGCCGTGATTCCCGCGGCCGGCCGCGGCGTACGGCTCGGTCCGGGCGCCCCCAAAGCGCTCCGCTCGCTGAGCGGGACGCCCATGCTCATCCACGCGGTCCGGGCCATGGCGGCGTCCCGTTCCGTCTCCCTGGTCGTCGTCGTCGCGCCGCCGGACGGCGCCCCCGAGGTCAAGAACCTGCTCGACGAGCACGCCCTGCCCGAGCGCACCGACTACCTCGTCGTGCCCGGCGGCGACACCCGCCAGGAGTCCGTGCGGCTCGGCCTCGACGCGCTGCCGGAAGGTATCTCCGCCGTCCTCGTCCATGACGCGGCGCGCCCGCTGGTGCCGGTCGACACGGTGGACGCGGTGATCGAGGCGGTGCGCGACGGGGCGCCCGCCGTCGTCCCCGCGCTGCCGCTGGCCGACACCGTCAAGGAGGTCGAGCCCGGTGCGCCGGGGGAGCCGGAGCCGGTGCTCGGGACGCCCGTCCGGGCCAGGCTGCGCGCCGTGCAGACCCCGCAGGGTTTCGACCGCGACACGCTCGTACGGGCGCACGCCGCCGTCGCCGTCAGCGGTGAGGGCGCGACGGACGACGCGGGCATGGTGGAGCAGCTCGGGGCGCCCGTCGTGGTCGTACCCGGGCACGAAGAGGCGTTCAAGGTGACCCGGCCGCTGGATCTGGTGCTGGCCGAGGCGGTACTCGCACGCAGGAGGGCGAACGATGGCTTCTGAGGAACGGACCGGTCCCGTGATCCCGCAGGTCGGGATCGGTACCGACATCCACGCCTTCGAGGAGGGCCGCGAGCTGTGGTGCGCGGGGCTGCTCTGGGAGGGCGAGGGGCCGGGGCTCGCCGGGCACTCGGACGCCGATGTCGTCGCGCACGCCGCGTGCAACGCGCTCTTCTCGGCCGCCGGGCTCGGCGACCTCGGGCAGCACTTCGGCACCGGACGGCCCGAGTGGTCCGGCGCCGCCGGGGTGACGCTGCTGGCCGAGGCGGCGCGGATCGTGCGGGCCGAGGGCTTCGAGATCGGCAATGTCGCCGTCCAGGTCGTCGGCGTACGGCCGAAGATCGGCAAGCGGCGCGACGAGGCGCAGAAGGTGCTGTCGGCCGCCGTGGGGGCGCCCGTCTCGCTCTCCGCCGCCACCTCCGACGGGCTCGGCTTCACCGGACGGGGCGAGGGCCTCGCCGGGATCGCGACCGCGCTGGTCCACCGCACCGGCTGACCCCGGCACTGCCCTGACCCGCCGGGGCTCCGGGGCCCGCAACCTTGTTGCGGGCCCGGGCCCGTCGTTCTTGCCGGACACGCCCGGCCGATCGCTCTTGCCGTTGCGGGCCCGGGCCTGTCGTCCTCGCCGTTGCGGGCCCCGGCCCGTTGTCCTCGCCGGACACGCCCGGCCGGTGCCGCGCCGGACTCCGTCACCCGGACGGCCGAATCCCGGCGCTCCTTGCGCGAGGCGTTCGGCGACGGCCCCTTCCGCGTGCTCTGCCTCGCGTACGGCAGCTCCCTGATCGCTCACCACCGGGCTCCGCCTCCCACTGCCCGCGAAGGCGGAGGAGGCCACCGGCGCGCAGGCCGCCCGCAGGGGAGTGCTCGCCCTGACCCTTCCGGTGGGCAGGACCGGGAAGCAGGAGCGGCGGAACGGGGTTGGGGTACGGGTAGAGGCACCACCGATCCCACTGGAGGACGTACGCCATGCCCGCCGCACTCTCCCCAGAACTCAAGGCGCTCCTCGACACCCCCGTCTTCGTCACCGTCGTCACCATCCAGCCCGACGGCAGTCCCCAGGCCTCCCCGGTCTGGGCCAAGCGCGACGGCGACGACGTGCTCATCTCGACGTCGGTGGGCCTCCGCAAGGAGCGGAACCTGAGCCGCGACCCGCGGGTCTCCGTCGTCGTGCAGCCCTTCGCCGCCCCGTACACGTACGCCGAGATCCGCGGCACCGCCGTCCTGACCACCGAGGGCGCCGAGGAACTCGTGGACGAGCTGTCCCTGAAGTACACCGGCAAGAAGTTCGCGGAGTTCAACCCCGAGGCCGCCGCCGACGGTGCCGAGCGGGTGATCGTCCGGATCACCCCGCGCAAGGTCGTCGGAAGCGTCTGAGAAGCCCGTCGTCACGAACTCGTCCCCGCGATTCCCCAAGGGGTCGCGGGGCACTGGTGCGCGCCCACTACCCTTGAGGCGTGACTATTCGCCTGTACGACACCAGCGCCCGGCAGATCCGTGACTTCGTACCGCTCACAGCGGGCTGTGTCTCGATCTACCTCTGTGGCGCGACCGTCCAGGCCGCCCCGCACATCGGGCACATCCGGTCCGGGCTGAACTTCGACATCATGCGCCGCTGGTTCGCCTACCGGGGCTACGACGTCACGTTCGTCCGGAACGTCACCGACATCGACGACAAGATCATCGCGAAGTCGGCGGAACAGGGCCGGCCCTGGTGGGCCATCGGGTACGAGAACGAGCGGGCGTTCAACGCCGGTTACGACGCGCTCGGCTGCCTTCCGGTCACCTACGAGCCCCGCGCCACCGGCCACGTCCCCGAGATGATCGAGATGATGCGCGGTCTGATCGAGCGCGGTCACGCCTACGCGGCCGACGGCAACGTCTACTTCGACGTGCGCTCGTTCCCCGGCTATCTGGAGCTCTCCAACCAGGACCTGGACGACCTGCGCCAGCCGTCCGGCGAGGGCGAGACCGGCAAGCGCGACCAGCGCGACTTCGCGATGTGGAAGGCGACCAAGCCGGGCGAGCCCAGCTGGGAGACCCCCTGGGGCCGCGGCCGCCCCGGCTGGCACCTGGAGTGCTCGGCCATGGCGCACAAGTACCTCGGCACCGCCTTCGACATCCACGGTGGCGGCATCGACCTGATCTTCCCGCACCACGAGAACGAGATCGCCCAGGCCAAGGCGTACGGCGACGACTTCGCGAAGTACTGGGTGCACAACGGCTGGGTCACCATGTCCGGCGAGAAGATGTCGAAGTCGCTGGGCAACTCCGTGCTGGTCAGCGAGATGGTCAAGGCCTGGCGCCCGATCGTGCTGCGCTACTACCTCGGCACCCCGCACTACCGGTCGATGATCGAGTACAGCGAGGAGGCCCTGCGCGAGGCCGAGTCCGCGTTCGCGCGGATCGAGGGCTTCGTGCAGCGCGTCACCGAGAAGGCGGGCGAGACGGTCGAGCCCGCCACCGAGGTGCCGCCGGCCTTCGCCGAGGCGATGGACGACGACCTGGGCGTCCCGCAGGCGCTCGCGATCGTCCACACCACGGTCCGCCAGGGCAACTCCGCCCTGGCCGCCGACGACAAGGAGGCCGCGGTCGCCCGGCTCGCCGAGGTCCGCGCGATGCTCGGCGTCCTCGGCCTCGACCCGCTCGACGAGCACTGGGCGGGCGAGAGCGACCGCGGCGACGATCTGCACGGCGTCGTCGACACGCTCGTACGCCTCGTGCTCGACCAGCGCCAGTCGGCCCGCGAGCGCAAGGACTGGCCCGCCGCCGACGCCATCCGCGACCAGCTCAACCAGTCCGGACTCGTCATCGAGGACAGCCCCACCGGACCGCGGTGGACACTCGGCCCGCGCCAGTAGTCCCCACCATGTGCCGCCCGGCGTTCCGGGCGGCACACTTCACTTACGTACGCATGTCTGAGAAGCAACGAAACAGGTAGGTCATGGCCGGGAACAGCCAGCGCAGGAACCGCCGCACGTCCAACAAGAAGGGCGCGCAGGTCGGCAGCGGTGGGCAGCGACGCCGTGGCCTCGAAGGCAAGGGCCCGACGCCGCCCGCCTCCGCCCGCAAGGGACACAAGAAGAACCGTGTCGCCAACGCCCAGGCCAAGCAGGCCGCGGCCCGCCGCCCCGCCCCCCGGCGCGGCGGCGTCAAGGGCACGTCCGAGATGGTCGTCGGCCGCAACCCCGTCTACGAGGCCCTGCGCGACGGTGTCCCCGCGACGACCCTGTACGTCCAGCAGTACATCGACAACGACGAGCGGGTCCGCGAGGCGCTCCAGCTCGCCGGTGCGCGCGGCAACATCAACCTGATGGAGGCCCCGCGCCCCGAGCTCGACCGGATGACGAACGGCCTGAACCACCAGGGCCTCGTCCTCCAGGTCCCGCCGTACGAGTACGCGCACCCGGAGGACCTCACCGCCGCGGCCCACGACAACGGCGAGGACCCCCTCATCGTCGCCCTCGACGGCGTCACCGACCCGCGCAACCTGGGCGCGATCGTCCGCTCCGTCTCCGCCTTCGGCGGCCACGGCGTGGTCGTGCCCGAGCGGCGCGCGGCCGGGATGACGGCGGGCGCCTGGAAGTCCTCGGCCGGCACGGCGGCCCGTACGCCGGTCTCCCGGGTGACGAACCTGACCCGCGCCCTGGAGGGCTACCAGAAGGCCGGCCTCACGGTCGTCGGTCTCGCCGCCGACGGCGAGCACACCGTCGAGGACCTGGAGGAGCTCGCCGGGCCCGTCGTCATCGTCATCGGCAGCGAGGGCAAGGGCCTCGGCCGCCTCGTCGGCGAGACCTGCGACTACCGGGTCCGCATCTCGATGCCGGGCGGCGCCGAGTCGCTGAACGCGGGCGTCGCGGCCGGGATCGTCCTGTACGAGGTCGCGCGGCGCCGGGCCTGAGGCCCGTCCGGCCGGGGGCGGCCGACCAGGGACCGTCCGGCGGACGGGGTCCTGACGCCCCCCGCCGGACCCCATTGACGGGCCTCGGACACATCGGGCCCGTCAAGGCAGTGTCCTAATCACACATCACTCGGTTAGATGAGTGTGGACACCAGAACGCCCCGGTTCGACGAACAACCGGCCCTGAGCATGGCCAAGGTGGACTGCGACCCTGCGCAGGTCATCGTCAACCACGCCAGCTTCCGGGTGCAGCTAGCCCCCGGCCAGCGCCCGCGGCTGCGCGGTCTGGCCCCCGCCGGCGCACCCAGGATCCCCGCCATGAGCGGCGCGGGAGCTGCCCGCGGCCGGCGCTCGCCCGTCGTGTGGAGCGGCAGGTCCGCCCCCGGCGACCCCGGCGCCACCGGGCTCCTCCAGGCCGTACGGAACTCCACCGCGGGCCGCCCGGCCGCCGGATACGACCCCTACGCGGCCCCCGGGTTCGACAGCGGACCCGGCACGGGCGGCACCCAGCTCATCGACGTCCTCGAAGAGACCCAGCCCAACCCCGTCATCACCGCCCCGCACCAGCCGGGCCGCTACGGCAACGGACCGCTGCTGCCGCCCATGCGCCGGGCGGTCGGCGCCTACGACAGCGCCGACGGCGCCCCGTACGCCAAGGACGCGTACGACGAGGACGGGTTCGACTTCGACGAGGAGACCGGGGCCCGGAGCGGGCGCCAGGGCAGCGAATCCGTACGGCACGCGTACTACCCCGGCCGCCGGATGAACCTCGGCGTCGTGCTGCTGCCCCTGCGGGTCTTCCTCGGCTTCATCTCCATCTACGCCGGCATGGGCAAGCTCTGCGACCCCGTCTACTTCGACGGCGGCGACCGCGGCTCCATGGTCAAGTGGCTGACCTCGCTGCACCCCTGGGCGCTGGCCGAGCCGCTGCGCGACTTCGCGCTCTCCCACCCCGTCGGCGCCGGACTCACCGTCGCCTTCCTCCAGGTCGTCGTCGGCGTCCTCACCGTCCTCGGACTCTGGCAGCGCGTCGCCGCCTCGTTCGGCGCGCTGCTGTCCGCGGCCCTGCTGGTCACCGTGAGCTGGCGCACCGTCGCCGCCTACGACGCGCCCGACATCATCTACCTCGCCGCCTGGAGCCCGCTGATCATCGCGGGCGCGCCCGTCTACTCCGTCGACGGACGGCTCGCCGGTGAGGCCTGGCGCAGGCTCGGCCCGCGCTCGGCGATCTGGGACCTGCGCCGCCGGGTGCTGCGCCGGGGCGCCGTCGTCGCCTCCGTCGTCGTCGGTCTCACCCTTCTCGTGGGTTCCGTGCTCGGCGGCGCGGTCCGCTCCTCCGAGGTCGTCACCGTGCCCGGCCCGAACGGCGACCCGACCAACCAGCTCCCCGGCTCCCCGCTCCCGCAGGAGTCCCGCGGCGGCCGGGCCTCGCACACCCCGGAGGGCCGGCGCCCCTCGCCGACCCGCAGCGGCGCCGCCACGACGCCCTCCACCGCCCCGTCCACGCCCGCCGCGGGCACCGTCCGCGAGTCCGGCCAGGCGGCCGGCGCCGGGCAGCCCAGCCAGACCCAGGGCACCGGCACCGGTCAGCAGACCCCCCGGCAGACGGCCCCGCAGCAGCCCCCCTCCAGCAGCTCCGGCCCGTCGTCCTCCGGCACCACCGGCACGGGCGGCGGTTCCACCGGCGGCTCGGACGGCGGCGACTCCACCGGCGGCACGTCCGGCGGCGGGCAGAACCCCATCGGCGGCCTGCTCGGCTGAGCGTCACGCCCCGGAGCACGGCGAAGGGGCGGTCACCGGTACGTATCCGGTGACCGCCCCTTCGCCGTGCTCCGCGGCGTTCTCTACTGCCCGTCGAGCTCCCTGGCGGCCTCGGTGAGGTCCTTCGCCGTGTCGATGGCCCGCCAGTACGCCCCGTGCGGGAGCGGGTACCCGGCCAGCCTGCGCTCGCGGGCGAGCCGGGGGAACGTCGTCCGCTCGTGGTCGCCCCGGTCCGGCAGCAGCGTCGTGAACTCCGGGGAGAAGACGTACACACCGGCGTTGATCAGATACGGCGAGGGCGGCGACTCGATGAAGTCGGTGATGTGCCCGAACGCGTCCGTCTCCACGGCACCCCACGGGATACGGGGACGGGCCAGGGCCAGGGTGGCGGTCGCGTCGCGCTCGGTGTGGAACGCGGCCATCTCGCGCAGGGAGAAGCGCGTCCAGATGTCGCCGTTGGTGGCGTACCAGGGCTGCCCGGGCTCGGGCAGCCGGGCGGCGGCGTACTTCAGGCCGCCGCCGCGGCCCAGCGGCTCCGACTCGACGACGGTCGTCACGCGCAGCGGCAGCACCGCCGAGTCCAGCCACTCCTGCAGCACCTCGGCCAGATGGCCGCAGGACACCACGGCGTCGGTCACGCCCTCGGCGGCCAGCCAGGAAAGCTGATGGCCGATGATCGGAGTCCCGGTGCCCGGGATCTCGACCATCGGCTTGGGGCGGTCGTCGGTGTACGGGCGCAGCCGCGATCCCTGGCCACCCGCCAGAACCACGGCCTGCGTCGGATACGTATGCATGCCAGGCACGATATGCGGTGCCCGGTGCGGCCGGTCAGCTGAACCGGGCGACGCCCGAGGCGAAGGACGTGTCGCAGACGGGGCGCGAGAATCGGTGGGCGTGTGTGGGGCCGTACTTCTCGACGGCCGCGCGGCCCAGAGCCCTGGCGATCGACATGCAGTGCCGGGCGAGCGAGGGGCGGCCCTCGACGGAGCGCTGGAGGTCCGTCAGCGCGACACCCGGGTCCTTCTCACGGAGCTCCAGGAGCAGCCGGTCGCGGAGGGCGTCCTGCGGGGTGCGCGTCTTGGCGCGCTCGGAGATGTCGTGGGCCGACGCGGTCAGGACCTGGGGCTCGGAGTCGTGCGCCGCCCACGGCACGCTGGTGACGGCGAGGGTCCCGGAGAGGACCATCACGACGGGCAGGACGAAGGCGAGGGATCGGCCGATGCGGCGCGCAGTCTGGGTCACGCAGTGAGCGTAGCGGGCAGTAATGATATGGCGACATTTCGTCACCCTTGAGGGGGATGGTTCGAGGATGCTTTTCGAATCCGGTGTTGACGAACGGTGGCGAAATGACCGGTGTGCCGGGGAATCGGGCGCCGTGCGCATCCAAACCCGATCATGCCCCATGGCGCGCGAACGGCCCCGCACGCGGAACGTGCGGGGCCGCTGTGTCGCGGGTGTTGCGGGGCGTCAGTCGGTGAGACGGGCACCCGTCGAGGTCGAGAAGACGTGCAGCTCGTCCGGGCGCGGCACGACGTGCAGCTTGGTGCCCTTCTCCGGGACGGCGCGGCCGCCGACGCGGACGACCAGGTCCTTGTCCTCGCCGCCGACCCGCGCGGAGCCGTAGACGAAGCCGTCGGCGCCGAGCTCCTCGACGACGTTGACCGAGACGGCCAGACCGGCCGGGGCGTCGGCGCTGTCCTTGGAGAGGGACTTCGCGGCGGCGCCGCCGTGCTCGACGATGTCGAAGTGCTCCGGGCGGATGCCGACCGTGACGGTCGTGTCGCCCTTGTCCGCGGCGGCGGAGAGCGCCTCGCGGGAGACCGGGACGACGCTGTTGCCGAACTTCACACCGCCGTCGGTGATCGGGACCTCGATCAGGTTCATGGCCGGGGAGCCGATGAAGCCGGCCACGAAGAGGTTCGCCGGCTTGTCGTACATGTTGCGCGGCGAGTCGACCTGCTGGAGCAGACCGTCCTTGAGGACCGCGACACGGTCACCCATGGTCAGGGCCTCGACCTGGTCGTGGGTGACGTACACGGTCGTGATGCCCAGGCGGCGCTGGAGCGAGGCGATCTGCGTACGGGTGGAGACACGGAGCTTGGCGTCGAGGTTCGACAGCGGCTCGTCCATGAGGAAGACCTGCGGCTCACGCACGATGGCACGGCCCATCGCGACACGCTGACGCTGACCACCGGAGAGCGCCTTCGGCTTGCGGTCCAGGTACTCGGTGAGGTCCAGCATCTTGGCGGCCTCTTCGACCTTCGCACGGATCTCGGTCTTGTTGACCCCGGCGATCTTGAGCGCGAAGCCCATGTTGTCCGCGACGGTCATGTGCGGGTAGAGCGCGTAGTTCTGGAACACCATGGCGATGTCCCGGTCCTTCGGGGGCAGGTGCGTGACGTCGCGGTCACCGATGCGGATCGCGCCGCCGTTGACGTCCTCGAGACCCGCGAGCATGCGCAGGGAGGTCGACTTGCCACAACCGGAAGGACCGACGAGGACGAGGAACTCACCGTCCGCGATGTCGATCTCGAGCTGGTCCACGGCCGGCTTCGTGGAGCCGGGGTAGACGCGGGACGCCTTGTCGAACGTGACACTGGCCATGCTGGATCTTCTCCTCCACCGGCAGGAACGTGCCGGACGATCCGAGTGCGGGAGTGGTCTGGTCCACTTGAGTGAACCTTCAGCGACGCTACCTGGCCATTTGGAATCTGTCAGTAGTTCGTAGGGCGCGAAATTTTGGGACCGCGCAGGGTGCGGTGTTGGTTACACTGCTCCGGCATGCCTCCTTAGCTCAGCTGGCCAGAGCAACGCACTTGTAATGCGTAGGTCATCGGTTCGAATCCGATAGGGGGCTCCGCGAAGGCCCAGCTCAGATGCGCTCTGAGCTGGGCCTTTCTCTTCAGCGGACGCGACGGCGGCGCCGGGCGCGTGCTGTGCGACTGTCGGAGGTCTCGGTTGTACACTGCGGCGTAGTCGCAGGTCAGATGGGTAGAGCCGCTCCAGAAGGAGCGCTCTTGAAGCCCGTCGTGGCGCAAGCCGCGGTATTGGTGCAGTGTGGAAATCGTGGGCTACAGGCAGGCGCGAGCAGGTCTCGGGCAGCCGTGGCAGCCGAGCCACCTGCTGCTATTGATCCCTGTTGTGCTCATCGTTGTGATCACTGCCGCGGACATCGCGACTGGGCCAAGCATCGCTCTCGGCCCCCTGCTGGTGGTCGCGCCCGCGCTCACCGCGTGGTTCGCGGGCCCCTGGACGACGGCCGGTATCGGGGTCCTGGCCATGGCGGGCGAGGTGATCAACGGCTGGTACGCCGGAAGGCTGTCTTCGCGGAACGTGATGGTGGAGGTGATTGCTATCGCGGTGATCACCTCGTTGATCGTGGTCTTGTGTGCGGTGCGCGACCGGCACGCACGCCAGATGGCCCGGGTCCGGTCGGTCGCCGATGCTGCCCAGCAGGTGGTGATGTGGCCGCTGCCGAGGCGGCTCGGCCCGCTGCGGCTTGCCTGTGTCTATCTGGCTGCCGAGGAGGAGGCCGATATCGGCGGCGATCTGTATGCCGCTGTCCGCACCGGCAGCGCGGCTCGCGTGATGATCGGCGACGTGAGGGGCAAGGGTTTGCCCGCCCTGGGCGAGGCCGCCCTCCTGCTCGGCGCCTTCCGCGAGGCCGCCCACCAGCAGGCATCCCTGCCCGACCTGGCCGCTTCCCTGGAACGGAGCATGGCCCGCTACCTTGCCGACCTCGAACCGGAGGGCGAGGCGGGAGAACGTTTCGTGACCGCTCTTCTGGTCGAGATCGCCGACGCCGAGCCCCTGGTCCGCATGACCAGCTGCGGTCACCCGGCACCCCTGTTGCTCGGCCCCGACAACACCGTCCACGTGCCCCGCCTCCACCCCGGGCCCCCACTTGGCGTCGGCGTCACGAATCCCGACAGTCACGTTGTCGATGTCCTGCCCTTCGGCCCTGAGGACACGCTGGTCCTGTACACCGACGGTGTCATCGAAGCCCGCGACCACAACGGCGTCTTCTACCCGTTCGCGGAACGCGCAGCCCAGTGGACCGACCACCTTCCGGAGGCGCTGCTCCAGCACATCGAACGCGACCTGATCGCCCACGCCGGCGGACGCCTCGGCGACGACGTAGCCCTCCTCGCCATCCGCCGGGCCCATAGCTCCCATGACGAAGTGGAAGAAGGCGAACATTGACAGCGGTACGAGCGGAATGCCGAGCCCTCCACGTTCCGCGAGCGTCCGCCCTTGTTCCCCGGAGTCTGGGAGGTTGCTGAGCGGGCAGGGGACCGACCCTGTGTACGCCGCCTGTGGACCCGGCGGCGGCGGCCTCCGCGGTGAACCTGACCAAGGTGTACGGGCAGTCGGACGCCCAGGGCGTCGCCCTCGACAGGGTCTCGGTCACGTTCCGCCGCGGAGAGTTCGCCACGATCATGGGGCCTTCGGGTTCGGGCAAGTCGATGCTCATGCACTGCCTGGCCGGACTCGACTTCGGCACATCGGGCGGGGCCCGGCTCGGCGGCGTGGAACTGTCACGCCTGGGTGATGGCGCCCTGACCCGGCTGCGCAGGGAGCGGATCGGCTGCGTCTTCCAGGTGTTCCACCTGATCCCGGCGCTGACCGTGCTCGAGAACATCGTGCTGCTCCTGACCGTCGCCGGACGCAGGCCGGACCAGCAGTGGCTGCGCTGGGTCGTCGACATGGTCGGCCTCACCCACCGGCTCGGGCATCGTCCGGCCCGGCTGTCCGGAGGACAGCAGCAGCGGGTCGCCTGTGCGCGCGTCCTGGTGGGCCGCCCGGAGATCGTCTTCGCCGATGAGCCGACCGGGAAACCTGGACTCACGAGCGGCCGCGGACATCCTCGGGTTCCTGCGCCGGTGCGTGCGCGAGCTGGGCCAGACGGTGGTCATGGTCACCCACGATCCGCTCGCGGCCAGCCACTCCGACCGCGTCGTCTTCCTCTCCGACGGCCGCATCGTCGACGAACTGGCCCACCCCACCCCGGACCTCGTGATGAGCCGTATGCGGCAGTTCGACACGAGCATCGGCAACAGCCACTGGGCAGGAGGGCCCGACGCGGGGCCATGACCAGCCCGGCGAAGTCCGTCACCTGCCGCCCGCGCGGGACCGTCCACGAAGAAGTCATGCATTGAGTCAGGCATGTTCGGCACGGACAGACGCGCAGTCGTTCCCGTCGGATTCGTCGCGCCGCTGCTGGCCGCGCCGGCCCCCTCACGGCCGAGCGGGCTGACGCGGCCCCGGCGGCGGACAACTGTCCGCGAGGCGTGGTCCGCCTCTGTCCACAAGCCGACTGCCAGGAATCCGTGCGATCGCTGACGTCGCTGCGACGCCGGGATGCCCGTCCGCGGTTCGAATCCGACAGGAAGTTCCGGTGTTCGGGCCAGCCGGTGCTGCGGCGGCCCAGTTCGCAGCCGAGCGGGGTCAGGACGTGGAGCATCATGCAGTCCTGGCGGGTACCGGCGATGAGGCGTTGCGGGGAATGGGATGCGGAAACCCTTGGTTCCCCACAAGCTCTCTGCGCGTGTTCACATGTCGGAGTTTCGGGTCGGTCCGGCTGTCAGCGGAACGATCCGAAGCGTTCCGCGACGACCGGCAGCCGGTCCGCGGCCAGGGCGTGTGCGGCGGCCCGGGGGGTGCTTCCCTCGGCCTCGGCGCGGGTCAGGATCCGGTCGACCAGGGCGCGCATCGACCGGCGGGTGTACGCGAAGGCCTCGTCGGCGTCGGCGTCGATGTCGCCGAACAGGGTCCACCACCACCAGGCGTTCGTACCGGAGTTGACGACGACATCCGGCAGCACGGTGATGCCGCGGGCGGCCAGCAGGGCCTCCGCCTCGGGCACCACCGGCATGTTGGCGGCCTCGACGATCCAACGGGCGGTGATGCCCGCCTGGTTGGTGGTGTCCACGGCGTACGAGACGGCGGCCGGGACCAGCACGTCGGCGTCGGCGGTCAGCCAGGCGTCGGCCGGCAGTTCGCGGTCCTCGGCGCGGAGCGCGGCGCGGTCCACGGTGCCGTGGCCGTCGCGGGCGGCGAGCAGCGCCTCGACGTCCAGGCCGGCGGGGTTGGCGACGGTGCCCTTGATGTCGGCGACCGCGACGACGCGGAGTCCGGCGCGGGCCAGGAAACGGGCGGTGGCGCCGCCCATGGTGCCGAGGCCCTGCACCGCGACCCGGGTGCCCCGGTGGGCGGTGCCGGCCCGGTCCAGGGCGGTGAGCACCGATTCGGCGACCCCGCAGCCGCCCACCAGCTCGTCCAGGCCGATGCCGTCCACGTCGATGGCGAACGCGTCGGCGAGGCGCCGCCGGGCGGCCTCCTCGTCGTCGAGGAGGGGGTAGACCGCCTGGACGGAGGAGACCAGGCCCGCCTCGGCGGCGGCCCGGTCGACCAGGTCCTGGGTGAGGCCGAGGTCCTCGCCGGTGGTCCAGAACTGTTCGATGTACGGGCGCACGGCGCGCAGGTAGCGGACCAGTACGCCGTAGGCGGCGGGGTCGCGCGGGTCGCAGTCGATGCCGCCCTTGGCGCCGCCCAACGGGATGTAGCGGCCCTGGGGGTTGTAGTGCAGCACCTCCTTCATCGTCATGCCGCGGGCCAGGCCGGTGACTTCCTCCAGCGTGCAGCCGGCGCGCATCCGCAGACCGCCGCTGGAGACACCGCGCACCAGACGGTCGATGACCAGGTGCCCCTGGTGTCCGGTCTCCTGGTCGGTCCAGGTGAGGGAGATCAGGGGAGGGGTGGGGTCGGTGGTGGTCATCGGGGGAGCTCCTCGGGGACGGTGATGAGGGTGGGGCCCGGGGTGTCCAGGGCCCGGCGCAGGGCCCCGGAGAGGGCCTCGGGCGATGCGGCGCGTACGCCGTGGCCGCCGTAGGCGCGGGCCAGGGCGGGCAGGTCGACCGGGGGGAGGTCGACGGCGGTGGGGCGGTCGCCGCGCGCCGCCATCTCGTCGCGGATCTCGCCGTAGCCGCCGTTGTCGAAGACCACGACGGGCAGCGGGAGCCGCAGTTGTACGGCGGTGGCCAGTTCCTGTACGGAGAACTGCAGGCCCCCGTCGCCGCTGAGTGCGACGACCGGCCGGGCGGGGTCCGCGGCCTTGGCGCCGATGGCGGCGGGCAGCGCGTAGCCGAGCGTGCCGAAGCCCGTCGGGTGCAGATAGCGGCCCTCGGGGGAGAGAGGCAGATGGGGGATCGCGCCGTAGTAGCAGCACTGGGCGCTGTCGGAGGTGAGCACCGTGTCCGCCGGGAGCGCCGACCTGATGGCCGCCAGGTACGGCAGCAGGTGGGCGTCCAGGCTGCGGGTCTCGGCGTTCCGCTCCTCGCGCAGTGCGGCGACGGACCGGTGGACTTCGGGGTGCGCCCCGGCGGTTGCCGGGAGGGCGGCCAGCAGGGAGCGCAGGGTGCGGTGGGCGTCGCCGACCAGCGGGATGTCCGCGGGCGGGCCCGCGTACATCTGCGCCGGATCGATGTCGGCCCGGACGAGGGTGCCGGCGAGTGCGGGCAGCGGCTCCCACAGGTCGGACTCGGCGAGTTCGGTGCCGACCGCGAGCACCACGTCGCGCTCCGCCAGCCAGCGCCGGACGGCTCGGCTGTGCAGGGAGACGCCGAGCGACAGCGGGTGGGTCTCCGCGACGATCCCCTTGCCGTTGGCCGAGGTCACCACGGGGGCGCCCAGCTCCTCGGCCAGCCGCAGGCACTCGGCGGCGGCGGTGCGCGCCCCGCCGCCGAGCACGATCCCGGGCCGGGCGGCCGAGCGCAGCGCCGCGGCCGCCGCCGAGAGCGCGTCCGGGTCCGCCGTCGCGGGGGACAGGGGCGGGGCGGTCCGTACCGGCCCGGCCGGTTCCACGGCGGTGAGCAGGTCCAGGGGTATCTCGATGTGGACGGGGCGGGGGCGCCGCGTACGGAAGAGGGTGAAGGCGCGGGCGACCGCCACGCCGATCTCCTCGGCCGAGGAGACCCGGTGGCTGACGGCCGCGACGCCCCGCAGCGCCTCGGTCTGGCTGCGCATCTCGTGGAGCAGCCCGGTCGACTGCCGGGGGTGGCGCAGTGGCATGCCGGGTGAGACGACGAGCAGCGGGACGCTGTCGGAGTACGCCTGGCCGACGGCGGCCGCGATGTTCAGCAGGGCCGGGCCGGTGGTGGTGATCGCCACGCCGGGCCGGCCGCTGACCCGGGCATAGGCGTCGGCGGCGTAGCCCGCGCCCTGTTCGTGGCGGGGGTTGAGGTGGGCGATGCCGTGGGCGGCCAGGTGCCGGTAGATCTCCAGGTTGTGGGTGCCGGGGATGCCGAAGGCCTGGGTGACCCCGTGCGCGGCGAGCGCCCGTACCAGGGTCTCCCCGCCGGTGAGGCCGTCTCGCGGTGGCCGGGCGTGGGTGGTCGCGGGTGGTTCCGGGATGGGGTGTCCAGGCACTTCACAGGCTCCTTACTGAATGAGTAGTCAGTATTTGGAGTGCGGATCGCCCGTGTCAATGCATGCGGGTACTGAACGTTTGTTCAGTTATCGGGGTGGGAGCCGCAGCGCCGGTCCGTCGAGGACGACTGACCTCCGGGCCGTACGTGAACGTGGAGTCGCGGATCTCCTCGGGGGTGGTCCCGGAGGAGGTGCCGAAGGTGCCGGCGAGGTGGTCGTGCTCGGTCTTCCCGGCCTCGGCGCGGGCCTCGCGATGCGGGCCGCCTTCACCATCGGCACGATCGGCGTCCTCGCCGCCGTCCCGGCCGCCCTGGTCATGCGCGACACGAAGGCCGAGCCCGCCGCGGAGGAGGCCGGGCCCGTCCCCCGACCTCCACGAGGAGGGCCGGTGTCCCGGGCGGGGCGCCGGCCCTCCTCCGTTCCACACTTCCGGACCGGCCGCAAGGCCGGGCGGTCCGTTCGGGCGATCCGCTGACGCCGGCCGTCATTCCTGTGCGTACGCCGGAAGGAGGGAGGGCGGCGGCCGTGGGGCGTGTTGGGTCCGGTCGCCGGGCCGAGTCCCTACCTTGCCCGGCATGACGCTGAGACATTTCGGTGCCGCGACCAGGGGTCGTGGCCGCAGTCGTGGACAGAATCGGCTGGGGCGGCTGGCCGCGGGCGGGCTCGGTGTGCTGGGGCTGGTGGCCGCCGGTCTCGGTCTGCCGGGCCAGACGGCCGCCGCCGCGCAGGCCGTGGGTGTACCGCTGGTGGACGAGACGTTCACCGGGGCCGACGCGAACGCGGAGTTCGAGGCGTTCGGGCCCGCCTGCCTGACCGGTGCGCCCCAGGCCCCGGCGCCCGGCCCCGGCACCCACCCGCTCACCGGCTGCCCGGCCGGCGCGACCGGTCCCGTACCGCCGAACAACGCCGCGCCGCACGGCTACCTCCGGCTGACCGACGCGTCCAACGACCAGTCCGCCGCAGTGCTCTACAACCACGCGCTCCCGGCGAACCAGGGACTGGTCACCACCTTCGACCAGTGGCAGTACGGAGGCACCACCAGCCCTCCGGCCGACGGCATCTCGTTCTTCCTCATCGACGGTGCCGCGTCGCTGACCGCGCCCGGAGCCTTCGGCGGCAGCCTGGGCTATGCGCAGAAGCTCCCCGACGACGATCCGAACCAGACATTCCTGCCGGGCGTCAACCGTGGCTACCTCGGTGTCGGTCTGGACGTCCTCGGCAACTACTTCGGTGACTGGGAGCACCGCGGCAACGGCTGTGCCACCCGCTCCCCGGCCGGTACGTCCTTCCGGATCCCGGCACCCGGCGCGAACATGGTGACGCTGCGCGGGCCGGGCGACGGCACCGAGGGCTACTGCTTCCTCGACGCGACGACCAGCAACTTCTCGACGACCGGGCCCTGGCCCTCCACGCTGCCGGGGCAGTTGCAGGGGCCGACCACCTCGGTGCCGCCGGACTCCACCCCGCAGGAGGCCGAAGCGCTGCTGGAGCCCTCGCGCCGCACGGTGACCGTCGAGATCTCCCCGTCGCCGAACCCGGTGATCACGGTCTCGATGGACTTCCACGACGGCAACGGCACCCAGCAGGTGCTGTCGACCCCGGCGCCCCAGCCGGTGCCCAGCACCTACAAGTTCGGCTTCGCCGCGTCGACCGGGCTGTTCACCGACGTCCACCTGATCCGGAACGTCAGCGTCCATCCGGCCGCCGCGCTGCCGCGGCTCAACCTGGTCAAGCAGGTCTCCCAGAACCCGCCGCTGCCGACCCCGGTGACGCCGGGCACCAAGGTGCCCTACGAGTACGTGGTGACCAACAGCGGCAACGTCCCGCTGACGAACGTGAACGTGACCGACGACCGGGTCACCGGCATCATGTGTCCGAAGACCACGCTCGCCGTGGGCGAGACGATGACCTGCACCGGCAGTTACACCGTCACCCGGGCGGACGCCACGGCCGGTTCGGTCACCAACACCGCCATCGCGCACGGGCGTGACAACGGCACCCCGATCGAGTCGCCGCCCGACGACGTCACCCTGGAGGTCCAGTCCGGGCCCGGGGTCCGGCTGGAGAAGTCGGCCGACGACACCCGCGTCTACGAGGTCGGTGACGAGGTGACGTACACCTACACCGTCACCAACACCGGCCCCCAGGAACTGACCGGGCTCTCGGTCACCGACGACCGGGTGACCGGTGTGACCTGCGAGGCGACCACCCTCGCCCCGGCCGGGCAGCCCGGTGACAGCACCACCTGCACCGGCACCTACCGGATCACGGCCGCCGACGCCGACGCGGGCTCGGTCACCAACACCGCCACCGCGCACGGGCGGTCCGGCGGCGAAGCGGTGGAATCGGAGCCCGACGAGGTGACCGTACTGGTCGCCTCCCAGCTGGGGCTGCACCTGACGAAGTCGGCCGACGACACCCGCGTGTACCGGGCCGGTGACGAGGTGACGTACACGTACACCGTCACCAACACCGGCAACGCGACACTGACCGGCGTCGGGGTCACCGACGATCTCGTGCCGAACGTGACCTGCCAGGCGACCACGCTGGCCCCGGGAGCCGTCACCACCTGCGTCGGCAGATACACCGTCACCGCGGCGGACGCCGCGCGGGGGAGGGTCGTCAACGTGGCCGCCGCGCACGGGCGGTCCGGCTCCACCCAGGTGGAATCGGAGCCCGACAGCGTCACGCTGCGGGCCGCGACCGAGCCGGGGCTGCGCCTGACGAAGACGGTGGACGACTCGCGCACGTACAAGGTGGGCGACAAGGTGACGTACACGTACACCGTCACCAACACCGGTTCCCAGTCGCTGACGGGGATCTCGGTCACCGACGACCGGGTGACCGGTGTGACCTGCGAGGCGACCACGCTCGCCCCGGCCGGGCAGTCCGGTGACAGCACCACCTGCACCGGCACCTACCGGGTCACGGCCGCCGACGCGAAGCGCGGCGAGGTCGTCAACCGCGCGGTGGCCACCGCCGAGAACGGGACCGTCCGGTCGAACCAGGACCAGGCCCGCATCTCCGTCGCGAAGAAGTCCTGCGACGGCAAGCACTGCAAGCCGAAGCCGCCCTCCAAGCCCAAGCCGTGCCACGACAAGCACGACAAGAAGTGCAAGCCCAAGCCGAAGCCGTGCCACGACAAGCACGACAAGAAGTGCAAGCCGAAGCCCTGCCACGGCAAGAGCATCTGCCAGGTGAAGTGACACGGCCCCCGCTGAGCTGACCGAACGAGGACGGGCACCCGCCACCACCGGTGGCGGGTGCCCGTCCGTTCTTCCGGTCAGTGCCGCCCGGCCAGCCGGTCCGCGGCCTTCGCCACCGGGTCCGTACCGGCCCGCGGCGAGGTCAGCTCGCGGCGGTCGGCGGCGCGGTAGGCGGCGTACATGCCGTGGACGCCGATCCAGCGGAAGGGCTCCGGCTCCCAGCGGCGGACCTTGTGGCCGACCCAGGGCAGGGCGGTCAGATCGGTGGGGCCCGACTGGCCGGAGTCCTGCTGGATCAGGTCACGCAGGGTGCGGGCGGCGAGATTGGTGGTGGCGACGCCGGAGCCGACGTAGCCGCCCGCCCAGCCGAGCCCGGTCGAACGGTCCAGGGTGACCGTGGCGCACCAGTCGCGGGGGACACCGAGGACGCCGGACCAGGCGTGGTCGATCCTCGCCCCCGCGGTGGCGGGGAAGAAGCGGACCAGGATGTCGCGGAGGGCCTCGATGGTGGCGGGCTGGGTGCGGCCGTCGTTGTCGGTGCCCGAGCCGAAGCGGTACGGGACGCCCCGGCCGCCGAGCGCGATGCGGTCGTCGGCGGTGCGCTGGGCGTACATGTAGGCGTGGGCCATGTCGCCGAGGGTCTCGCGGCCCTCCCAGCCGATGGTGTCCCAGACCGACCGGGGGAGCGGCTCGGTGGCGATCATCGAGGAGTTCATGGGGAGCCAGGTGCGCCGCTGGCCCTTGAGGTTCGCCGTGAAGCCCTCGGTGCAGCGCAGGATGTACGGGGCGCGGACGGTGCCGTACGGGGTGTGCGCGTGCTTGGGCTTGATCTCGGTGACGGGCGTCGACTCGTGGATGGTGACGCCGAGCGCCTCGACGGTCGCGGCGAGCCCCTGGACGAGTTTGACCGGGTGGAGCCGGGCGCCGTGCGGGGTCCAGGTGGAGCCGACGGCTCCGGTGACGTTGACGCGTTCGCAGGTCTCACGGGCGCCGCGCAGGACGCGGTCCGTCTCGCCGAAGGCGATCTCGACGGAGTGGAAGTCCTTGAGCCTGGCCAGCTGTGCGGGGGTGTAGGCGACTTCGAGGACGCCGCCCTGATGGATGTCGGCGTCGATGTTCTCCTCGGCGGCCACCCGTACGACCTCGTCGACCGTCTCGTTCATCGCCTGCTGGAGCCGGACGGCGGCTTCGTGGCCGTGGAGCTTCGCGTAGCGGTCGCGGCCGGCGATGCCGTTGTAGAGCCAGCCGCCGTTGCGCCCGGAGGCGCCGTAGCCGCAGAACTTGGCTTCGAGGACGGTGATGTTGAGGAAGGGGACGGCCTTCTTGAGGTAGTAGGCGGTCCACAGCCCGGTGTACCCGCCGCCGACGATGCAGATGTCGGCGGTGGCGTCGCCGGGCAGGGGCTCCCGGGCCAGAGGAGTGCCCTGGTCCGCGTACCAGAACGATATGCCGCCGTTGACGGTGCTGACGGTGCTCATGTTGCCCCTGCTTTGTCCGGTGTGAAGCCCTGTTGGCTCTCGGGCGGGACGTTACTGCGCGCGAGGCATTTTCGTCCTGTGCCGGGACCGGATCAGTGGGTAGCAGGCGAGGCCGATGAGTACGGCGGTGAAGTGGCCCAGGTCGGTGAAGGTGCGGCCGGCGATGAGCGGGATGCCGTAGAAGACGAGGACGGCGAAGAGGTACACGTACCGCCAGGGCGGTGGGACGCGGTACGTGAGCACGGCGACGACCCCCGCCAGCGCGTAGCTGACACCGAAGTCCAGGGTGTTGGCGGCCGACGGCTGTACGTGTCCGTGCCGGATCGCCCAGGCCAGGACGCCTTCGCTGGCCAGGGAGGCGAGGACGTGCGCCAGGACGGCCACGGTGAGCCAGCGCAGGGTGCCGAGCCAGCGCTCGGCGGGGGCGTGGAAGACGGTGTACAGGAGGGCGTAGGGGAGCCAGTGGCCGCCGTCGATCCAGAAGGCGCTGGCGAACAGGGCGTGCACGGGGTCCTGGGTGAGTTCGTGGATGTTGGTCGAACGCTGGCGCAGGAAGTCCTCTTCGAAGTCCGGTGACATCTGGTGGACGATGACCGTGGTGACGAAGAGCGCGGCCAGCCAGATGTAGGTGCCGGGTGCGCTGCGGATCCAGGAGCCGACGCTGCGGATCCACGAGCCGGCGGTGGTGCGCTGCCGGGTGGGCGGTGCGGGGCTGCTCGGGGTCATATCCGATTGACGCACGGCCCCGGGACCGGTGGCGTGACCGACATTCCGGAAGGGGGCGGAGCGAGCGGGGGAGGAGGCCCTGCTTACGCTGCCCCCATGATTCGTACCGCTGTCCCCGCCGATGTCCCCGCCATCCACGCCATGGTCCGTGAGCTGGCCGCATACGAGAAGGCCCTGCACGAGGTGAAGGCCACCGAGGAGCAGCTGCACGAGGCGCTGTTCGGTGAGCGGCCCGCCGCGTACGCGCACATCGCCGAGTCGGACGACGGCGAGCCGGTCGGCTTCGCGCTGTGGTTCCTGAACTTCTCGACCTGGCGCGGGGTGCACGGCATCTACCTGGAGGACCTGTACGTACGTCCGGAGCGGCGTGGCGGCGGGCACGGGAAGGCGTTGCTGACGGAGCTGGCGCGGATCTGCGCGGAGCGCGGCTACGAGCGCCTGGAGTGGTCGGTGCTGGACTGGAACGCCCCGTCCATCGCGTTCTACGAGTCGCTGGGCGCGCGCCCGCAGGACGAGTGGACGGTGTACCGGCTGACGGACGGGGCGCTGGCGGAGCTCGGCGGGCAGCGCTAGGCGGACCCGGCGATCCGGTCCCCGCGCATCGGCGCGGGGGCGTTGTCAGTGGCATGGGTCACGATGGAGGGCATGGCACGCAGCAACAGCAGGAAGACGGACACCATCCCGGCGGCCCGGCGTCCGGAGGTGCGGCTCCCACCGCTCGTTCCGTACGGCGGCGGGGGCCTGGAGCCGGACGGGGACTACGACGGGCTGCGGTTCGAGGGGACGGATCTCGCGGACGAGTCGGGTCCGGGCGCCCGGTTCATGGACTGCGCGCTGGACGGCTGCGCGCTGGACCGCGCGGAGCTGGTCAGGGCCCGTTTCATCGACTCGGTGCTGACGGGCGTACGGGGCGTGGGCACCGATCTCGCGGGGGCGTCGCTGCGTGACGTGGAGGTGGTGGACGCCCGGCTGGGCGGGGTGCAGCTGCACGGCGCGGTGCTGGAGCGGGTGCTGGTGCGCGGCGGGAAGATCGACTACCTGAATCTGCGCAGGGCCCGGCTCAAGGACGTGGTGTTCGAGGGCTGTGTGCTCTCCGAGCCGGATCTCGGGGACGCGCAGCTGGTGCGGGTGGAGTTCCGCGACTGCGTGCTGAAGCGGGCCGACTTCAGCTCCGCACGGATGGAGTCGGTGGATCTGCGCACGGTCGCGGAGCTGGACATCGCGCGCGGGGTGGAGCGGCTGGCGGGTGCGGTGATCAGCCCGGCGCAGCTGATGGAGCTGGCGTCGGCGTTCGCGGCACAGATCGGGGTGCGCGTGGAGGCGTAGGAGAGGGGCGCAGAAGGGGGTCAGACCCGGGGGAAGCGGGCCTGGAGGTCCCAGATCACGGGGTTGTCGGCGAGACCCTCGTGCATGTCGGCGAGGTCGGCGATCAGGTCGTGCAGGAAGTCGCGGGCCTCGCGGCGCAGCAGCGAGTGGCTGAAGGTGAGCGGGGGCTCCTCGCCGGGCATCCAGTCCGCCTCGACGTCGACCCAGCCGAAGCGGCGCTCGAAGAGCATCCGGTCGGACGATTCGGTGAAGTCCAGCTCGGCGAACTGCCGCCGGTGCGAGCGGTTGCCGCGCGGGTCCTGGTCGATCTGCTCGACGATGTCGCACAGCGCCCACGCGAAGTCGAGCACCGGCACCCATCCCCAGGCCGTGGACACCTCGCGGTCCTCCTTGGTGTCCGCGAGGTAGACGTCCCCGGAGAACAGATCGTGCCGCAGTGCGTGGACGTCCGCGCGGCGGTAGTCGGTCTGCGGGGGGTCCGGGAAGCGCCGGGAGAGGGAGTAGCCGATGTCGAGCACGCTTCGATGGTGTCATGCCCGAAGGCACGCCGGTGCCGGGAGACCTTCCGACGGCTCTCAGGGCAGCAGTCGCTGCTCCTTGGCGACGGCGACGGCGCCCGCGCGGGTGTCGACGCCGAGCTTGTCGTAGATCCGGCCGAGGTGGGTCTTGACCGTGGCCTCGCTGATGAACAGGGCGCGGGCGATGTCGCGGTTGCCCAGGCCCTGGGAGAGCTGGGCCAGGATGTCGAGTTCGCGGTCGGTGAGGGTGGGCAGCGGCTTGCGCATCCGGGCCATGACGCGGCTGGCCACCGGCGGGGAGAGCGTCGTGCGGCCCTGGGCGGCCGAGCGGATCGCGGCGAAGAGCTCCTCGGGGCGCTCGGCCTTCAGCAGATAGCCGGTGGCGCCCGCCTCGATGGCCCGGGTGATGTCGGCGTCCGTGTCGTACGTGGTGAGGACCAGCACATGGACGCCGGTGGCGGCGATGCGGCGGGTGGCCTCGACGCCGTCGATGCCCTCGCCGAGCTGGAGGTCCATCAGGACGACGTCCGGGGTGAGCTTGGCGGCCAGGGAGACGGCCTCCTCGCCGCTGCCGGCCTCGCCGACGACCTCGATGTCCGGTTCGCTGCCGAGGAGGGCGAGCAGACCGGCGCGCACGACGACGTGGTCGTCGCAGAGCAGGATGCGTACGGGCGGCGTCGCGGTCATGCGAGGTCCTCCGGGGCGGTCGGCGGGGCGGTCGGCGGGGCGGCGGGGGTGAGCGGGACGGCGGCGGACAGCACCGTACCCTCGCCCGGCACCGACTCGATCGTCAGCGTGCCGCCGAGCTGCTGCAGCCGGGCCCGGATCGCGGGCAGCCCGTGACCGCGCACGCTGCCGGTGGCACGGGTGGCCTCGGTGGGGGTGAAGCCCTGCCCGTTGTCGGCGATGTCCAGGACGACCCGGTCGCCGAGGTGGGTCAGCGTCAGGGCCGCCTCCGTCGCGTGCGCGTGCTCCTTCACATTGGCCAGCGCGCCCTGGGCGATGCGCAGGAGCGCGGACTGCGTGCGGTCGGGCAGGGCGGTGTGTCCTTCGCCCTCCACATGGCAGCGGACGGTCAGCCGGCCCTGCCCCTGCGCCGTCTCGCGGGTGGCCAGTGCGCGCAGGGCCGCCTCCAGGCCGCCGCCCTCGGCGAGATCGGCCGGCGCCAGGTCGTGGACGAAGCGGCGGGCCTCGGCGAGGTTGCGTTCCGCGATGCCGGTGGCGGTACGGACATGGCGGCGGGCGGTCAACGGGTCGGTGTCCCAGGTGCGGTCGGCCGCCTGGAGCAGCATCTGCTGGCTGGACAGGCCCTGAGCCAGGGTGTCGTGGATCTCCATGGAGAGCCGCTGGCGTTCGGCGAGGGTTCCCTCGCGGCGTTCGGTGGCGGCCAGTTCGCGGCGGGTGCGCAGCAGGTCGTCGATGAGTTCGCGCTGCCGCTCGGACAGTGCGCGCTGGCGCTCGGTCTGACGCTGCATATGGACGAAGACCGCCGTCGCGACCGCCGCCACGGCGGGCGGGGCGAGCACCAGATTCGGGTCGAAGCCCTCGGCCAGCCGCAGTTGCGCGGCGACGACGAACAGCGTGAGCAGGGCGACGAGCGCCAGCGCGGCGCGCGGCGGCAGGATGCGCAGCCCGGTGAAGAAGAGCGGGACCGCGCACCACGCGAAGCTCGGCGCGAGGACGACCAGCACCATCCACACGGCGACCAGCACCCCCAGCCACACCAGCGAGCGCGGCGTCGGACGCGAGCCGAGCACCGGCCCGAGCACGTACAGCACGGCGAGGGCGACGGAGAGCGCGATGATCCACGGGGTGCGGGCCTCGCCGGGGTGGCGCAGCAGGAAACGGGTGAGCGAGGCGCCGAGCAGCAGGAAGAACGCGGCGTGCATCAGGAGCGTGAGCCACCGGGCGTCCGGGTCGCCGGTCCGGTCCGGTGCGGCGGATGGGGTTCGGTGCTTCACCTCGTACCTCTCGCTCCTCGCCGTCAGCGGCACCGCTGACCTGCACGGATACATTCATGTTCGTCCCGGGTCACCACCCGCGCATCAACCGATCGGCTGATGGGGCCGTCGACCGTCCCGCGTCCGGTGTCGAGCCGGTCCGTCGACCGTACGGGGCCGGGTCCGGCCGGAGCATGGAGGGCAGAGCCGAACACGCTCACCCACCGCTGCTGAGGAGCCCACCATGAAGAAGCTGTCGCTGCGCACCCGCGTCCTGACCGGTGCCGTCGCCGTCGCCGCCCTCGGCGCCGGGACCTTCGGCGCGATGTCCGCCAGCGCCTCCACCCCGGCCGCCGCGCCCGCCGCCGCCGTCGGGGCCGACGCCGCGAACCGCAACCTCCAGCAGACCACCCACCTGACCCTGGCCGCCGCGACCAAGGCCGCCCAGGCGACGCTCGACGCCGCGAAGAAGGAGAACCAGCGCGTCTCCGTCGCCGTCGTCGACCGCAACGGCAACACCCTCCTCACCCTGCGCGGCGACGGCGCCGGCCCGCAGTCCTACGACGCCGCGCAGAAGAAGGCGTTCACCGCCGTCTCCTGGAACGCCCCCACCTCCGAACTCGCCCAGCGCCTGACGAACGCCCCCACCCTGAAGGACATCCCCGGCACCCTCTTCCTCGCCGGCGGCGCCCCCGTCACCACCAAGGGCGCCCCGATCGCGGCCATCGGCGTGGCCGGCGCCCCCAGCGGCGACCTCGACGAGAAGTTCGCCCGGGCAGGCGTCGCCGCCCTCGCCAAGTAAGCGCCCAGCAGGCCCGGTAACAGGAGCAGGAGAGACATGAACGCCCTCGATCGACAACTGCTCGACGCCGCACGTGCCGGCGACACCGGCCGGGTGCGGTCCGCGATCGAGGGCGGCGCCCGGGTGGACTGCCGCGACGAGGAGCTGCGCACCCCGCTGCTCCTCGCCGTCCACGGCGACCACGTCGAGGCCGCCCGGTTGCTGGTCGCGGCGGGCGCGGACCCGAACGCCCAGGACGGGCGCGAGGAGAGCCCGTGGCTGGCGACCGGGGTCACCGGCAGCGTCCCGATGCTGCACGTCCTGCTGCCGGCCGGCCCCGATCCGAAGCTCCGCAACCGCTTCGGCGGCATCGCGCTCATCCCCGCGAGCGAGCGCGGTCACGCCGCCTACGTACGGGAGCTGCTCCGGGTCACCGACATCGACGTCGACCACGTCAACCGGCTCGGCTGGACCGCCCTGCTGGAGGCCGTGATCCTCGGCGACGGCGGCCGGGCGCACCAGGAGGTCATCGAGCTGCTGCTGGCGGCCGGTGCACGCGTGGACCTGCCGGACAACGACGGGACGACCGCGCTGGACCACGCGGAGCGCCGCGGCTTCACGGAGATCGCCGCGCGACTGCGGGACGCCCGGTGAACGCGCGCCGCGCGGTCGTGGCGCTGGCCGCGGCGGCGGTCCTCACGGGCTGCGCGAGCGGTACGCCGGCCGCGCCCCGTACCCCGGACAGCGCACCGGTAGCCCCGGCACCGTCCCCCTCGGCGGAAAAGTCCGGTTCGGCCGGGAAGGCCGCCCCGGCCACCCCGCGCGGCACCCTCCTCGTCGCCGACTTCGGCGCCGACACCGTGACCTTCGTCGACCCGCATCCCGGGCACCGCCGGCCCGTGCTCGGCTCCGTCGAGGTCGGCACCGCCCCCTACGGTCTGGTCGTCGACGACGAGGGGCTGGCCTGGGTGGCGACCGCCGAGGGGGTCGCGGTCGTCGACACGGAGACGCGGACCCGGCTCGCCCGGATCCCGTACCGGACGCGGACCGGGCCCGTCACGACCGGCGAGTACCGGGGCGGCGGCATGGGGATCGCCCTGGCCCCCGACGGCCGGCACGTGTACGTCGGCGTCAACGTGCCCGGCCGCGACGGGGTGCTGGAGACCATCGACACCGCCACCCGCGAGGTCACCGGCACGGTGCCGGTCGGCCGCCGCCCCTTCGACGTGGACGTCTCGCCGGACGGCGCCGAGGTGTACGCCACCGGCCACGACTCCTTCGACGTCACGGCGGTGAACACGTCCGGCGGCCGGACGCGGCGCTTCGAGGTGGCCCCGTACGGCACCGAGGGCGGCCTCGGCTCCTGGCTGAAGCCGCACTACGCCGTCGTGCGCCCCGCCGACGGCAAGCTGCTGCTGCCCTTCGAGGGCGAACGGCTCGTCGTCCTCGATCCGCGCACCGGCAGGAGCACCATCGAGCCGATGACCGCCGACACCCACCAGCACGGCGCGACGCTCGCCCCCGACGGCACCCTGCTGGTCGTCGGCACCGGCCCGATCCTCTCCGAGGACGAGGGCCCCTCCCTGACCATCCGTACCCCCGGGGGCAGCGAGCGCGTGGTGCCGCTGGACGGGCCGCACGAGGACGTGGCGGTGTCCGGCGACAGCCGCACGGCGTACGTCACCGAGGGCTTCACCCGCGAGGGGTACGGCAACGGCATCACCGTCGTCGATCTCACGGGCGAGCACCGGCCGTTCGAGGTGGCCGCGGGCACCCGTCCGCTGGGGATCGCAATCCTCTGAGTCGATATCCCGCCAATCGGGCATTCCGTGCCTAGGATCGCCGGTGTGGATCAGCGAACACCTGTACGCCGCACGGCTCGCGCCGCCGCCCTCGTCCTGCTGGTGCTGACGACGTCCACCGGCTGCACCGGCGGGGTCGAGGGGACGCCCGGCGCCTCCGGCCTGCGCGACCCGTACTTCCCGAAGCTCGGCAACGGCGGCTACGACGTCCAGCACTACGACCTCGCGCTCGACGTCGACCCGGCCGCCCACCGGCTGCGCGGCACCGCCACGATCACCGCGCGCGCCACCCAGGACCTCAGCGCCTTCGACCTCGATCTCGTCGGGCTCACCGTGGACTCGGTGACCGTGGAGGGCCGCCCCGCCGCCGTCCACCGGGCGGGGCAGGAGCTGACGCTGCGCCCCGACGCCGAGGTGGCGGGCCGTCTGCACAAGGGCGGCACCTTCCGCACGGTCGTCCGCTACTCGGGCTCGCCGCGGACCCTCACCGATCCCGACGGGTCGAAGGAGGGCTGGCTGAGGACGGCGGACGGTTCGGTCGCGCTCGGCGAACCGACCGGCTCGATGGCCTGGTTCCCCGGCAACAACCACCCGAGCGACAAGGCGTCGTACGACATCGCCGTCACCGTCCCCGAGGGGCTGACGGCGGTGTCCAACGGCGAGCTGGCCTCCCGGCGCACCTCGGGCGGCGCCACCACCTTCCACTGGCACGTTCCCGAACCGATGGCGAGCTATCTCGTGACCGTCGCCATCGGCCGCTTCGACATGAAGGAATCGACGACCCCGGACGGGATCAAGGTGTTCACCGCCGCGGACACGACGGTGGCGGCGGACAGCGCGCGGGTCCTCGCCCGGGTCCCGGAGGTCGTGAAGTGGGAGGCGGAACGGTTCGGCCCGTACCCCTTCTCCGCCACGGGCGCGATCGTCGAGCGCTCCGGGGACGCCGGTTACGCCCTGGAGACCCAGGACCGGCCCTTCTTCCCCGGGCCGCCGGGCACCGGACTGCTCGTCCATGAGATGGCCCACCAGTGGTTCGGGGACTCCGTCACCCCCGAGAGCTGGCGGGACATGTGGCTCAACGAGGGTTTCGCGACCTACGCGGAGTGGCTGTGGGAGGCCGACAAGGAGGGCCGCCCGGTCCAGGACCGGTTCGACGCCGCCTTCAAGAACGAGGCCAACTGGGCCTTCCCGCCGGCCGATCCGCCGACGGCCGCGGACATCTCGCAGGCGCCGGTCTACGGGCGCGGGGCGATGGTCATCCACAGGATCCGGCAGGCTGTGGACGACGACCGGCGTTTCTTCGCGCTCGTCAGGGGCTGGACGAAGGCACACCGGCACGGCAACGCGTCGACCGCCGACTTCACCGCGTACGTGGAGAAGGCGACCGGGCAGGACCTGACGAAGCTGTGGGACACCTGGCTGTACGGCAGGAGCCGGCCCGCCTCGGAGGACTGACCGGCTCCCGGTGGAGTACCGCCGCGCGGACTACTTCACGTTGACACCGCTCCAGGCGGCGTCGACGGCCGCGAGCTCGGTGCTGTCCGCCCCGTACAGGTCGGTCGCCGCCTTCTCGGTCGCCTCACGGGCGCCCGCGTAGTCGGTGGACGACGTCATGTACTCGGAGAGGGCCTTGTACCAGATCTGGACGGCCTTGTCCCGGCCGATGCCGGTGACGGTCGAGCCGTCTGCGGTCGGGGAGTCGTAGTCGACCCCGTTGATGGTCTTCGCGCCGCTGCCCTCGGAGAGCAGGTAGAAGAAGTGGTTGGCGACGCCGGAGGAGTAGTGCACGTCGAGGTCGCCGACGCTGCTGTCCCAGTAGTCGGCCGAGCCGCCGTCCTTGCTCGGCTCGTCCATGTAGCGCAGCGGGGTGCCGTCGCCGTTGATGTCGATCTTCTCGCCGATGAGGTAGTCGCCGACGTCCGTGCTGTTGTCGGCGGCGAACTCGACCGAGGTGCCGAAGATGTCGCTGGTCGCCTCGTTCAGGCCGCCGGACTCACCGAAGTAGTCGAGGTTGGCGGTGGACGCGGTCAGGCCGTGGCTCATCTCGTGGCCCGCGACGTCGAGGGCGGTCAGCGCGCTCTTGTTGTCGGCGCCGTCGCCGTACGTCATGCAGAAGCAGCTGTCGTCCCAGAACGCGTTGACGTACGAGTCGCCGTAGTGGACCCGCGAGTACGCGGCCTTGCCGTCACCGGCGATGCCGTCGCGGCCGAACGCCGACTTGTAGAAGTCCCAGGTCTGCGCGGCGCCGTAGGCGGCGTCGACCGCGGCGGTCTGGCGGTCGTTGCCGGTGCCGTCGCCCCAGGTGTCGTCGTCGTCCGTGACCAGGTCGCCGGTGCCGCTCTCGCCCTGGTTGAGGTCGTACGTCTTGTGCCCGCCGCGGTCGCCGTCGGTCAGCTCGAAGCCGGAGCCGGACGCGGTGGTCGACAGCTCGACCTGACCGCTGTACTGGCTGTTGCCGACACCGGTCTCGACCGCCTCGTAGCTCTGGAGCTTCTTGCCGGTGATCGCGTCGGTGATGGTGTGCACCCGGCTCGGGGTGCCGTCCTTCTGCACCCCGGTCTTCACCGTCTCCAGGGCGAGGACGGGCTTGCCGGAGACCGCCCAGATCACCTTGCGGGCGGCGGCCGCGGTCTTGATCTTCGGCGTCGTGGACGGCACCGATATCCGGGCCTTGGTCGCCTTGGTGACGCCCTTGAGCTTTCCGCCGGGGGCGGTGTGGGTGACGAGGTCGCCGCCGAGCACGGGCAGCCCGTCGTAGGTGCGCTCGTAGCGGGTGTGGACCGTGCCGTCGGCGTCCTTGATCACATCACGGACGACCAGCTTCTCCCGGCCGCCCAGTCCGAGCGAGTCGGCGGTCGAGGAGACGTCGCTCTGCGCGGACTTGATGGCGGCCATGCGCTGCGAGGCCTTGTTGGCGCTGAAGGGGACGGCGCTGCGAGTGGCGGAGTGGCCGCCGTTGCCGTTGTCCGGCACGGCGTTCGCCGCACCGGTCTGCATGCCTACGACGACCATCGCGGCCACTGCGGCCAGGGCTGCGGCGCGACGGGTGTTCATATGGGGGGTCATGCGCTCTCCGTTGCTCGTTCCGTGGGGGGTTACGAGCCGAGAGCGTGCCACCGAATGAGCAACATTGACGGTGCACTAACAAATACCTCACATTTATTTGACCACTTCTTGTCCGAATGGAATACACATGTGTCCGTTAATCGGCGGGAGTTGGGCGTAGATGTCCGATGGCACCGCATAGCGGGCGCTATGTGCCTGCTCCGGCCGTGCACAAGCGAAAGCCCCCGGCCGCAACGGCCGGGGGCTTTCGCGAATGTGCCCGTGTGTCGGAGCCCGTTCGTCAGAGGTTGACGCCGAAGTCCTGGGCGATGCCGCGCAGGCCGGAGGCGTAACCCTGGCCGACGGCGCGGAACTTCCACTCGGCGCCGTTGCGGTACAGCTCGCCGAAGACCATGGCGGTCTCGGTGGCGGCGTCCTCGCTCAGGTCGTAGCGGGCGATCTCGGTGCCGCCGGCCTGGTTGATGATGCGGATGAACGCGTTGCGCACCTGGCCGAAGTTCTGGCTGCGGGTCTCGGCGTCGTAGATGGAGACCGGGAAGACGATCTTGTCGACGTCGGCCGGCAGACCCGCCAGGTTGACGTTGATCTGCTCGTCGTCGCCCTCGCCCTGGCCCGTGACGTTGTCACCGGTGTGGACGATGGTCTGGTCCGGCGTCGACTTGTTGTTGAAGAAGACGAAGTGGCCGTCGGAGACGACCTTCCCGGCCGGGTTGACCGCGATCGCCGAGGCGTCCAGGTCGAAGTCGGTGCCGGTGGTGGTGCGGACGTCCCAGCCGAGGCCGACCGTGACGGCGGTCAGGCCCGGGGCCTCCTTGGTGAGGGAGACGTTGCCGCCCTTGGACAGGCTTACAGCCATGGGAAGTCCCTTTCATCGTCGCTTGCGGGCTTCGTGCCATCACGAAGCTACCGTCACAGGCCATAACGCGGGCAAGGGGTCAGGAGGTTCCTGACCCCTTTACTTTCTTTACCGAAATCCCCCGGCCGGGCGGACGGCCGGTGCGGCAAAAGAAGGTGACGAACACCCTCCGGTGCGGGGAACATGGGTGTCATGTCCGGGCCCTATGTCATCCGCGGTTCGGTCTCCCTGCCGGAGGCCGAGCTCATGTGGCGTTTCTCGCGGTCCTCGGGACCCGGCGGGCAGCACGTCAACACCAGCGACTCCCAGGTGGAGCTCCGCTTCGACCTCGCGGCGACCGAGTCGCTCCCCGAGGTGTGGAAGGAGCGGGCGCTCCAGCGCCTGGAGAGCAGGCTCGTGGGCGGGGTGATCGCGGTACGGGCCTCCGAGCACCGCTCCCAGTGGCGCAACCGGGAGACCGCTCTCGTACGGCTCGCCTCCCTGCTCGCCGAGGCGACGGCGCCGCCCCCGAGGCCGCGCCGCAAGACACGGATCCCCCGGGGCATCAACGAACGCCGGCTGCGCGAGAAGAAGCAGCGCGGCGAGACCAAGCGCGGCCGCTCCGGCCGCGACTGGTGAGGACCGCGGCCCCCGCCGCCCTCACCCCAACTGCCGGTACCGGCCCCGGAAGTACGTCAGCGGTGACCCCTCCGCGCTGGGCAGGTCCGCGCTCAGCACCCGGCCGATCACCAGCGTGTGGTCGCCCGCCGGGACCCGCTGCTCGGTACGGCACTCCAGCGTGGCCAGCGCGCCGCCGATCAACGGCGCGGCGGTGACCTCGCCCCGGACGTAGGGGATGTCCTCGAACAGCAGCCGGTCGCTGATCCGGCCCTTCATCGCGAATCGCCCGGCGACGTGCCGCTGGCTCTCGGCGAGCACGGACACCGCCCACAGCGGCTGCTCCGACAGCAGGTCGTCCATCCGGGAGTCGTTGCGCAGACTCACCATCACCAGCGGTGGGTCCAGGGAGACCGACATGAAGGCGGTCGCCGTCATGCCGACGTCCTCGCCCCGTCCGTTCTCGTCCAGCGGCGGCTCCTGGGCGGTGATCAGCACGACACCGGCGGCCAGCCGGGCGAGGGCGCCTCGGAACTCATCGTTGCTCACCCCCTCAGCATGGGGGATGGGCCGGGGACGCGGGGCGGGGGTCGTCGTCTGCAACACATCGGGCACGCTAGCCGCGGAGCGCGTGCCTCCGCATCGGGCCAAGGGACCAGCCGGGTCCTAGGACCCGTGGTCCACGGGGCGGTGCGGCCGGTGTCTGCAACGCCCGGATTTGCGTTCAAGAAAAGTACGGAGCGAATCCGCACGGCACTCGCGACCCTTTACCATCTGTTGTGACTTGAGTCACAGAGTGCAATATTTGTTGACCCTGTGTACCGACGGCACAGCTCACTGTGATTCAGTTGCCGTGACACTGCAGTAAGTACGTCGATATGAAACCTGGAGTGCTGTCGAGGTCTCGGGGAGTGCGAGCAATGGAGGCCGAGTCGGAGCCGTACGTCCGTCTAGCGACGATGCGGCAGCTGCATCAGGCCGTGGCCGATCTCAACACGGCGCGGAGCCTGGCCGACACACTGCAGACCGTGGCCGACGGAATCGTCACCGGTCTCGGCTACGAGCTGGCCTGCGTGAACCTGGTCCGCCCCGACGGTGATCTCGTGGTCGCCGCCTTCGCGGGCAACAGCGCGGCGGAAGCCCTGATCACCGGCCGGGTGGGCTCGCGCGCCTCCTGGGAGCGCCGGCTGACCATGGGACAGCCCTGGGACGAGCTCCGTTTCATACCCCACACCGACGGCTGGGTCCTCCTCGACGACGACGTACCGCAGTGGCACACCGACGGGCCCGACCCCCGTTTCGAGGACGAGTGGCACCCCCAGGACCGCCTCTACGCCCCGATGTACGCCTCCGGCGGCGGCGCCGATCTGCTGGGCGTCATCTCCGTGGACCGCCCGCGCAACGGCCGCCGCCCCGGCGCCTGGGGCCGAGAGGCCCTCCAGATGTACGCGTCACAGGCCGCCATTGCGATCAGCAACGCCCGGCTCCGAGCAAACATGCAGCGGGCGCTGGTCCGTCTGGAACGGGAACAGCAGGCGCTGCGGGCCAGCGAGGAGTCCTTCCGCCAGGCCTTCGAGTACGCGCCCAGCGGCATGGCCATCGCCGAGATGGGCGGCGACCAGCACGGCCGGCTGCTGCGCACCAACGACGCCCTGTGCCGGCTGCTCGGCAGGCCCGCGTCCGTGCTGCGCCGCTACTCCTTCGCCGACCTCGTCCACCCCGAGGACATCGGCACCCTGCTGCGCACCTCGGCCGAGGGCGGTCGCGCCGAGCTGCGGCTCGGGCGGCGCGACGGCACCTACCTCTGGGTCTCGCTGCGCAACTCCGTCGTCGCCGACACCGCGGACGGCCCCCGCTTCCTGCTCACCCACGTCGAGGACATAGAGGAGCGCAAGCGCCACGAGCTGCACCTCGCGCACCGGGCCTCGCACGACGCGCTCACCGGCCTGCCCAACAGCGCCGAACTGCGCTCCCGGCTGGGCGCCCGGCTCTGCGAGCGCCCGAACGCGGCGGCCACCACCCCGGTGGAGGCGCTGGACGCGGCCTACGGCGACCTCGACGACCCCGACGCGCGGACGCACGGCTACGAGGTCGACCCGGCACCCGGCGGCCCGTTCGACCACCATGTGCACGCCGTCGCCCCCGACACCGAGCACGACGACGGGGCGAAGGGGCTCGCGGTCCTCTTCTGCGACCTCGACGGCTTCAAGTCGATCAACGACCGCTTCGGCCACCACACCGGTGACGCGGTGCTGATCGAGGTCGCCCGCCGGCTCACCACCTGTGTCCGCGACGGCGACACCGTGGCCCGGCTCGGGGGTGACGAATTCGTCGTCCTCGCCGACGGGCTCGGCGACGCGGACGCCGCTGACCTGGCCGTACGCCTGCGCAACGCCATCATTCCGCCGATCCGGGTCGACGGCAGAGCGGTGCGGGTCGGGGCGAGCTTCGGCATCGGCTGGGCCGCCTGCGGCATGACCGCCGAAGAGGTGCTGCGCTCCGCCGACCAGCGGATGTACGTGGAGAAGCGGTCCCGCTCCAAGGTTCACCGCAGGGCCGGCTGACGTTCACGGCGGCGCCGCCCCCGCGCTCCGCCACCGGTCCACTACCCGCGACGGCAATTCTTGGGGTGGGCCGTTCGGGGTAGGCTCGGCCGGTCGGCCACGGCTGGCAATATTCGGCGACGGCTGGCGACATGGTGAGGAGTGACCCAGGGATGACGGCCGGGAACAACGGCGCAAACACGCCCGAGGACGACGATCCGTTCGGCTACCTGTACGAGGACGGACAGGCGGCAGGTGCCCAGCCGCCACGGCAGGGCGGCTACGGCTACCCCCCGGCGGCTCCGCAGCCCGGGGTGCCCCGGACCTCGTACAACCAGGTACGCACCGTCGGCGAGCGTCAGTACGGCCAGCAGGGGCCGCCGCAGGCGTACGGCCAGCAGCAGGCGTACGGCCAGCCGAACGCCCAGTACGCCGCCCCGGAGACGTACCCCGGAGGCACCGCGCAGATCCCGCAGCAGGGCGGCCGCGGCCGGTCCGGCGGCTCCTCCGGCAGCGGCGGCCCCAACACCAAGGGCCTGCTGATCGCCGCGGTCGCGGTGGTCCTGGTCGTGCTCATCGGCATCGGTGCCGCGCTGCTCACGGGCAACGACAAGGACAAGAAGAAGGAAGAGGCCACCTCCTCCGCCGGTCCCGGCGGCGAGGTCGAGGAGTCCCCGAAGCCCCAGCAGTCCGCCAGCTCCGAGGCCCCGGCCAAGCTGCCCAAGCAGGACGCGGCGACGCTGAAGCTCGGTGGCACGGCCCAGCTGGACAACACGACCAAGGGTGCGAAGAGCGCCAACGGCCAGTACATCAACCTCAACGAGGTCGGCAGGTCGGCGACCTGGTCGGTCGAGGTGCCGGAGGCCGGTCCGTACACGCTGTTCGTGACGTACGGCGTGCCGGGCAAGGACGCCAAGACGTCCCTCACGGTCAACTCCGAGGACCCCCGCGGCATCAACATGAAGAACTACGCCAATGCTCCCGAGGGCGACCTGGAGAAGGGCTGGACGACGACGTTCGCCTACGTCAACCTCAACAAGGGTGCGAACACCCTGATGATCTCCTGCAACGAGGGCGACCAGTGCGACGCCAACCTGGACCAGCTGTCGCTGAAGGCCGGTCAGCAGAAGCGCTGAGCGCATGACGAGAACGGTCCGGCCCCATCGCCCGAGCGAGGCGATGGGGCCGGACCGTTTCTGATCACGCGCCCGGCCGGCCCATCAGGGCCAGGAAGCCCGCCACCGTCGCGGCCATCGCCTCGCGGCCCGGGGCGATGTACTTCCTCGGGTCCACGCCCGTGGTGTTCTCGGCCAGGTACGCCCGCACCGCACCGGTGAACGCGGTGTTCAGGGCCGTGCCCACATTGATCTTGACCATGCCGGAGGAGGCGACGGCCCGGCGGATCTCCTCGTCCGGGACGCCGCTGGAGCCGTGCAGCACCAGCGGGACCGGGACGGCCTCCCGGAGCCGGCCGATCAGCTCGTGGTCCAGGGCGGCGGTGCGCTCCGTCATCGCGTGCGAGGAGCCGACGGCGACGGCCAGCGCGTCCACCCCGGTGTCGCGGACGTACGCGGCGGCCTCGGCCGGGTCCGTACGGACACCGGGGGCATGGGCGTCGAGCGGGGCCTCGCCCTCCTTGCCGCCGACCTTGCCGAGCTCGGCCTCGATCCAGATGCCGCGCTCGTGGCCCCAGGCCACCGCCTCGGCCGTGGTCCGCACGTTCTCCTCGTACGACAGCTTGGACGCGTCGAACATGACGGAGCCGAAGCCCTCGGTGTGCGCCTGGTGGAGCAGCTCCACGGACTCGACGTGGTCGAGGTGGAGGGCGAGCGGGGCACTGGACGCGCGGGCGACGGCGGCGGCCGCGGCGGCGATCGCACCGAGCCGTCCGCCGTGGAACTTCACGGCGTTCTCGGAGATCTGGAGGATGGCGGGGGCTCCGGCGCGCTCCGCGCCGGCCGCGATGGCCTCCGCGTGCTCCAGCGTGATGACATTGAAGGCGGCGATCCCGCGTGCCTCGGCCTGGGCGGCGGAGACGAGTTCACCGGTGTTGACGAGCGGCATGCTGACCTCTTGCTACTTCTTTCGGACCGGCGGACGGGCCGGTCCGGGACGGGCGCGGCCTCTCAGAGGCTGCCGGGTGAACGCCGACCGGAAGGCGGACGCGGCCCGGTGCGTGCGATTCCAGGGCGCCGGGATGTCCTCGTGGCAGAGCCACCAGGGCATCCCGGCAAGCCCGGGACACGCGCGTGCCGGGGCGTGGCCATCCGGTCGGAGGTCACCCGGCAGTCTCCCGGGCCGCCGGTGGGTGTTCCTCGACGCCGACGCGCGGCAGCAGCTCCTCGTACGCCGCGCGGTCGAAGTCACCGGCCGTCGGGGAGAGCACGGTCGCCGTCGACAGTGCCACCGCCCGCCGCAGCCGGTCCGGCCAGCTCAGCCCCTCGACGAGGCCGGACAGCAGCCCGGCCACCGCGGAGTCGCCCGCACCGGTCGGATTGCCCAGGACCTTGGCGGGCGGCTTCGCCTGCCAGGTGCCGTCGGGGGTGACCGCCAGCATGCCGTCCGGTCCCAGCGAGGCGATGACTCCGTGGGCGCCGCGGCGGCGGGCGTCGCGGGTGGCGCGCATCGGTTCCCGGGAACCGGTGAGCTGGGCGAGTTCGTCGGCGTTCGGCTTGATCAGGTCGGGGCGGGCGGCGATGCCGCGGCGCAGTGGTTCGCCGCTGGTGTCCAGGAGCACGGGGACACCGGCGGCGCGGGCCGCGCGGACCAGTTCGGCGTAGGCGCCGACGTGGATGCCGGGCGGCAGGCTGCCGCAGAGCGCGACGGCGTCGGCCCCGGCCAGGAGCTCCTCGTACCGGCCGAGGAGGGCGGTCCACTCGTCGGCGGTGACGAGCGGGCCGGGTTCGTTGAGCTGGGTGGTGTCGCCGGTCGCCCGGTCGACGACGGCGATGGTGCGGCGGGTGTTCCCGACGACGGTGACGAGGGCGTCGGTGACCGGCGCGGGGGCCGTTGCGGGCGCGGGGGCGTCCGTGGGCGGGCCGGCCAGCAGTTCGCGGAGCACCGCCCCGGTGGAGCCTCCGGCGAAGCCGGTGACCACCGTCTCGTGGCCGAGGGCGGAGAGCACCCGGGCCACGTTGAGTCCCTTGCCGCCGGGTCGCTCGGACATGTCGCTGACGCGGTGGCTGGCGTGCGGGACGAGTTCCGGGACGCCGTACGTCAGGTCGAGTGCCGTATTCAGTGTGACCGTGAGGATCACCGCGGCCGCTCCCTCGATCCCTGCTCCCAAGCGCGAGACCGTGGATGGAATGCGCTTTCTCCAGCTGTTTTCCAGGCGATCATGCCAAAAAGGAGGCGGTCGGCCCAGACCTCCGGACCAACCGCCGTCTCTTCGTTACGTATTCGACTCACTGTCAATAATGGGGCAGATCAGCCGATCCGGGGCTCTTTGACCCATTCGCCCTTGCGCATGACGCCCTTGAGCGCGAAGTCCTCGTCCAGGACCACCAGGTCCGCGTCCTTGCCCGGTTCCAGCGAGCCGACCCGGTCGTACACGCCGAGCAGCCGGGCCGGGTTGGCGGAGATGGACTGCACCACGTCGCCGACCGGGATCCGGTCGATGGTCACGGCCCGGTGGAAGGCGGTGTCCAGGGTGAGCGTGGAGCCCGCGATCGAGTTGCCCTCGACCAGCCGCGCGACGCCGTCCTTGACCTCGACCGCGAGCGGGCCGAGCTGGTACAGGCCGTCGCCGAAGCCGGCCGCGTCCATGGCGTCGGTGATCAGCGCGACGCGGTGGGCGCCCGCGTGGTGGTAGGCCAGCTGCAGTGCCGCGGGGTGCAGATGCGTGCCGTCGTTGATCAGCTCGACGGTGATCCGCTCGTCCTCCAGCAGCGCGGCGATCGGGCCGGGCTCGCGGTGGGCGAGCGGCGGCATCGCGTTGAAGAGGTGCGTGGCGACGGTGGCGCCCGCGTCGATCGCCTCGACGGTCTGCTCGTACGTGGCGTCGGTGTGCCCGATCGCGGCGATGACGCCGTGCTCGGCGAGCAGCCGCACCGAGTCGATGCCGCCCGGCAGTTCGGTGGCGAGCGTGAACATCTTCGCGGTGCCGCGCGCCGCGTCCATCAGCTTGCGGACCTCGGCCGGGTCCGGGTGGCGCAGCAGGTCCTCGCTGTGCGCGCCCTTGCGGCACGGCGAGATGAACGGGCCCTCGAAGTGGATGCCGGCCAGTTCGCCCTGCTCCACCAGCTCGGACAGGACACCGGCCCGGTGGGCGAGGAAGTCCATCTCGCCGGTGACGGTGGAGGCGACCAGCGTGGTGGTGCCGTGCTCGCGGTGGGTGCGGATGCCGGTGAGGACCTCGTCCACGGTGCCGGAGGTGAACGAGGCGCCGCCGCCGCCGTGGTTGTGCATGTCGACGAAGCCGGGGACCACCCAGTGGCCGCTCAGGTCGAGGGTCCGGGCATCCTCGGCCGCGCTGCCCACGATCCGGGTGCCTTCGACGATCACCCGGCCGTTCTCGACGGTCCCGGTGGGAAGCACCACCCGGGCACCTGCGAGAACTGTGCTGTCTGCGCGTCCGGCCATCAGGCGGATACCTCCGTGGAGAGAAGATCCCAGGCGAGCAGCCCTGCGCCCAGGCATCCGGCGGTGTCCCCGAGGGCCGCCGGGGCGATGTGGGGCAGCTTCTGGAACGTGACGCGTTCCTCGACGGCCGCACGGAGTGGTGTGAACAAGGTTTCCCCGGCCTCGGCGAGCCCGCCACCGATGATGAGGGTGCGCGGGTCGAGCAGCGTCAGCGCGGTGACCAGTCCGGCGGCGAGCGCGTCCACCGCGTTCCGCCAGACCTCCACCGCCGCCGGGTCGCCGGACTCGACGGCCTTCGCGCAGTCCGCGGCGTCCGCCTCGGGGTCGCCGGACGCGGCGGCCCAGGCGCGGCTGACGGCGGAGGCGGAGGCCAGGGTCTCCAGGCAGCCGCGCTGCCCGCAGCTGCAGTCCGGCCCGTCCGGCCGGACCACGATGTGCCCGATCTCGCCCGCGTAGCCGTGCGCGCCCGCCTCGATCGTGCCCGCGATGCCGATGGCCCCGGCGATGCCGGTGCCCAGCGGTACGAAGAGGAAGCGGTCGGCGCCCTTGCCCGCGCCGATCCGGCCCTCGGCGAGCCCGCCGGTGCGTACGTCGTGGCCGAGCGCTACGGGAACACCGCCGAGCCGGTCGCCGAGCAGTTGCCGCATGGGCACGTCGCGCCAGCCCAGGTTCGAGGCGTAGACCGCGATCCCGTTCTCGGCGTCGACGATGCCGGGCACGGCGACACCGGCCGCGACGGCGCTCTCGCCGAGGTGCTCCTCGCCGTACGCCCGCAGGTCGGCGGCGAAGTCGAGGATCGACTCCACGACGGCCTCGGCGCCGCGCTCTCTGCCCGTCGCCCGCCGCGCCTCGTACAGCAGGGCGCCGTCGGCCCCGACCAGTGCGGCCTTCATTCCGGTGCCGCCCACATCGAGGGCGATGACGTGTTTCACGGGGAACAGTTTCGCCCGAGGAGGCAAAAAGGTCTAGTCCACTATCCCGGTTTGTTGCGGATCCATACAAAATCCCGGCAATGAGACGCGCGGCACGTGGACGGCGTGCCGACGGCGCGGGAACCGGCCGTCCCCGGACGCCTCAGGGCGAAAGGATCACGCTGCGCGAGAGGTTGCGCGGGTGGTCCGGGTCGTACCCCTTCGACTCCGCCGGCTCCACCGCCAGCCGCTGCGCCCGGATCGGATCCGCCATCGGGTCCGCCGTGGCGTGCGCGACCAGCGTCCCGCCCACCCGCGCCACATCGCCGGCCGGCCCCTCCGGCAGCGGGCCGAACACCCATGCCACCCGGTGCGGCCCGGTGATCGAGACCGGACCGTGGCGGTACTCCATGGCCGGGTACGACTCCGTCCGGGCGCCCGCCGCCTCGCGCATCTTCAGCGCGGCCTCCTGCGCCGGCCCGTACGCCCAGCCGCGCCCCGGGGCCGTCCACTGCTCGGCCGCGACCACCGCCTCGTCCAGCGGCTCCGTCACCGCGAGCTCCGCGTCCACCGCGGCGGCCGCGACCGTCTTCACCCCGGCCGGAAGCGGGCCGGACGCCTCCAGGCCGGCCCGCAGAAAGGCCGGCGCGGTGGTGGCGAACCGGGTCCGGACGACCGACTCCTCGTCCGCCCGGTCCAGCACGGCCACCGCGTCGGCGGCGTCCTTCACCGGCGTTGCCGGGCCGGCGGTCAGCGCCACGGTGGCGACCTTGCCGCGCAGCCCGAGCGGACCACAGCGCACCCGCACCTGAACGTACTTGGCAGTAGGGGCAGTTCGGGGGTAATGCTCTCAGGCGCGCGGTGCCGGGCACCGGCCGGTTGCGTTGCGAAAGCGATACCGCTCTGGTGTAGACCATCGGCAACGGCCTGGGGCAGGATCGCACCTCGTTCGACGGCCCCACGACGGCGTGGCGGCACGGATGACGCGACGGATGAGGACGGTCTGGCTGTGCAGCTGCGCTACCGGGTACTGACCGCGGCCGTGACCGCACTGGGCATGACGGCGACACTGGCGGGCTGCGGCGGTGACAGCGGCTCGGGGGACGTCACGCTCAGGCTCGTCGCCGCCGACTACGGCACCGGCCCGGCCAACAGCTCCCGGAAGTACTGGGACGGGCTCGTCAAGGGCTTCGAGGCGACCCACCCCGGAATCAAGGTCGACGTCAGCGTCCACTCGTGGAAGGACATCGACCGCGAGGTCGCCGCGCTGGTGAAGAAGGGGCAGGCCCCCGACATCGCCCAGATCGGCTCGTACGCCGACTACGCCAAGGCCGGCAAGCTCTACCGGGCCGACGAGGTGCTGTCCATCCGCACCCAGGCCAACTTCCTGCCGTCCCTCGCCGAGGCGGGCAGCGTGGACCGCACCCAGTACGGACTCCCGTTCGTCGCCAGCACCCGGCTGCTCTTCTACAACAAGAAGTACTTCGCGCAGGCGGGCCTCGACGCCCCGCGGACCTGGGACGACATACGCGATGACGCGGCGGTGCTCGGACAGCGCGGCGTGACCTACCCGTTCGCGCTGCCGCTCGGCCCCGAGGAGTCCCAGGCCGAGACCATGATGTGGCTGCTCGGCGGGGGCGGCGGCTACATCGACGACAGCGGTTCGTACGAGATCGACTCGGACGAGAACATCAGGACCTTCGACTGGCTGAAGACGAACCTGGTCGACAAGGGCCTCGTCGGCCCCACCGCCCCCGGGGAGCTCGACCGCCAGAAGGCGTTCGACGCGTTCACCGACGGCCGGGTCGGCATGTTGAACGGTCACCCGACACTGATGCAGGAGGCCGAGCGCAAGGGCGTCTCCGTCGGCATGGTCCCGATGCCCGGCATCGGCGGTCCCGGCAAGAACTCGCTGGGCGTGGCCGACTGGATCATGGGCTTCAAGCAGCAGGGCCACCGCGTGCAGCTGCGCAAGTTCTTCGACTACCTGTTCACCGACCGGAACGTCATCGACTTCGCCGACGAGTACGACCTGCTCCCGGTCACCGACAGCGCCTCCGCGGCCATGGAGTCCGACACCAGGTACAAGCCGCTGTGGAAGTTCCTGGCCGCGCTGCCGGACTCGCAGTTCTACCCGTACGGCAAGACGTCCTGGGCCCGGTCCAGCGAGTCGATCAAGGAGAACATCGGCAGGGCGGTCGAGCCGAACGGCAGCCCCAGGAGCGTCCTGGGGAAGATCGCGCGCGATTCGGCCGCGGCGGCCGCGGCGGACTAGGAGCCGTTCCGGCGGATGGCGGTCCCGCGGACGGGCGATAGGTTGGCTGATATGACCGCCCCCACGCATGGCCCCGACGACGAACCGGACGGCCTCGGCGACCGCGACCGCGCCGTGCTCGCCGTCGAACGGCAGTCGTGGTCCGGGCCCGGGGCGAAGGAGCGGGCGATCCGCGAGCAGCTGGGCATCTCGCCCACGCGCTACTACCAGCTCCTGAACGCCCTGATCGACGACCGCCGCGCCCTGGCGGAGGACCCGGTGACGGTCAACCGCCTGCGCCGGGTGAGGGACGCGAAACGCGGACGCCGCTGAGCGCCGGACGCGGAAGCCACTGAGCGCCGGACCAAGCCCTCCGCCACACCCGCCCCCAACTCCCCGCCCCGGCTATAGGCTCCCCCCATGGGCAGCAACCCCGAAGCAGCCGAGCTCCCGACTCCCACCACGCGACCCGGCCGTGAGGCCCTCGCCGCGATCCTGGCGCGCCCCGACCGCGCCGTCATCGCGCTCGACTTCGACGGCACCCTCGCCGACATCGTCCCGGACCCGGAACAGGCCCGCGCCCACCCCGGCGCCGTCGAGGCCCTCGCCGCACTCGCCCCGGAAGTGGCCTCCATCGCCGTGATCACCGGCCGCCCGGCCGGCGTCGCGGTCCGGCACGGCGGCTTCGCCGGAGTGCCCGGCCTCGACCACCTCGTCGTCCTCGGCCACTATGGGGCCGAACGCTGGGACGCCGTGTCCGGCACCGTCCACGCCCCCGCCCCGCACCCCGGCATCGCCGCGGCCCGCGCCGAACTCCCGGGCGTGCTGGACCGGTCCGGCTCGTGGCACGGCACCTGGACCGAGGAGAAGGGCCGGGCGATCGCCGTCCACACCCGCCGGGCCGCCGACCCGCAGGCCGCGTTCGAGGCGCTCGGCACCCCCCTCGGCGAACTCGCCGCCCGGCACGGACTGATCGTGGAGCCGGGCCGGCTGGTCCTGGAGCTGCGCCCGCCCGGCATGGACAAGGGCGTGGCACTCGCCCAGTACCTGCGCGAGACGGACGCCGAGTCCGTGCTGTACGCGGGCGACGACCTCGGCGACCTCGCCGCGTACGCCGCGGTGGAGAAGCTCCGCGCCGAGGGCCCCGACGGCATCCCCGGCCTGCTGGTCTGCAGCGGCAGCGCGGAGGTGCCCGAACTGGCCGAACGCGCCGACCTGCTGCTCGGCGGACCGGGCGACGTCGTCGCCTTCCTGGCGGCCCTGGCCCGGCGGATCTGACCGGCCCGGCGGCTCACTCCCGCCGCAGCGCGTCCAGCTGGTCCAGGAACCACTGCTGCGGCGGCAGCGCGACCGCCGCCGCGGCCAGGCGTCCCGTGCGCGCGGCCCGTTCGTCCTCCGCCATCGTCAGCGCCTCGTGCAGCGCCGCCGCCGTCGCGGAGACGTCGTACGGATTCACCACGACCGCGTCGCCGCCCAGTTCCTCGTACGCCCCCGCCTCCCGCGACAGCACCAGCGCGCAGCCGTGGTCGGAGACGACCGGGATCTCCTTGGCGACCAGGTTCATGCCGTCCCGGATCGGGTTGACGAGCGCCACGTCGGCCAGCCGGTACGCGGCGAGCGAGCGGGCGAAGTCGTCCTTGACGTGCAGCACGACCGGCGTCCAGCCCTGCGTGCCGTACACGGCGTTGATCTCGTCGGCGACCCGCCGCACCTCGGCCGTGTAGTCCCGGTACACCGCGAGGTCCTGCCGGGAGGGGTAGGCGAAGGCGACATGGACGACGCGCTCGCGCCACTCGGGCCGCTCGTCCAGGAGCGCGCGGTACGCGAGCAGCCCGCGCACGATGTTCTTGGACAGTTCCGTCCGGTCCACCCGCACGATCGTCCTCCGGCCGGGGCCGGTCTGCTCGCGCAGTGCCGCCATCCGCTCGTCCACGTCCGCCTCGTGCGCCCGCCGGCGCAGGAAGTCCGCGTCCGCGCCGAGCCCGTGCACCCCGATCCTGGTCCGCCCGGTGCCGCCCAGGATCCGGGTGCAGCAGCCGATGAACGCGTCCGCCCAGCGCCGGGTCAGGAACGCCGCCCGGTCCGCGCCCAGGATGCCGTGCAGCAGCTGTTCGGCGATGTCGTCGGGGAGCAGCCGGAAGTAGTCGACGGGCGCCCACGGGGTGTGCGAGAAGTGGCCGATGCGCAGATCGGGGCGGAGCTCGCGGAGCATGCCCGGCACCAGCGCCAGGTGGTAGTCCTGCACCAGCACCGCGGCGCCCTGCTCCGCCTCCTCGGCGAGCGCCTCGGCGAAGGCCCGGTTGTAGGTCTCGAACGACGCCCACTGCCGCCGGAACTCCGCGTCGAAGACCGGCTCCAGCGGTGTCTGGTACAGCATGTGGTGGACGAACCAGAGCACCGAGTTCGCGATGCCGTTGTACGCGTCGGCGTGGACGTCCGCGTCGATGTCGAGCATCCGCACGCCCGGCTCACCGACCCCGCGCCGGACCGCCTCCCGGTCCCCGTCACCGAGCGCGGCGCACACCCACAGCTTGTCGTCGACGGCGCTCAGCCCGGAGACGAGCCCGCCGCCTCCCCGCTTCGCGTCGAGCGATCCGTCCGTCCCCAGGGTGTACGACACCGGGCCGCGGTTGGAGGCGACGAGGACCTGGGCGGAGGGCCGGACAGCGGACTGGGCTTCGTGCTCGGAGACCATGTTGCGGAATCTAGCCCGATCACGAACCGCCCAAACGTGCGAAGTCAGGCCGCGCGGCGTGAAACGTACTCCTCGATCTCGCACATCGGGGGCCGCTCCTCGGTGTCCACGGCATGGGTGCGCGGTACGAAGCCGTTCTCGCCGCGCTCGAACTGGGTGAGCACCGGGCGTACCAGGTGCCCGCGGGACAGCCGCAGCTGCGCGGTCCGGTAGATCGCCGCCGCCATCCGGCCGAGCGCCTGCCCGTCCTGGTGCCGGTGCTTGCGCACCCCCACGTCGACCTGGGCCAGCGCGTCCAGCCCCACGGTGTGCAGCGCGTCGACCAGGAGGCCCAGCTCCACTCCGTAGCCGACGGGGAAGGGCAGCCGTTCGAGCAGGGAGCGGCGTACGGCGTACTCGCCGCCCAGCGGCTGGACGAAACCGGCCAGCCGCGGCCAGTGCAGATTGAGCAGCGGACGGGCCACCAGCTCGGTCACGCGACCGCCCTGGCCCGCTGTCCTGCCGGAGTCGGGCCCATCGGGATCGGTGCCGAACGGGCGGTCGTACATCGCCTTCACGAACTGCACGTCCGGGTCGGTCAGCAGCGGGCCGACGATGCCGGAGACGAAGTCCGCCGAGAAGTCCTTCAGGTCGGCGTCGACGAAGCACACGATGTCACCGCCGGTGACCAGGAGCGACCGCCACAGCACCTCGCCCTTGCCGGGCACGGCCGGTATCCGGGGGAGTATCGCGTCACGGTGCACCACCCGGGCGCCGGCCTCCCGGGCGACCCTCGCGGTGGCGTCGGTGGAACCGGAATCGATCACCACCAGCTCGTCGACCAGCCGGACCTTCTCCATCAGCTCGCGCCGGATCGTCGCGACGATCTCGCCGACCGTCGCCTCCTCGTTCAGTGCGGGCAGCACGACGCTGACGCTCCCGCGACCCGCTTCCCGGGCCGCGGCCCGGGCGGCCAGGAGGCGGTCCATCGGGCGGTCGGCGGCCGACCAGGAACGCCTGGCCAGCCAGCATTCGACCTCTTCCAGCACGGTCGATACTCCCCTGTATGTGATCCATCTCGCGGTTCGGACGACTATCTCAACAGTCCGGTGCTTCGGTTACAGTCTTGAACAACGCGGACGACCATCGCATGCCGGGGTCCGTCCGCCGATAAATGCCCGGATCGAAGATCCGGTGCCACAGCGCTCATCCAGAGGGACTGAGGGAACGGCCCGTTGAAGTCCCGGCAACCCCCCCACCGACCGTGAGGTCCGGTGAGGAAGGTGCCAATTCCGTCTCGTGGCGAAACGCGCCACGGGGAAGATGAGGAGAAAGGGCCTCGCCATCATGGCTGCGCAGACCGTTGCAGTAAGCACCAATTCTTCCGTCGACGCCGAAGCCGTCGACCTCGGTCCCGCCTCGGGCCTTTCCTGCCGCGAGTGCGGTGAGCGTTTCGAACTCGGCCCCATTTTCGCCTGCGCGTCCTGTTTCGGGCCGCTCGAAGTCGCGTACGACCTGCCGAGCGGCTCCCCCGAAGAGCTGAAGAAGCGCATCGAGGCCGGCCCGGCCAACATCTGGCGCTACGCCCCGCTGCTGCCGGTCCCCGCCGATGTCGCCGAGAAGCCGAACCTGAACCCCGGCTGGACCAAGCTCGTCCAGGCCGACAACCTCGCCCGTGAGCTCGGCGTCGAGCAGGGCAAGCTGTTCGTCAAGGACGACTCCGGCAACCCCACGCACTCCTTCAAGGACCGCGTCGTCGCCCAGGCCATCGAGGCCGCCCGCGCCTTCGGCTTCACCACCCTCTCCTGCTCCTCCACCGGCAACCTCGCCGGCGCCGTGGGCGCCGCCGCAGCCCGCGCCGGTTTCCGCTCCTGCGTGTTCATCCCGCACGACCTGGAGCAGGGCAAGGTCGTCATGGCCGCGGTGTACGGCGGTGAGCTGGTCGGCATCGAGGGCAACTACGACGACGTCAACCGCTTCTGCTCCGAGCTCATCGGCGACCCGCTCGGCGAGGGCTGGGGCTTCGTCAACGTCAACCTGCGCCCGTACTACGGCGAGGGCTCCAAGACCCTTGCGTACGAGATCTGCGAGCAGCTCGGCTGGCGGCTCCCGGACCAGCTGGTCATCCCGATCGCCTCCGGCTCGCAGTTCACCAAGATCGACAAGGGCCTCCAGGAGCTGATCAAGCTCGGCCTCGTCGAGGACAAGCCGTACAAGCTCTTCGGCGCCCAGGCCGAGGGCTGCTCGCCGGTCTCGGTCGCCTACAAGGGCGGGCACGACGTCGTCCGGCCGCAGAAGCCGAACACGATCGCCAAGTCCCTCGCCATCGGCAACCCGGCCGACGGCCCGTACGTCCTGGACATCGCCCGCCGCACCGGCGGCGCCGTGGAGGACGTGAACGACGAGCAGGTCGTCGACGCGATCAAGCTGCTGGCGCGCACCGAGGGCATCTTCGCCGAGACGGCGGGCGGTGTGACGGTCGGCGTGACGAAGAAGCTCATCGAGGCCGGTCTGATCGACCCGTCGCTGACCACCGTCGTACTCAACACGGGTGACGGCCTCAAGACCCTCGACGCGGTGGCCGACACCTCTCAGGCGACCGCGACGATCCGTCCGAGCCTGGACGCGTTCCGCGCCGCCGGCCTCGCCACCAGCTGATCACCCGAGACTTCAGGAAGGGCACCCACCATGAGCGTCAAGGTCCGCATCCCCACCATCCTCCGCACCTACACGGGCGGCCAGGCCGAGGTCCCGGCCGAGGGCTCGACCCTCTCCCAGGTCATCGAGTCCCTGGAGCAGAACCACCCGGGCATCGCCGCCCGCGTCCTGGACGACCAGGGCAAGCTGCGCCGCTTCGTGAACGTGTACGTCAACGACGACGACGTGCGCTTCGAGGGCGGTCTGGAGACGGCCACGCCGGACGGCGCCGGCATCTCGATCATCCCGGCCGTGGCCGGCGGCTGCTGACGCCCCGTCCGACCGCACCGCGTTATCGAATTGCCCCCTCCGCTTCAATCGCGGAGGGGGCAATTCTGCATGGTTGAGCGGGGTAGAGTGTGGGAAGTCCCCCCAGCTGCCCGTGCCGCCCGCATACGAGAATGCGCCCGGCCACGACAAGATGCAGCCAAAGTGCGCGATCCGCTTGAGGCATAAGTCGCCTTTGCCCGGCCCGACTTGCCCAGGATTCATATGAATTCCTCATATCCGGGCGTTCGGTTCTGCCGAGAATTCTCGTCCGATTGACCTGTTGCAGAGGGCAGTTGGGCAGATACATTCAGCCGCGGTCGACGCGTTCCGGCGCACACACCCTCTCCTGTCGGAGGGTGAGTTCTGACCCGGGTCCGCGAAGTGCGGTCCTGCGCAAGGGCCAGTAATAGGGGAGTTAGGCATGGCTCAGGGCACCGTCAAGTGGTTCAACGCGGAGAAGGGGTACGGCTTCATCGCGGTCGACGGTGGTGCGGATGTTTTCGTCCACTACAGCGCGATCCAGATGGACGGGTACCGCACCCTCGAAGAGGGTCAGCGAGTTGAATTCGAGATCTCGCAGGGCCAGAAGGGGCCGCAGGCAGACATGGTCAAGCTCGCCGTCGGCTGAGTTCGAGCGGTCGGCCAACCACACCACTCACGCATTGCACTCACGCACTGCACTCACGCACTGAGGGCCCGTACCCCGGGGGTACGGGCCCTCAGTGCGTCTCGCGCGTGCCCCGCCCGCGCTCCCGCGCGCCCCGGCGCGGTGTCCACATCGCGAGGGGGACGCTTGCACTCTCGGGGGTCGAGTGCTAATCATTGGCGTTAGCACTCTCCAGGTGAGAGTGACAGAACTTGGACCGGGCCGGTGAGGCCCGCAGGTCGGTGGGGCAAGGAACCACCGGTCACGCAGGCCGTCCGTCGCGGGCGCCACTCGGTCCGGAGAAATCCACCCCTGTCCGGGAGGACCACTTCACATGGCCAAGATCATCGCGTTCGACGAGGAGGCCCGGCGCGGTCTCGAGCGCGGCATGAACCAGCTCGCCGACGCCGTCAAGGTCACCCTTGGCCCCAAGGGTCGCAACGTCGTCCTTGAGAAGAAGTGGGGCGCCCCCACGATCACCAACGATGGTGTTTCCATCGCCAAGGAGATCGAGCTGGAGGACCCGTACGAGAAGATCGGTGCGGAGCTGGTCAAGGAGGTCGCCAAGAAGACGGACGACGTCGCCGGCGACGGTACGACCACCGCCACCGTTCTCGCCCAGGCTCTCGTCCGCGAGGGCCTGCGCAACGTCGCCGCGGGTGCCAACCCGATGGCTCTCAAGCGGGGCATCGAGAAGGCCGTCGAGGCCGTCTCCGCCGCCCTCCTGGAGCAGGCCAAGGACGTGGAGACCAAGGAGCAGATCGCTTCGACGGCCTCCATCTCCGCCGCCGACACCCAGATCGGCGAGCTCATCGCCGAGGCCATGGACAAGGTCGGCAAGGAAGGCGTCATCACCGTCGAGGAGTCCCAGACCTTCGGTCTGGAGCTGGAGCTCACCGAGGGTATGCGCTTCGACAAGGGCTACATCTCGGCGTACTTCGCCACCGACATGGAGCGCATGGAGTCGTCCCTCGACGACCCGTACATCCTGATCGTCAACTCCAAGGTCAGCAACGTGAAGGACCTCCTTCCGCTGCTGGAGAAGGTCATGCAGTCCGGCAAGCCGCTGCTGATCATCGCCGAGGACGTCGAGGGCGAGGCCCTGTCGACCCTGGTCGTCAACAAGATCCGTGGCACCTTCAAGTCCGTCGCCGTCAAGGCCCCGGGCTTCGGTGACCGCCGCAAGGCCATGCTCGGCGACATCGCCATCCTCACCGGTGGCACCGTCATCTCCGAGGAGGTCGGCCTCAAGCTGGAGAACGCCGGTCTCGACCTGCTCGGCCGCGCCCGCAAGGTCGTCATCACCAAGGACGAGACGACGATCGTCGACGGTGCCGGTGACAGCGACCAGGTCCAGGGCCGCGTCAACCAGATCCGCGCCGAGATCGAGAACTCCGACTCGGACTACGACCGCGAGAAGCTCCAGGAGCGCCTCGCGAAGCTGGCCGGCGGCGTGGCCGTCATCAAGGCCGGTGCCGCGACCGAGGTCGAGCTCAAGGAGCGCAAGCACCGCATCGAGGACGCGGTGCGCAACGCCAAGGCCGCCGTCGAGGAGGGCATCGTCGCCGGTGGTGGCGTGGCTCTGCTCCAGGCCTCGGCCGTCTTCGAGAAGCTGGAGCTCTCGGGTGACGAGGCGACCGGCGCCAACGCCGTCAAGCTGGCGCTGGAGGCCCCGCTCAAGCAGATCGCCGTCAACGGTGGTCTCGAGGGCGGCGTCGTCGTCGAGAAGGTGCGCAACCTGGCCGTCGGCCACGGTCTGAACGCCGCGACCGGCGAGTACGTCGACATGATCGCCGAGGGCATCCTCGACCCGGCGAAGGTCACGCGCTCCGCCCTGCAGAACGCCGCGTCCATCGCCGCGCTCTTCCTCACCACCGAGGCCGTCATCGCCGACAAGCCGGAGAAGGCCGCCGCGGCCGCTCCGGGCGGCATGCCGGGCGGTGACATGGACTTCTGATCCTGACGGATCGGCAGTTCCTGTACAGCTTTGCCGCGTCGGCCCCCTGGACCAGCTGGTCCAGGGGGCCGACGTCCTGCTGTGCGGACACCCTCTCCGGGAAGCGCTCCGAGGGCCCGTCCAGCAGCCGGCCGTCGTGCCCGAGGCTGCGGTTACGGCTGCGGTGGTGCGGGACGGCTGTCGCTTCGGGGCTCCCCGGTACGAGGGGGCGGGGAGCCGGGCGGCACGCCTACGGCAGGCGGTCGAGCAGCCAGGTGCAGAGTTCCTCCGTGACAAGGGTGTGTCCCTCGTTGCGGGAAGCGAGCTTGAACTCGTCGAGCCCGCTGTCCTCCGCCGGGAGCGAGGAGATGTCCGCGTACAGCTCCTCGTCCGTGTCCGGATCGCGGATGTCGACCGCGCTGACCGCCGGCACGAAGCAGTGCGACCGGATGCGTACGTCGGCCTTGAAGCCGAGGAACGGGTTCAGGGAGTTGAAGGCGTCGGCGAGGATGCCGAAGCCCTCCAGCGAGCCGCCGGGTGCGCCGTCGATCGACGGGAGCCCGTTCGTACGGACCTCGTTGGTCTTCAGCGTCACCACCCGCAGCGTCGCGGAGAGTTCGTCGCGGCCCGGTACCTGGGTGTAGAGCTTGGTCCCCAGGATCGACAGGCCCTTGCCCTCCAGGGCCAGTTCGCCCGCCCGCACATCGGTGCCGGTGCCGTCGGCCACGCCGTTGGCGACGCCGATCCGGCGGGGCCGCTGCGGCCACTCGCCGACGGCCGCCATCTCGGACAGGAAAGCGGCGCGTTCGTCGCTCTGGTCCGGCGCGTCGTCCCACTTCGCGATGTGCCGCCACAGCAGCTGGCGGGCGGCCGGGCTGTTGATCTGGTCCGAGAACCGGCTGTCGAGATCCTTGATGTAGTGCGCGAACGCCTGGAGCCCGACCGGGATCCAGGCGCCCCGGTGCGGGCTGTCGTACGAGAAGTACAGCGCCGTTCGATGGTCGATGCGGTCGGTCTCCATCCGGGCCAGCGCATGCCGGACGACGAGCCCGCCCATGCTGAACCCGCCGACGGCCAGCGGTGTGTCGCTCTCCTGCTCCGCGATCGCCCGCATGATCGCTTCCCGCGCGGTCCGGGAGTTGTCCAGAATCGACGCACTGCGCTCATGGAAGCCGAGAAGGACGACGTCGTGGCCACGGCGGCGCAGCTCGCTGATGAGCGCGTAGTCGCCGAACTCCATGATCTGCCAGGAGAATTCCAGCTCGCTCGGTCCCGAGCCGAAGCCGTCGGCGAGGATGACCGGCCGCACGAGACCGGTGTTCCCCTCGCCGTAGTAGACCCAGGCGGTGCCGCCGGGCAGGTCCCACACGGTGCTGGGCGGCAGCGGGAGTGATCCGGGCCGTTCGGCGTCCAGACGGGGACCGGGCGCCAGGGCGATGGGAGGCCGGTCGCGGAGCCCGGAAACGATCTGCTCGTGGGACGGTTCGGACATGGTTCGTTCCCCTTTGAGCCGTTTGATTACAATGCGCGCCAAGAAGAGCACGCAACGTAGCGCCCAGGCGTGGGAAGTGGATCAAACCACCCCCAGGTGGGAGCCGCTTTCGGACACCGGCCTCACGGGCACCCGGTGCGGCGTGGTGTGACGGATCGTCGCGCCAGCCCGGCCCGTACGTCGTTCATCCGCTCGCGTACGCCGTTCGACGGTACGGCTCCGTCGGGCCCGGAGGGTGTGGCGACCGCTTCGCCCCGGCACGGCCTGCACCGGCCGCCGATCAGGGCCTCCGCGCTGCCCGGCGAGCGGCATTCGCTGCATTCGAGCGTACGCAACACGGTGCGCCGTGGTGCCGGAGCGACCCGTTCGGGCGGCATCTTGTCGGCGAGCCGCCTGCGGACGAGGGCGGGTGCGTGATGGATGGGAGCGGGGAGCCCGTCGGTGAGGGCGTGCAGCAGCTCCGCCTCGGTGGCCCCGCGCTCGAACCACTCGCCGACCTGCGGTTCCAGCGCCGTGCAGTCGGCCGCCGACAGCGTGAGCGCGGGCGCGGTCCGGCCCAGTGCGGCGAGCAGTGCGAACGCGCGGGAACGGGTGGGGCGTCGGGGTTGTTCGGCCGGTACGTCGCCCCGGGTGAACGCCGCCCACCACTCGTCGTCCCGCGCGGTCCGGGAGAAGAACGTCCGGGTCACCCAGAGCAGCACCTCGTCGTTGGCGACACACTCGCTGCCGCGCCGCAGATGCCCGGCGTCCTGAAGGCGGTTGAGGGCGGTGCGCAGCGCGCACTGCCCGTACGGGAGGTGCTTGGCGAGCGTCTTCACGGAGATGTCGGAGCCTTCGGGCAGCCGGTCGATGTACGCGGCGATGGACGCCTCGCGAGCCGGAAGGTGCGCGAAATCCCGGTTGTCGCGGGGGAGTTGCGAGGGAGCGGACCGCTTGCCGTACCCCGGATTCGCCATCGGGTGCGGGGTCGGCGGTGTGGGCGGGGGTACGTGCGGCGTGCACGGGGCGGCACTAAACTGGCTGGCAGCCATCAGATCGCTCCTTGGTAAACGATCGAAGTGGTCAGGCCCCTGTTCTTGGTGTTCCAGCACCGGCAGGGGCCGTTCTGCGTCGTGGAGCGTCGCTCCGTATTCGGCACGCTAGAGCGTCGCCACCGTCGGTGGCAAGTCGGTCACGAAACGTCAACTCGCGGCTCGGGGTGGGCGGGTGGGAAGTGGCCCACCTCCCCTTCCTCGGAAAGAGCGCTCGGACTTCGCGGCTTGAGCCCCGGGTGGAACATCCCTGGTGAGAGGGGGCGCGCGCCTCAATCCCAATGCGCCGAGCGCGCTCCCGGTGCGCCGCTGCCGGCGGGGCGGATCGACTTCGGTGCCGGGCCGCCCGCATTGATTCCGAGTGCGTGCGCGTCCGTGCCCCTGGCAGGATCGGGTCATGTCCAACGATTCGTTGCTGGTCAGGGCCCAAGGCCTGTGGCAGGAACTGGCGTCCGCGCCGGTGTCGTTCGGGGCGGCGGGCGAGGTCTGCGTCGTGGCCTCTCCCGATTCGGGGCTCTGTCCACCCGGGTGGGTGGGCATCGTGCTCCTGGGCGGATCGGCCGTCGTCACCGCGCCGAGCGAGAAGTCGGCTGCCCGGATCCGCCGGGCCGTGGCCGAACTGCCTGCCGACAGGCTGACGGACCCGGAAGCGGTGGGGAAGGTGTTTCCGATCGGCGAGGTCCTCGGGCCCGCCGCGCTCGCCTATGCGTCGGCCGAGGGCTTCCGGCCGGTGGTACGTGCGGAGCCGTGTGTGGAGGAACTGCCGGCCGGCCATGCGGACCTGAGGGCCCTGGAGCAGGCCGCCGGGGCGCAGGACGCCGGAGAGGCGTCCCTCGGCGAGATCACCTCACCCGCGTTCGTCCTGCGGGCCGGCGGTGAGGTCGTCGCTGCTTCCGGGTATCGCGCATGGCCGGGCTCGACGGCTCACGTGAGCGTGCTGACCTCGCCCCCCTGGCGCGGGAAGGGCTTTGCCCGCGCGACCGGATCCGCCTCGGTCCGGCATGCGCTCGCACAGGACCTGCTGCCGCAGTGGCGGGCCCGCGTCCCCGCGTCGAGGAAAGCGGCGGTCGCGCTGGGGTTCGGCGAGCTCGGTTCCCAGCTCAGCATCCGGCCGGCCTGACCGGGGCGGTCTCGCGGGTGCTGCCGCTCCAGGAGGAACGCGCTGAACCCGCACGGAGCGAAGAACGCCATCAGGATCGCCGGACTCAGGTGAGGACCTGAAGCTCATCGCCCACGAGGCCGACGTCCACCGGGGCGGAATCGCCGCCGGCGACGCCGACCGGTTGTGGGTGCCCGGCCGCGCACCGGCCGACCGCCGAGCAACGCGGCCGGGCAGGGCGGGGTCAGTCCCGGCGGGGGCCGATCACGGTGTTTCCGTCGTGGACGGTGATCGCCAGGGCCGGGCAGATGTCGGCGGCGTCCAGGATCCGTTCGTCCGGCTCGACCGCGTCGGCCCGGGCGCGGGCGCGCTCGCCGTCCAGGGCGAACACCTCGGGGACGGTCCCCGCGCACATGCCCGACCCCTGGCAGAGCCGGGTGTCGACGCGTACGTTCCAGGTCATGGCGGTCACCACTCCACCGGCATGACGCGCGGGCCGCGTACCAGCATCTCGGACTTCCAGGTCACGTCGCCCGCCAGGCGCAGCTCCGGGAAGCGGGTGATGAGGGCGGACAGCGCCTCCTGGAGTTCCAGCCGGGCCAGCGGGGCGCCCAGGCAGTGGTGGACCCCGTGGCCGAATCCGAGGTGCTGGTTGCCCTCGCGGGCGATGTCGAGGACGCCCGGGGCGCCGAACCGCAGGGCGTCGCGGTTGGCCGCGCCCACGGCGACCAGGACCGGGCTGCCCGCGCGGACGAGGGTTCCGCCGACCTCGATGTCCTCGGTGGCGTAGCGCGGCTGACCGGCGCCGCTGCCCAGGGGCACGAAGCGGAGCAGCTCCTCCACCGCGTTCGGGACGAGCCCGGGTTCGGCCCTCAGCCGGGCCAGCTGGTCCGGGTGGTCGAGGAGGGTGAGGACGAAGTTGGGGATCTGGGAGGCGGTGGTCTCGTGCCCCGCCACCAGGATGCCCACGCACAGATCGACGAGTTCGAGCTCCGAGAGCCGGTCGCCGTCGTCGCGGGCCTCGATGAGCGCCGTCATCAGGTCGTCCCGGGGCGAGCGGCGGTGCTGTTCGATCAGCCCGGCCATGTAGGCGCGCAGTTCCTCGCGGCTCGCCTCGAACTCCTCGGCGGTGAGGGAGCTGGTCGACAGCGCGTCGTCGCTCCATACGCGAAAGCGCGGCCGGTCCTCGGTGGGTACGCCCAGCATCCGGCAGATGACGGCGACCGGCAGCGGCAGCGCGAACAGGTCGACCAGGTCGGCGGGCGGCCCGGCGGTCTCCATCTCGTCGAGGAGGCCGGCGGTCAGTTCCCGCACCTGGGGGCGGAGCTTCTCGATCTGGCGGACCGTGAACGCCTTGGCGACCAGGGAACGCAGCCGGGTGTGGTCCGGCGGGTCCATGCCGAGGATGCCCCCGTCGCGCTGTCCCTCGGACTGCCGGGGCTCGTCGTGCGAGGCGGCGGCGGCCCGGCTGAAGCGCTGGTCGCCGAGGACGAGCCGGGCGTCGGCGTAGCGGGTGACGAGCCAGGCCGGTTCGCCGTACGGCATCTGGACCCGTAACAGGCCCGGCTGTTCCCGTACCTGCTCGTAGGCCTCGGCGAGCTGGAGCCCGTCCGGGGTGTTGAAGGGATATGCGAGGGGTGCGATGTCTGTGGTCGTCACTGCGGCCTCCCGGATGTAAGCAGCTGCTTACAACGGTAGGAGCGGCCTTCGCGGGCAGTCAACGACGCTTTATGGCCGTTATCCTGACGGGCCGTTCGAGAGGAATGCCGCCATGGAGACCGCTTCCGCCCCGCCCCCCGAAGAGCGTCGCAGGGACGCCGCGGCCACCCGCCGCCGGTTGCTGGAGGCGGCCCGGGACCTGTTCGCGGAGCGGGGTTACGAGGGGGCGACGGTCCGGAGCATCGCGGCGCGGGCCGGGGTGAACCAGGCCCTGCTGTTCAGGTACTTCGGCTCGAAACGAGGTTTGCTGACGGAGGTCGTCGCGCTGGGCGGGCTGGAGCAGTTGCGGGCGACGCCGCCCGAGGAACTCTTCGAGACCGCCCTGCGTTCGATGCTGACCCGGAGCGCGGAGGGGACGGAGGACCGTTCCCTGGAGGTCTATCTGCGGTCGGTCGGGCGGGGCGACGAGGCGGCCGGAACCCTGCGGGAGCTGGGGGAGGAGTACCGGAGCGTGCTGGCCGGGCTCTCCGGCGCCCCGGACAGTGTGCTCCGTGCGGATCTCGCCATGGCCTGGCTGCTGGGGATCGGCCTGATGCGGACGGTCGTCGCGCGCGAACCCCTGGCCGGTGCCGATCCGGACGAGGTCTGCCGCCTCGTCCTCGGCACGCTCGGCCATCTATGGGCGGAGGCGGAGGCGGAGGAAGGTGGCGCGTAGCGGGCAGCAGGGTGGCGGAGCGGCAGAGACGCGGCCGGGTCCGGGGCCTGAGCCCCGGACCCGGCCGCATCGGCGGTCGTCGCGCACTCAGCGGTTGTCGCGTTCGAAGGCGGCGAACGCCGCCTCCTGGCGCCACTCGGTCGCCGCCTTCGGGTTGTCGGCGAGGTAGCGGGCACAGCGCGTGCTCGGCTGGTCGGTGCCCGGCCGGCTGCCCAGGCAGGCGGCGACCGGACGGTAGCCGGACGAGGCGGAACCGGTGGCCCACAGACTGCTGCCGTCGCGGAACGCGTACTCCAGCGAGGCGCGGGCCAGGTCCTTCAGCTCGACGTAGCGGAGACCGTAGGTCCTGGCCGCGTACTGGTACTCGTGGCTGATGTCGATACGGGAGACACCCGGGTCGTCGGTGGCCAGCACGATCGGGACGCCGTAGCGGCGGTAGGCGTTGAACGGGTGGTCGTCGCCGGCGATGCCGAGGATCTGCTTGTTGCTGGAGAACGGCACCTCGACGGCCACCTTGCGCTGCGCCATCGTCCGGGCCAGCTGCCGCCAGTCGTTCTCGTGGACCAGGTCCACGCCGTGGCCGATGCGCTCGGCTCCGGCGACGAGCACCGCCTCGCGGATGTGGAAGGTCAGGTCCTGAGGCTTGACCAGGCCGGGCGCCAGCTCACCGGCGTGCAGGGTGAGGTGGGAGTCCGGGTACTGGCCGCGCAGGTACTTCAGCATCCGCATCTGGAGGCTGTAGTCGGCCAGCGCGCTCTCGCCGTCCTCGGGCTGTACGAGGTTGACGGCGACGAACCTCGGGTCGCGCTCGGCCAGTCGCATGCCGACCGCCATCTGTGTGAACACCCGTACCGGGGAACTGCCGCGCGACACCTGGGAGATCCACCTGACGGGAAGCCTGCAGCCGGGGTCGGGGCGGTTCGTGCCGCAGTGCGCGGCCTCCCGGAACTGCGTGTCGGTGTCGTCGGCCTCCTTCACCGCCTCGTCCACCACCCGGTCGAGCTGTCCGCCGGCCAGGAGCTTGCGGTGGAGTGCGGCCAGGTCGGCGTCGTAACCCACCTTGTCGGCAAGCTTCTTGCCGCTGTCCGACGCGGGGGTGACCAGGGTCTCCAGATAGAACTGGTTCTGCTCGACCACGGTGTTGGCCACGTTGGCGAGCATCTTGCCGCGGGTGTACGCGGTGGCCAGGCCGAACTTGCCGAACGTGTCGAAGAAGTGGTCGTGCCCGGACTGGTCGGCCGGGAAGTCCTGCATGGACCAGGCCCGGACGATCCGCTGCCGGAACGCGGCGTCGTGCTGCGCGTCGATCGCGGGCCTGGTGCCCGGCCCGCACGGCGGCGCCACGGCCGTGTCCGTCGCGTCGATGCACAGCCCGTTCTCGCCCGCGAGCTTGATCAGGTACTCGGTGGTGACCGCACCCGACAGGTGGTTGTGGAGGTCGCCGCCCTTGGGCAGCGCCTTGAAGAATGCCTTCAGCTTCGCCGGCCTGCCCCGCAGCGAGTCCAGGCGCGCGGAGGTCCTGGCCTCGGCGGGAGTGACGGGACGGGACAGCGCGTGGGAGGCGGGCCGGGACGCCGGCTCCTTCGCGGGGGCGGCGGCGGCCGGGATCGCCGGAAGCAGAGTCAGTACGGCGAGCGCGCCGAACCCGGCCGTGCGCAGCGACTTGGGACGGTGTGCCGTCCGGAATGTTGAGATCACCGCCGAATGATTGCGTTCGCGGGGGTCATTCCTCACTCAAACCGTATGTATGGCCTGAAACCTCCACTCGTTCGAGCGATTCCCGCCCCCTCTTCTCTCCGGCCGGCGGGTGGGTGTCGCCCGCCGGCGCGTGCGGCGGGCGGGCGGGCGCGGCGGGGCCCCGGCGGCCGGGCGTTCTTGAAGTCGATCACCTTGGATGACAACTCCCTGTGACAGATGTGCGGTTGTTGGTTCTGCGCCTCTTCCTGGTCGGCGACGCGTTGGACACGCTGGGTATGCATTGTCATTACTCAGCGTGGAAAGGGATGAGCCATGACGATCAAGGAACGGCGCAGGACGGCGGAGAGCAGAGTGCGAGCGGCGGAGGATGTGGTGGCACGGCTGAAGGACGGATTCTCGGGTGTGGGGATCACGTTGCCGTCGTTGCGGATCGACCCGGTGTCCTGTGCGGGGAGCGACCCGATGTCGCCGTTGGTCGACCTCGGCCGGTGCAACCTCGACACGGCGTTGCGGCTGAGCGTGGTGCTGGAGAAGCAGGGGCAGGCCGGTCATGACGGGTGAGGGGCGTGAGCCGTGCGCTCCGGAACCGGGCTCGTTCGCGGTGGACACCCGGGACGGGCGGGTGGGGCGCGTGATGGGGAGCGTCGGGTCGTACGTGCAACTGCGGGCACCGGGGGGCGGGGCGGAGTGGGAATGCCCGCCAGAGTCGGTGCGCCCGGCTCCCCTGGGGGAGGTGCTGCGGGCCCGGGTCCGGGAGGTCAACAGGGAGGGGAGGCTGCCGTGAAGGCGTCGGGGCGCCAGGTGTGACCTGGCGCCGGGCGTACGGAAGGGCGACGCCCCGGTCGGGTGCCGCCCTTCGATCGGGCCGGTGAGGTCCGGTCGATGCTGTGTGTGGAGCAAGGACTTCGCGTACGGGCCCGAAGTCCGGGGGCAGCGGGCGAGGCCGGGCAGGGAGGGGCCGCCGGCCTCGTCGAGGCGCTCCTGACGACGGCTCGGGGCTCGTCGGGCGTCGCGCCTCTCACCGGGTCCCGGGCGCAATGTGTCCCGTACCCCCGGAGCCGCTGGAGCGCAGTCAGGAAAATTTCAGGGAGCCCCTGCCAGCGTGCCGTTCCATGACAACCGACATGACGGACACCTACGCGCCCGGAGGGCGCACGCGGGCGCGCCGGATGCTGAACAAGGTCCCGGAAGTGACCCTCTACTTCTGGGTGATCAAGGTGCTGTGCACCACCGTGGGCGAGACCGCGGCCGATCTGCTCAATGACAATCTCGGCATGGGGCTGACCAACACCTCGTACCTGATGAGTGCGCTGCTGGTCGTCACCCTGGTCTTCCAGTTCCGGGCGCGCTCCTACGTACCGGGGCTGTACTGGCTGTCCGTGGTGCTGATCAGCGTGGTCGGCACGCTGATCAGCGACAACCTGACCGACAACCTCGGCGTCCCGCTCCAGACCACGACGGTGGTGTTCGCGGTGGCGCTCGCGGTCACGTTCTTCGCCTGGTACGCGAGCGAGCGGACGCTGTCGATCCACTCGATCCGGACGACGCGGCGCGAGGCGTTCTACTGGCTGGCGATCCTGTTCACGTTCGCCCTGGGCACGTCCGCCGGCGACCTGACGGCGGAGAAGCTGAACCTGGGGTACTGGCTCTCCGCGCTCGTGTTCGCGGCGCTGATCGCGGCCGTCGCACTCGCTCACCGCACGCTCGGCTTCGACGCGGTGTGGTCGTTCTGGATCGCGTACGTCCTGACCCGGCCGCTCGGCGCCTCGCTGGGGGACTACCTCTCGCAGCCCACCGCGGACGGTGGCCTCGGGCTGGGCACGGTCGGCACCAGCGTCCTGTTCCTCGTCGTCATCCTCGGCCTCGTCGTCTTCCTGACCCGGACCCGGCGCGATGTGGCACAGGACGACCCCCTGGAGGCGGCCGGCGCGCGGTAGGTCAGCCGGCGGGAAGGGTGACCACGAAGCGTGCGCCGGGGGCGGTGGCGTCCAGCGCGATGTCGCCGCCCGCGGCCCTGGCCAGTCGGCGGGCCAGGGCCAGACCGAGTCCCGCGCCGTCGTGTCCGTCCTCGGGGTGGGCACGGCGGCCGGGTTCGAAGAGCGAGGCGACGAAGTCCGGCGGAACGCCGGGGCCGTCGTCGGACACGTACAGCGTGATCTCGCCCGCGCCCGGTGCGCGGGCGAGGGTGACCGACCGGGTCGCGTAGCGGCGGGCGTTGTCCAGGAGCGGCGTGAGGATGCGCTCGGCGACGTCCTCCGAGACGCCGATGGTCACGTCCCGTGTGCCGTCCGCCGTGACGGTCACGGGCGGGGCGTCGGGGAACTGGACCGCGTTGCGCCGTGCCAGGCGGTGCGCGATGTCGGGGAAGCGGGAGCGGCCGGGGGCGTGCGCGTTGCGGGTACGGACCTCCGAGAGCAGCGAGTCGCAGATCTGCTGCATGGTCGAGGCGGCGCCCGCGATGGCCGCCAGGGAGGTCTCCTGCTGTTCGGCGGTGCGCGGCCGTCCGCCGAGCCATTCGGTCTCGGCGGCGATCCTGGCGAGCGGGGTGCGCAGTTCGTGGGACAGCTCGGCGGCCTGCTGCTGCTCGTGGCGCAGGACCGCGGCCAGCCGGTCCAGCAGTGCGTCCAGGCTGGCGGCGAACGCGGCGAGTTCGGCGGGCCTGCCTTCGGCGCCGAACCGTTCCGGGGCGCCCGCGGCGCTCCACCTGGTGGCCTGCTCGCTCATCGCGGTCACGGGGCTCAGCGCCCGCCGTACGACGAGGCGGGTCAGGAGATAGATGGTGGCGAGCAGGAGCACGGCCAGGGTGATCGAACCGATCAGTGCGGTGTCCGCCGTGCTGCGGTAGGGGTCGAGGCTCACGGAGCTGACGACGGTCCCTGCCTGGGCGGGCGGGTGTCCCTGCCGGGCGGGGGTGTCGAGGGGGAAGGCGTACAGCCGCCACGCGCCGGGACTTCCGGTGTCGCCGAAGGCCTCGCGCCGGCCGGCGAGCCGGGCCGCCCGCGCTTCCAGGCCGGCGGGCGCGGTGGGGGGTTTCTCGATGACCCTGCCGCCCTGGAAGATCCAGACCCCGGCGTCCAGAGCCCGGTCCTCGGCCGGTTCCCGGACGACGAGCCGGCCGTCCGGGCGCACGTCCACGGTCGCTGCCACGGCCTCGGCACGGGTGCGCAGGACGTCGTCGGCCTGGCCGTGCAGCCGCTGGTCGAGGGCGAGGTTGAAGACGGTGGTCAGGACGCCGATCCACAGCGCGCCGGTGGCGAGGGCCATCAGGGCGAGGCGGCCGCGGAGGGTCCGGGGGGTGAGGAGGCGGTTCATCGGGGACTCACCCGAAGCGGTAGCCGACGCCACGGACCGTGCCGATGCCCCGGGGACTGTCCGACTCGCGGAGCTTGCGGCGCAGGCGGGCCAGGTACTGGTCCAGGGTGTTGTCGCTGACCTGCGCCCCTTCCGGCCATCCCGCCCGCAGCAGCGTCCGGCGGCGCACCACGGAGCCGGGGTCCGCCATCAGACACGCCAGCAGGCGGAACTCGGTCGGCGTCAGGGCCACGGGGCGGCCGTGGACCGTCAGCTCGTGCCGTGTCGGGTCCAGCCGCAACGTGCCCGCGCTGTCGGCGAGGGTGCTGCCGCGGTGCCCGGCACGGTTCAGGACCGCGCGGACGCGGGCCGCGAGTTCGCTGAGGTGGAACGGTTTGACCAGGTAGTCGTCGCCGCCGGAGGCGAAGCCGGAGAGCCGGTCGGTGAGATTGCCGTGGGCCGTCAGGAAGATCACCGGAACGGTGAACCCCGCACCGCGCATCGCCTGGCACACATCCCGCCCGTCCGAGTCCGGCAGCCCCACATCGAGCACGACCGCGTGCACCGACCCGTCGACCGCCTTCAGGGCGGCGGCGCCGTCGGCGGCGGTCACGACGTCGAAGTCCTCGTCGCGCAGGCCACGGGCCAGGACGTCGCGCAGGCCGTGGTCGTCCTCGACGACAAGAATGCGTGCTGCGGTCACCGGGCCAGTATTGCGCGGCCGGTCACCGCATGCGTCACACGATCGTGGGACGGCTGATCGGAGCGGCGAACCGCCGCGGAACCGTCGATCTACGCTCCTTCGGCAGGCCACAGGAGAAGGGACTCGCGATGACTGCCGCGATGGCCGGGAACGGCCGGGCGGCCGGGGGCCGCCTGTGGGACTACCTGCTGCGGACATGGCGGGAACTGGACGTGCCCGAGGGGTGGCGTGCCGAGATCGACGAAGAGCGGATCGTCCTGGTACCTCCGCCTCATGCGCATCACCACGGCATCGCGGCCGAAGCGCAGCGCAGGCTTTACGGAGATTTGCCCGAAGAGCTGGAGATCTACCAGACCCTCGGTATCCACGTGGCCGCGCTCGGCAAGCTCTATGTGCCTGATCTGGTGGTCATGCCCTCGGAGCTCATCGACACCGCCGACCCCGAGGTCGACGACCCGATGGACGCGGCGGAAGCGCTGCTCATCGTCGAAGTCACCTCGAAGGGCAACGCCCGGGACGACCGGACGAAGAAGTACCGCGCCTATGCCCGCGCGGGCGTGCCGATGTATCTGCTGATCGACCGGTTCGACACACGTGGGGCGATGGCCACCCCGTTCACGGAGCCCAACGAGGACGGGACGTACAAGCACTCCGACCCGGTGCCGTTCGGGAAGCCGCTGGTCCTGCCGGAGCCGTTCGGTACGACGCTCCTCACGGATGAGTTCCCGGTCTGAGCGGACACGGGCGAGGGCGGCACCCGACGCCGGGTGCCGCCCTCGCCCCTGTCCGGGTGCCCGGGGTCAGACCCCGGCCGGTTCCTTCGTCGGGCTGTCGGGGCCGGTCGTCGGGGACGTCGGGCCGCCCGTTGCCGCGACCGTGGATTCGGCCGGTTCCTGCGCGACGTCGAACTCCGCCAGCAGGTCCTTGCCGAAGCCGAAGAAGTACGTCGCGAGGAACCCGGTGAGGTAGCCGACCAGCAGGCCGCCCGCGTAGATCGCGGCCGTGGTGCCCAGGCCGTGGTTGCCGTCGAGGAGGGGGAACAGCGCCCAGCCGGACGGGCCGATGGCCGTGGAGCCGACCTTGTCGCCGAGCTGGTTGAACAGGCCGATGAAGCCGCCGCCGAACGCGCCGCCCACGCACGCCGTGATGAACGGGCGGCCGAGCGGGAGGCTGACGCCGTAGATCAGGGGCTCGCCGACGCCCAGCAGGCCGGCCGGGAGGGCGGACTTGATGGTGCGGCGGATCGACTCGTTGCGCGGGAGGCGGAAGTAGACCGCCGCGGCCGCGCCGACCTGGCCGGCGCCCGCCATCGCGAGGATCGGGAGCAGCACGGTGTAGCCCTGCTGCTCGATGAGGGTGGTGTGGATCGGGATGAGCGCCTGGTGCAGCCCCAGCATCACCAGGGGCAGGAAGAGGCCGCCGAGCACGAAGCCCGCGCCCGCGCCGCCGTTGGAGAGCAGCCAGTCGGCGAACGTGCCGATGGCGGTGGAGACCTCACCGGCCACGTACATCAGGCCGAAGATCGTCACCAGGCCGGAGACCAGGACCGTGAGCGTCGGGGTGAGCAGTACGTCGAGTGCCTCGGGCACCCAGCGCCGGCACCACTTCTCCACGTACACCGCGAGCACCGCCGCACCGAGCGCGCCCAGCACGCCGCCCTGCCCGGGGGAGAGCTTCTGGCCGAACGCCTCGATGTTCGCGACCCCCGGGAAGACGATGATCGCGGCGACCGCACCGCCCAGGATCGGCGTACCGCCGAACTCCTTCGCCGCGTTGTAGCCGACGAACACGGCGATCAGCGCCATGAAGCCGGACGCCATCGCGGCCAGGGCGGGGGTGACCGAGGTCAGCCAGCCCAGGTTCACCAGCAGGCCGTTGAGGCCGGCGATGATGCCGCAGCCGATGAGCGCCGGGATCAGCGGGACGAAGATGTTCGCGATCCTGCGCAGGAACAGCTTGAACGGGGTGGCGTTCTTCGCCTTGCGTGCCGCCTTCATCGCGGCACCCTGGGCGGCCAGTTCGTCCGCCGAGGCGGAGGGCGCGGCTTCGCCCGGTTCGGGGGTCGCTGCCCGGCCCTCCTCGACCAGCTGCTCGAACTCCGGCGTGACCCGGGCGACGGTGCCGGGGCCGAGGACGATCTGGTACGTGTCGTCCTCGACCACGCCCATGACGGCGGGGACCGCCTTCAGGGCCTCGTCGTCGACGAGCGAGCGGTCGTGCAGACCCAGCCGGAGCCGGGTCATGCAGTGGGCGATGGAGCTGACGTTCGCTGCGCCACCGACGAGCGGAAGGATCGCGGCGGCGGTGGCGCGGTTCTTGTCTTCTGTTGCCATGGTGCTTGGGGCCTTGCTGTGCGGGGGTGCGGGGGTGGTGCAGGTGGGTCAGGTGGTGCGGGGGGCGGCGGCGAGGGCAGCGCGGAGGTGGCCGTCGGACGCGGTCAGCAGGGTGGCGGCGGTGGGGCCGTCGACCTGGCCGAGGATGGTGAGGATGGCGTTCTTCACCTCGCCGTCGGTCGCGGCGAGCGCGGCCTCGATCTCCTCGTCGGACGCCCCGGTGGCGAGCGAGACGATCCGGCGGGAGCGGGCCCGCAGCTTCTCGTTGGAGGCGCGGACGTCGACCATCAGATTCCCGTACGTCTTGCCGAGCCGGATCATCGTGATCGTCGAGATCATGTTGAGGACGAGCTTCTGGGCCGTGCCCGCCTTGAGCCGGGTGGAGCCGGTGAGCAGCTCCGGGCCGACGACGACCTCGATGCCGTGCTCCGCCGCGGCGCCCAGCGCGGAGTCCGCGTTGCAGGACAGCCCGATGGTCAGCGCGCCCTTGCGGCGGGCGTGCTCGACGGCGCCGATCGCGTACGGCGTACGGCCGGAGGCGGAGATGCCGACCACGGTGTCGTCGGCGGTGAGCTCCAGCGCGTCGAGGTCGGCGGCGGCCAGCTCCTTGCTGTCCTCGGCGCCCTCGACGGCCTTGACCATGGCGGTCGGGCCGCCCGCGATCAGGCCGACGACCTCGGAGGGGTCGGTGTTGAAGGTGGGCGGGCACTCGCTGGCGTCGAGCACGCCGAGCCGGCCTGCGGTGCCCGCGCCCGCGTAGATCAGCCGGCCGCCGCGGGCCATGCGTTCCGCGGTGCCGTCGATGGCGGCGGCTATCTCGGGCAGCCGGGCGCCGACGGCGGCCGGGACGGACTGGTCCTCGCCGTTCATGATGCGGGCGATTTCCAGCGTGCCGAGCCGGTCGATCTCGGCGAGCTCGGGCCGGAACGCCTCGGTGGTGAGCGTCGCGAGCTGGGCGCGCAGTTCGCCGTAGCCGTCGGAGGCGGTGGGGTCGGCGTCGGTGGTGGAGGTCATGGAGGGCGGCTCTGCTTTCTCGGTCTCGTACGGTTCAGCGGGTGCGGGGGGTTCGCGGATCGTTGGGCCGGTCAGCGCGGGCGCGGGGTGTGGCGGTGGGCCAGCGCCTCGTAGGAGGCGGCGAGGGCGGGTGCGGCCGTCTCGTACGTGCGCTGCGCGACGCCTATGAACAGGCAGTCGACCACGAGGAGCTGGCTCGTGCGGCTCGACATGGCGGCGGGCCGCAGCTCGCTCTCCCGGGCGGTGGACGTGGTCAGTACGTGGTCGGCGTACTGCGTGACGGGGCCGTCGGGGCGGCCGGTGATCGCGACGGTCGTCGCGCCGCGGTCGAAGGCGACCCGCAGCGGCTCCATGACGTCGACCGTGGAGCCGGAGTGCGTGATCGCGATGGCCACGTCGCCGGAGCGGAGCTGCACGGCGTTGGTCACCGCGAGGTGCGGGTCCGTGTGGGAGTGCGCGATCAGGCCGATCCGGGCCAGCTTCTGCGCGAGGTCCTGGCCGACGAGGGAGGAGGCGCCCACGCCGTAGATGTCGATCCGCCGGGCGGTGGCGGCGGCGGCCACGGCGGCACCGAGCTGGACGGTGTCGAGCCCCGCGGCCGTGTCGGCGAGGGTCTGCTGCTCGTCGTAGGCCAGCTTGGCGACCACGTCGGCGATCGGGTCGTCGACCGCTATGTCGGCGGTGACGGAGGGGGCCCGGCCGGACTGCTGGTGCGCCGCGAGCCCGGCGAGGGCCAGGCGCAGATCGCGGTAGCCGGGGTAGCCGAGGAGGCGGGCGGTGCGGACGACGGTCGCCTCGCTGGTGCCGGTGAGTTCGGCGAGACCGGTGACCGTGAGGGCAGCGCAGCCGGCCGGGTCACCGGCCACGGCCTCGGCGACGCGCTGCATGGAACGGGTCATCGAAGGCGCGAGCGTGCGCACCTTGGCCGCGAGGGCCGCCGGGGCGGGCGGGGAATCAGCGCTGAAACTTTCCTTCAGGTCATGGGTCACCTTTGAAAGATATTTTCAACCGTGTTGCCCGTCAACCCCCCCTTTGGTCCCTGCCTCCCCGGAGCCCCGGTCCCCGGGTCCTGGGCCGCTGTCCCCGATGCCTCCGACAGTGCGGAAAGGGGTGCGGCGGGCGCGCGAGGCGGGTTCGCGGCCGGGGTGACAATGGGCCCATGGAGATGAACCCCCTGGAACAGGCGTTGCACACGGCCCGCGCGCTGGTCATGGCCGATCTCGCCGCAGGTGACGTCGCCGAGGCCGGGATCGTCTCGCTGGTCGAGGACGCGGTGACGCACCGGCGCTGGTGGGTCGAGCAGTGGCCGGACGGTGCCGCGTTCGTGGTCGGACTCGTCGCCCAGGACGTCCAGGACGCACTGCTCGAACGGTACGGGCGATGGCCGCTCTGCCCGGTCTGTGACGCGGGCGACCCGCACGCCCTCGACGTCGAACCCGAACTGGGCCCCGACCCGCACTGGGTGTGCACCAAGGCCGCCGTGGCCGTGGCGCCGGTCGGTTCGCTGAGCGGGATACTGCGGCGGTGACCCTCTACATCGACCCGCCCGAGTGGCCGGGGCACGGGCGGCTCTGGTCGCACCTGGTCAGCGATGTCTCCTTCGAGGAGCTGCACGCCTTCGCGGCGTCCATCGGCTGCCCGCCGCGCGCCTTCGAGCGGGACCACTACGACGTACCGGAGACCCGGTACGCGGACGCGGTGCGGGCCGGGGCCCGGCAGATCGGCTCGAAGGAGCTCGTCCGCCGGATCACCCAGGCGGGGCTGCGGCGGCCCAAGGGGCGGCCCGCACCGGGCTGAGACCGCTCAGGCGGTCGTCGAGGGCGCGCACTCCCGGGCCGCGTCCTGCGACGCGGCGGCCGGGGCGCCCGTCACCAGCCGGGACGACGAGCCGCGGCCGCGCTGGAGCCGCAGCGAGAACACCACGGCCACCAGTGCCAGCACCGTCATCGCCGCACCGGCCCACGCGGTCGCCGCGAAACCGAAGTCCGCGTCGATCACCGTGCCGCCCAGCCACGGGCCGCCCGTGTTGCCCAGGTTGAACGCGGCCGTCGTCGTCGCACCGGCCAGCGTCGGGGCGGCGCCCGCGACATTGAACATCCGGGCGTTCAGCGCCGGGGCCGTGTAGAACGCCGACAGGCCCAGCAGGAACGAGAGCCCGACCGCCGCGACCTGGTTCGACGCGAACAGCGCCAGTGCGACCAGGAAGACCGTCGAGGCCGCGATACCGCTCATCAGCACCCCGAAGAGATGCGCGTCGGCGACCCGCCCGCCGATCGTCGTACCGACCAGCGCACCGATCCCGAAGAGCGCGAGCACCGTCGGCACCCAGCCCGAGTCCAGCCCGGCGACATCCGTCAGCAGCGGGGCGAGATAGCTGAACGCGCAGAAGACGCCGCCCGCGGCGAGCGCCGTGATCACGATCGACAGCCACACCTGCCGGTCCCGGTAGATGCTCATCTCCTGCTTGAGCCGCGGCTTCCGCTCCGGCAGCGGAATGCGCGGAATCAGCGTCGCCACCCCGACCAGTGCCACGGCGGACGCCGCGCCCACGGCCCAGAACGCCGACCGCCAGCCGAGGTGCTCACCGAGGAACGCCCCCAGGGGCACGCCCAGCACATTGGCGATCGACAGACCACCGATCATCACGGCCATCGCGCGGGCCCGCGCGTTCACCGGCACCATCGCGATGGCGACCGCCGCCCCCACCGCCCAGAACCCGGCACAGGCGAACGCGCTCACCACCCGGGACGCGAAGAGCACCTCGTACGTCGGGGCCAGCGCGCCCGCCACCTGACCGAGACCGAAGACGGAGATCAGGGCGATCAGCGTGGTGCGGCGCGGCAGCCGGAGCGTCGCCACGGCGAGCAGCGGGGCGCCGACCACCATGCCGATCGCGAAGGCGGATATGAGGAGTCCGGCACGGGGGATCGACACGTTCATGTCGTCGGCGATGGGCGGCAACAGCCCGGAGAGCATGAATTCGCTGGTTCCCAGGGCGAAGACCGAGAGACCCAGGATGTATACGGCCAGGGGCATGCGAGAGGAACGAACGGCAGAGTCGGGCATGACAGCTGCCAACAGCGGCCCCGGCCCCGGCATTCCCCCGCGGCCGCGGGTCAGTGGCCGAGCAGCTCCAGTTCGGTCAGCAGATTCTTCCGCGCCCGCGGCTCCCAGTGCTCCGTCCCGTACGGCGTACGGAACAGCCTCGGCAGCGCGAGCAGCTGGCGCAGCACCGTGGCCCGCCCCTCCCGGAACGCGTCGTCGGGCACGAAGCCGTACTCCTCGCGCACCTGTGCCGCGTACGCCGCGTACTGCCTCGGGGGCGCCGCGAGAATGGCCAGATCCGCGTCGCAGAGCACCTCGCCGTCGGCATCGCCGTCCGCCGGGTCGTGGGTGACCGTCAGCCGCACCAGACGGGCCACCTCGGCCGTGACACCGTCCGGCACCCCGGCCTCCGGGAGGGCACGCCGGGCCAGCGCGGCGCTGCGCTCCTCGTTCTCGGACCGGTCCGGCCGGTACACCGCGTCGTGGAACCAGGCGGCGAGGCGTACCGCGTCGGGGTCGGCCGCGTACCCGGCGAGCGTGTCGATGTGATCGAGCACCGCGACCAGGTGCGCGGTCGTGTGGTACCGCCGCTGCGGCTCGGCCCAGCGCGCCAGCAGGTCGGCGGCGTACGGCGCCGGATCGGGCCCGTCGGCCCCGCCCCGGACGGCGACCAGGCAGTCGTGCCAGCGGCGGTGCAGGAGTCCGTCGTCCGCGCCGCCGGGATGGGCCTGAGCCGTGTCGTCCATGCTCCGAGGTTAGAGGGTGGGGCCGTTCGCCGCGGGGCACGGGCCGAAGGCCCGCGCTAACGTGCGCCCGTGACGAATCTGACGAACCTGACGGGCCGGGCGGACGGCCCGGGGCCGGCGGACGGGCCGGGTCCGGCCGTGGCCATGGACCTCAACGCGGATCTCGGCGAGGGCTTCGGGCGCTGGACCCTCACCGACGACGAAGCGCTGCTCGCGTCCGTGACCAGTGCCAATGTGGCGTGCGGCTTCCACGCGGGGGACGCCTCGGTGATGCGGCGGGTCTGCGACACCGCGGCAGCCCGGGGCGTACGCATCGGCGCACAGGTCTCGTACCACGACCTGGCGGGCTTCGGGCGCCGCGCCATGGACGTACCGGCCGCCGAACTCGCCGCCGAAGTCGCCTACCAGATCGGTGCGTTGCGGGTGTTCGCGGAGGCGGCCGGTTCCCGGGTCTCGTACGTCAAACCGCACGGCGCGCTCTACAACCGCACGGTCCGCGACGACGAGCAGGCCGCCGCCGTGATCGAGGGCGTCCGGCTGGCCGGCGGGGACCTGGCGGTCCTCGGGCTGCCCGGCTCCCGGCTGCTCGCACGGGCCGGGGAAGCGGGCCTGGCCGCCGTCGCGGAGGCCTTCGCCGACCGCGCGTACACCCCGCAGGGCACGCTCGTACCGCGCGGCGAGCCCGGCGCGGTGGTGCACGACGCGGACGAGGTCGTGCGCCGCGGTGTCGGCTTCGCGGTGGACCGGTGCGTGACCGGGGCCGACGGCGGCCGGACCACCGTCGTGGCCCGGTCGTTGTGCGTCCACGGCGACACCCCCGGAGCGGCGGCGCTCGCCCGGCGGGTACGGGCCGCGCTGGAAGAGGCGGGCGTCGCGGTACGGGCGTTCGCATGAGTACGGGGCACCTCACCGGCCGGCCGCCGGTCGTGCTGCCCGCCGGGCCCCGGGCGCTCCTGGTCGAACTGGGCAGCCGGGAGGACACGGAGGCCTTCCACGCGGAGGTGCTGCGGCGCCGCGCGGCGGGCGAACTGCCGGACGTACGCGAGATCGTGCCCGGCGAGCGGACGGTGCTGCTCGACGGCATCGCGCGGGGCGGCGCCGCGCTCGCCGAGGAACTGCGGTCCTGGCCCGCACCACCGCCGCGGCGCGACACGGGCGAGGCGGTGGAGCTCCCGGTCGTCTACGACGGACCGGACCTGGCCGATGTCGCCGAGGCCTGGGGGGTGACCGCCGCCGAGGTGCCCCGCATCCACGCCCGAACCGAGTTCCGGGTCGCCTTCTGCGGGTTCGCCCCGGGCTTCGGCTATCTGACCGGTCTGCCGGACCGTCTCCACCTGCCCCGGCGGGCCACGCCGCGGACCCGGGTCCCGGCGGGCGCGGTGGCGCTGGCAGGCCCGTACACCGGGGTGTATCCGCGCCCGTCCCCCGGCGGCTGGCAGCTCATCGGCCGGATGCCCGACCCCGGCCCGCTGTGGGACCCGCACCGCGAACCGGCCGCACTGCTGGGGCCGGGGGCGCGTGTGCGGTTCGTGGCGGTGGGGCGGTGACGGGGGCGGTCGAGGTGGTCAGGGCCGGGGCCCTGACCACAGCGCAGGACGGGGGCCGGGCCGGTCTGGCGCACCTGGGGGTCGGACGGGCGGGCGCCCTCGACGCACCGGCCGCCCGGCTCGCCAACCGGCTGGCCGGCAACCCGGTCGCCGCGGCGGTCCTGGAGACCACCGCCACCGGCTGCGCGGTCCGCCCGGACCGCGCGGTGCGCGTGGTCGTCGGCGGTGCGCCCTGCCGGGTGACGGTGGACGGGCGGCCGGTGGCGTGGGGCGCGGCGGTGCGCGTACCGGCGGGCGCGGTGCTGGACGCGGGGCCGGCGGCGTACGGCCTGCGCAGCTACCTGGCGTTCGCGGGTGGCCTGACACCGGAGCCGGTGCTCGGCAGCAGGTCAGCGGACCTGCTCTCCGGACTCGGTCCGGCGCCGCTGCGCGACGGGGACGTACTGCCGCTGGGCCCGGAGCCGTCGAGCCCCCGGGGCGCCGACGCCGTGCCCTGGCCGGGCATCCCCGCCGAACTGGTGCTCCCGCTGAGCCTCGGCCCCCGCCACGCCTGGTTCACCGAGGAGGCGCTGCACACGCTCACCACGGCCGTGTACCGCGTCTCGCCGGACAGCAACCGGATCGGCCTGCGCACCCGGGGCCCGGCCCTGGCCCGCGCCCGCGAGGGCGAGCTGCCCAGCGAGGGGATGGTGCTCGGCGCGGTCCAGGTGCCGCCGGACGGGCGGCCGGTGGTCTTCCTCAACGACCATCCGACGACCGGGGGCTACCCGGTCGTCGGCGTCGTGCACGAAACCGCACTCGCGGGCGCGGCACAGGCGGTGCCGGGAACCCGGGTGCGGTTCGTGCGGTCGGGGTGGGGGCCGGGTCCTACGCCGCCGCCCTGAACCCCCGCAGCCGCAGCGAGTTGCCGACCACGAAGACCGAGGAGAACGCCATCGCGGCGCCCGCGATCATCGGGTTGAGCAGCCCGGCCGCGGCGAGCGGCAGAGCGGCCACGTTGTAGGCGAAGGCCCAGAACAGGTTCGTACGGATGGTGCCGAGGGTCTTGCGCGACAGCCGGATGGCGTCCGCGGCGGCCCGCAGGTCCCCGCGCACCAGCGTCAGGTCGCCGGCCTCGATCGCGGCGTCCGTGCCGGTCCCCATCGCCAGGCCCAGATCGGCCTGGGCGAGGGCGGCGGCGTCGTTGACCCCGTCGCCGACCATGGCGACCGAGCGGCCCTGTGCCTGGAGCTCCTTGACGACGTCGACCTTGTCCTGAGGCATGACCTCCGCGTACACCTTCTCGATCCCGACCTCGGCCGCGACCGACTCGGCCACCGCCCGGTTGTCGCCGGTCAGCAGGATCGGGGTGAGGCCCAGGCCCCGCAGTCGCTCGATGGCCTCCGCGCTGGTGTCCTTCACCGCGTCGGCGACTTCGAGTACGGCTCGTGCCTGGCCGTCCCAGGCGACGGCGATGGCGGTCCGGCCGGCGGCTTCGGCCTCGGCCTTGCGCCGGGCCAGCTCCACCGGGAGGTGGATCTCCCACTGGGCGAGGAGCTGTTCGCGGCCGACGAGGACGGCGTGGCCCTCGACGATGCCCTGGACGCCGAGGCCGGGGACGTTGGCGAAGTCCTCGGGGGTGGGCAGGGGGGCGGCGGTGCGTTCGGCGGCTCCGGTGGCGACGGCCTGGGCGATGGGGTGCTCGGAGGAGTGCTCCAGGGCGCCGGCGAGGCGGAGTGCGTCGGTCTCGTCGGTGTCGTCGGCGGTGTGGACGTCGAGGAGGGTCATGCGGCCGGT
>NZ_JBEZLL010000018.1:0-185849 GCF_040652135.1 Streptomyces sp. NPDC048295
TACTGGGTTCCCGCCCCCGGGACAGCGGAACCGGCGAAGATCCAGGAGGAGCTGGCCCCGGAGCAGCCCCGGCCCGCCCGCACCTCACAGCAACGCACAGCTCACACCCATCTGCCTCTCAACTTCCGTCTCTAGCCTCGACGTTCATGACAGAGACTCAAGGGCCCGCACACAAGAAGAACCTGTCCCGTCGCAGGATGGTGATCGCCGGAGGTGCCGCGATCGTCGCCGCCGGGATCGGGACCGGTGCCGTCGCCAACGCCTCCGCCGACGACGACACGTCCGCCGCGAGGAAGCCCGGTGGACAGGGCGAGGCGTGCTACCGGCTCACCTCGGAGACCACCGAGGGGCCGTACTACATCGACGCCGACAAGTTCCGGAAGGACATCACCGAGGACAAGGAGGGCATCCCGCTGACCCTCCGGCTCAAGGTGATCGACTCCGACACCTGCAAGCCCCTGCGCAACGCGGCCGTGGACATCTGGCACTGCGACGCCCTGGGGATCTACTCCGGGTACGAGGCCATGAGCTCCGGTGGCCCCGGCGGCGGTGGCCCCGGCGGTGGCGGCACCCCGCCGAGCGGCGCCCCCACCGACGCCCCCACCGGAACCCCCACCGGGGCTCCCCCGTCCGGCGGACCCGGAGGCGGGGGCGGCGGGCACAGCGAGCCCACCGACGACGAGCGGTACCTGAGGGGCACCCAGCTCACCGACAAGCACGGGTACGTGGAGTTCCGGACCGTCTTCCCGGGCTGGTACCAGGGGCGCTGCGTGCACATCCACACGAAGGTGCACGTCGGCGGGAAGATGACCGACGCCGGCTACGAGGGCGGGCACACCTGCCACACCGGGCAGTTCTTCTTCGCCGAGTCCGCGGTCCTCGAATCGGCGAAGTCCGAGCCGTACTCGACCAGCACGACCACCCGAACCACCCTCACGGAGGACACCATCTACGACGGGAGCGGGGTCACGGGCGGGCTGATGAAGCTCTCGTACCGCAAGGGCCGGATGGCCCGGGGCGTCGTCGGCTCGATCACGATGGGAGTGGACCCGGACGAGACGCACGACGGCACGGACCTCTGACCGGTACTCAGACCTCCGCTCCCCCCACGGAGCGGCGAGCCCGGAACCTGCACGCACGAAAGGGTTCCGGGCCCGCCCGGCGCGCGTCCCGCGGTCGGTACAGCCGTATGGCCCCCGTACGGATTCGCGCTCGCGCGACGCGGCGTTAACTGGGTTCGGCGGCAAGAGGCGTGACGGGGAGCTCGCCCGTGCTGCCGTCACCCCGCCAGCGCTGAGGAGTTCCTGTGTCCGTGTCCCGCCCGTCGGCCCTCCGGCGTCCCCCGTACGCCCTCCCTGTCGGTGCCTGTGCCGCCGCGCTGCTGCTGCTCACCGCGTGCGGCGACACCTCCGGGAACTCCGCCCACAAGGACCCCGCCGCCCGGGCGGGCGCCACGGCCACCGCCGGTGTCGCGGGCCCGCCCGCCGAAGGGGCACGGAAACGGGCCGCGCCGGCGCCGCGCGCGCCGGTCGTCCGGCCGCGCGAGATCCCCGCGCTCGGGCCGAGGACCCGGGCCGGGATCCCGGCGTCCTCCAAACAGGTCTTCGTCGTCACCGGCGACGACTACGACTCCAGCCTGTCCACCGCGGTCCTCTACACCCGCGACAACCCGGCCCTGGGCTGGCTGCCCGTCACGTCCCGCTGGCCGGCCCACAACGCGCTGAACGGCTGGACCGACGAGCACTGGGAGAACGATCTCCGCACCCCGGTCGGGGTCTACGGGCTGACCTACGCGGGCGGCCTGTTCGAGCCTCCCGAGACGGCCTTCCCCTATGACCGGAACCCGGCGTTCGTGGCGAGCGGCGAGGGCTTCGACGGGGAGCCGCTCGAAGGGTCCTTCGACTACGTCGTCGCCATCGACTACAACCGGACCCCCGGCGTCACCCCCCTCGACCACGAACGCCCGCTCGGTCGGGAACGCGGCGGCGGCATCTGGATCCACGTCGACCACGGCGGCCCGACCCAGGGCTGCATCTCGCTGCCCCTGGACCGGATGCGGGAACTCCTGAGCACCCTCGACCCGGCGAAGAACCCGGTCGTGGTGATGGGCGACGCGGAGGCACTGGAGCGGTGAACGGGATACGGGCCGGCAGGCGGGACCGTACGCTGGAGGCGGCCCGTTTCCGTACCAGTAGGCAGTGATGACCATGGTTGACGAGGGTGTGCTGACACAGGAGATCTTCGAGGACCTCGCCCGTCACGCCATACGCGCCGAAGAAGCGCTGCGTCTGGAATTCGTGAACGGGAAAATGGGGGTCAAGGCTGTGCCGGACGGGGATCACGGGCGGATCATCGAGTGGCTCACCCGGCAGTGCATGCAGGCTGATCCTGGCCGCTGGCTCTACGCCGAGCAAGGGCTGCGTATCGAGACATATCGGAGGGGCAACGCCCGGCCCGACGGGGCGCTCGCTCGCAGCGGCACCTTCGTCGGCCAGGGCGAATGGGCCAGCCCCGACGGCGTCCTGATGGTCGTCGAGGTCACCTCGTACGACGAGGACACCGACCGCCGGGACCGCGTCGAGAAGCCGCGCGCCTACGCCGAGACCGGTATCCCCGTCTATCTGCTGATCGACCGCGAAACCTGCGAGGTCAAGGTCCACTCGCAGCCGGACGGTGTGCGGTACGAGCAGGTGGTGACGGTGCCGTACGGGAAGACCGTCGAGCTGCCCGACCCGGTGGGCGTCGAGCTGGACACCGAACCGCTGAAGAACTGGGTCCGCTGACCAGGAGCCGGGTACGTCGAAGGGCGGGACCGACACGCGGTCCCGCCCTTCGACGTACGTACGTCGAAGCCGCTTACGCCGGCTTCTCCTCCAGGCGCGGGAAGAGCACCGCGCCCTTCGTCACCGTCGCGCCCGCCGGGAGCCGGCCCCAGCTGCCCGCGTCCTGGACGCGCTGGTCGGCCAGGGCGCCCAGGGACTCCTCGGCGCCCAGGGACTCCCACAGCTTCTGCGAGGTCTCCGGCATCACGGCGTTGAGCAGGACCGCGACACCGCGCAGCGACTCGGCGGCCGTGTAGAGGATCGTCGCGAGGCGGGCCTGGCCCTCGGGGGAGGTGTCCTTGGCGACCTTCCAGGGCTCCTGCTCCGTGATGTAGCCGTTGACCTGCTTCACGAAGTCGAAGATCGCCAGGATGCCGGCCTGGAAGTCCAGCTCCTCGCCGATCTTCTCGTCGGCCGCGGCGACGGCCTTCGCCAGACCCTCCTGGACCGCCTGCTCGGCCTCACCCGGCGCGGTGGCCTCCGGGAGCGCCCCGCCGAAGTACTTGCCGACCATGGCCGCGACGCGCGAGGCGAGGTTGCCGTAGTCGTTGGCGAGCTCGGAGGTGTAGCGGGCCGAGAAGTCCTCCCAGGAGAACGAGCCGTCGCTGCCGAACGCGATGGCGCGCAGGAAGTACCAGCGGTACGCGTCCACGCCGAAGTGCGAGGTCAGGTCCTGCGGCTTGATGCCCGTCAGGTTCGACTTCGACATCTTCTCGCCGCCGACCATCAGCCAGCCGTTGGCCGCGACCCGGCCCGGCAGCGGCAGACCCTGCGCCATCAGCATCGCGGGCCAGATCACCGCGTGGAAGCGGAGGATGTCCTTGCCCACCAGGTGCACGTTCGCGGGGAAGGTCCCGTCGAACTTCTCCTGGTTGGCGCCGTAGCCGACCGCCGTGGCGTAGTTCAGCAGGGCGTCGACCCACACGTAGATGACGTGCTTCTCGTCCCACGGCACCGGGACGCCCCAGTCGAAGGTCGAGCGGGAGATGGAGAGGTCCTGAAGGCCCTGCTTGACGAAGTTCACGACCTCGTTGCGGGCGGACTCGGGCTGGATGAAGCCCGGGTTGTTCGCGTAGAACTCCATCAGCTTCGGGCCGTAGGCGCTCAGCTTGAAGAAGTAGTTCTCCTCCTTGAGGATCTCCACCGGCTTCTTGTGGATCGGGCACAGCTTGACGCCGTCCTCGCCCTCCACCAGGTCGCCGGGGAGCTTGTACTCCTCGCAGCCCACGCAGTACGGGCCCTCGTAGCCGCCCTTGTAGATCTCGCCCTTGTCGTACAGGTCCTGCACGAACTCCTGCACCCGGTCGGTGTGCCGCTTCTCCGTCGTACGGATGAAGTCGTCGTTCGCGATGTTCAGGTGCTCCCAGAGGGGCTTCCATGCCTCCTCGACGAGCTTGTCGCACCATTCCTGGGGCGTGACGTCGTTCGCCTCGGCAGTGCGCATGATCTTCTGACCGTGCTCGTCCGTGCCGGTGAGGTACCACACCTTCTCGCCGCGCTGGCGGTGCCAGCGCGTGAGCACGTCGCCTGCGACGGTCGTGTAGGCGTGGCCCAGGTGAGGAGCGTCGTTGACGTAGTAGATGGGGGTCGATACGTAGAAACTCTTCACGCCGTCGCCCCCTTGCTTCTCGGATCCAGTGGCCGCCATGGTCGAAATCCTAACGGCCTGCGGGAGATCAACTCACACCGATAAACCCCGCCACGGCCGTGGAGACCTTTGCGAAACATCCCTTCCCGTAACAAAGACGCATCCTGGGAGGGAGTGGACACGCGTGTACGAGGCAGGGGACATCACGATGCGGGTACTGGTCGCCGAGGACGAGGAAATCCTGGCGGAGCTGGTCGCCACCGGGCTGCGGCGGGCCGGGTTCGCCGTCGACACGGTGTACAGCGGTGACGCCGCCCTCGCCTATCTGGGGCTGCACGACTACGACGTCGTCGTCCTCGACCGCGACCTGCCGCGGGTGCACGGCGACGACGTGGCGCGCGGCCTCGTCGCCTCCGGCTCCCGGACCAGGATCCTGATGCTCACCGCCGCCGGCTCCATGGAGGACCGGGTCGCCGGACTCGACCTCGGCGCCGACGACTACCTGGGCAAACCCTTCGAGTTCCCCGAGCTGGTGTCGCGGGTACGGGCGCTGCGGCGGCGCAGCGCCCGCCCCGTGCCCCCGCAGCTGGAACGGCACGGCATCCGGCTCGACACCGTACGGCGCACCGCCGCGCGGGACGGGCGGGAGCTGGACCTCTCGCCGAAGGAGTTCACCGTGCTCCAGCTGCTGCTGGAGGCCGACGGCGGGACCGTCAGCGCCGAGGAGCTGCTGGAGCGGGCCTGGGACGCCAACGCCGATCCCTTCACCGGCGCCGTCCGCGTCTGCATGAGCAAGCTCCGCGGGAAGCTCGGCGAACCGGCGCTGATCCGTACGGTGCAGGGTGTGGGGTACGCGCTGTGAGGCGCCTCGCGCAGGTGCCGCACTCCAGGATCCGAACCCGGATCGCGCTCGTGTACGGCGGAGTGTTCCTGGTCCTCGGCACGGCGCTGCTCGCCACCGTCAACCTCGCCTCCCGCGCCGGTACGGACTCCCAGGCGCGTGACATCGCCCGCACGGCCGCGGTCGTCCAGCCCGGTTACGCGGTGAACGGCCCGCTGGTCACCCGGCGCAGTCTCGGCCCGCCCACCGTGTACGACCTCACCGACCATGTCAGCGACGCGGCCGGGCATCAGCTGCTCATCTGGTCCGCGGCCTCGCTGCTCGTCATGACGGCCTGCGCGGTCGGTGTGGGCTGGTGGACCGCGGGGCGGGTGCTGCGCCCCGTCCACGCCATGACCGCGAAGGCGCGCCGGCTCTCCGAGCACAATCTGCACGAGCGGATCGCGTCCAGCGGGCCGGACGACGAGCTGAAGGAGCTCGGCGACACGCTCGACGCGCTGCTGGCCCGGCTGGAGAAGGCCTTCGACAGCCAGCGGCGGTTCATCGCCAACGCCTCCCACGAGCTGCGGACCCCGCTCGCCACCCAGCGCGCCGCGATCCAGATCGGTCTGGACGACCCGTCCCCGAAGGATCTCGTACGGACCCGGCAGACGCTTCTGGACAACAACCGGCGCAGCGAGCGGCTCATCGAGGGGCTGCTGGTCCTGGCCCGCAGCGAGCGCGGGCTCGCCGAGGGCGAGCGGGAGACGGTGGACCTCGCGCAGGTGGTGGCGGAGGAGGCGGCCCGGCACCCGGGCGTGAAGGCCGACACCCACTTCTGCAGGGTGCGGGGGAACCGGATGCTGCTCGCGCAGCTGGTGGCGAATCTGCTGGCCAACGCCGTCACGTACAACGTGCCGGGCGGGACGGTGGACGTGGCGTTGGTGACGGCCGGCGGCGGGGCGCTGCTGGAGGTCCGCAACACCGGGCCCGTGGTGGACGCGGCGGACATCCCCGGGCTGTTCGAGCCGTTCCGGCGGGGTGAGGGCAAGGACCGGATGGGGCGCGGGTCGGGGCTCGGCCTCTCGATCGTGCGCTCCATCGCCGTCGCGCACGGCGGTACGGTCACGGCGGTGCCGGGCCCTGGGGGCGGGCTCGCCGTGACCGTACGTCTGCCGGTGGATCAGGCGCCGGCCGCGGTGTCGCGGGCCGCGATCCACGCGGGGAGCGCGGCGAGGACCTCGCGGTAGAACGTGGTGTCCGCGACCTCGCGGGGCGCGGGGCCCGCGTGGAAGAACCCGGCGTTCGGGGCGTCCAGCTTGCGCAGGAAGTCGAAGCCCTTGGCGTCCTCGTCGCCGAACGCGACGAACTGGAAGAACAGCGGGAGCCGTGCCGCGTCGGCCAGCGCCTGCTTGGCGGCCTGCTTGGCGTCCGGCGGGCCGTCCGTCTGGAAGACCACCAGGGCGGGGCCGGTCGCCTCCGACTTCTCGTAGTGCGCGACGACCTCTTCGACGGCGCGCTGGTAGTTCGTACGGCCGAGGCGGCCGAGGCCCGCGTTCAGCTCGTCGATCCGGCCCTCGTGGTCGGCGAGGCCGACCGTGCCGGTGCCGTCGATGTCCGTCGAGAAGAAGACGACGGGGACGGTCGCGTTCTCGTCCAGGTGCGCGGCGAGTGCGACGGTGCGGTCGCCCAGGTGCTGGGCGCTGCCGTCCTTGTAGAACGGCCGCATGGAGCCGGAGCGGTCGAGGACCAGGTACACGGTGGCCCGCAGCCCGGTCAGCCCGTGGGTCTTCAGCCCGGCCTGGGCGGCCTTGTACGCGTCGACGAGCCCGGGAGCACGCGACTTCACCCGGGCGAGGGTGACGGCGGGCTTGGCGGTGGAGGCGGAGGCAGGCTGTGCGTCCGGCTCGGCGGGCTGTGAGGCTTCGGGCTCGGCGGGCTGTGCGGCTTCGGGCTCGGCTTCGGCCTTGGTGGGGGCTTCGGCCTTGAGTTCGATCTTGAGCTCGGCTTCGGGCTCGGCTTCGGCCTTGGCCTCGGTCGGCTCGGGCTTGGGCTCGGCTTCGGCCTCAACCTTGGCTTCGACCTCGACCTTGACCTCGACCTTGACCGGCTCGGCTTCGGCTTCGACCTTGACCGGTTCAACCTTGGCTTCGGCTTCGGCGGGGGCTTCGGCCTCAGCCTTGGCCGGGGCCTCAGCCTTGGCCGGCTCCGGCTCCGCGGCTGCCGGCTCGGGCTCCGCCGCGGCCTCCGCCTTGACCGGCTCGGGCTCCGCCTTCGCCTCCGCGACGGTCGGCTCCGCCTCGGCGGGCGTCTCCACGACCGCCACCTCCGCCGCCTCCGCCGCCTCTGCGGCCTCCGCCTTCGGCTCCGCTGCCTTCGGCTCCGCTGCCTTCGGCGCCTTCGGCTCCGCTGTCGCTTCCGCCTCTTCCTTTGCCTTTGCCTCTTCCTTTGCCTCTGCCTTCGGCTCCGGCTTCCGGGCCGAACCCTGCGACGGGACCGTGGGGAGGGACGGCTTGTCGAAGGCGGCCGCCACCAGGTCCGAGGCCAGACCGCTGTCGTCGGCGGACCGGGGAGAGGCGGGGGCCGGTACCGAGGCCTTCGTGGCCGGGGCGGTTTCGAGCTTCGGGGCCGGCTCGTCCGCCGTCTCCGTCTCCTTGACCGACTTCGGCTCCGACTCCGCGGGCGCGGTGCGCTCGGTCTGGGGCGGGACCGTGGCCGTCGGCGCGTCCTGCTCCGCGCGGTCACGGCCGAACACCTTGCGCAGCAAGCTCCGAATGCCCATGGGCGAGGCCTTTCGCGTGAGTTGGGTGCGAGAAATGTCCGACCTGCGGGAATTGATCCCTGGCCAGGGCGGATACGTAAGGTTAGCGGCCGGATCCGGCCCTTCGGTGGCGCGGCCCGCCCGTGTGGGAACTGAGCCGGAACCGATCCCTGAACGAGTCCTGTGCGCATGCCGTGCGGGCCTGATGTACGTCGTTCAAATGTGCGCACCAGGTCCTGAGTTGCCTCTTAACGTGAACGAACGGTGTGCCTGACGCGAAGTCAGGCACACCGTTGTCCGTGGTCCGCCCACGTTGTCAAGAAGGGCTCCCTCATGGGAAAACCATCCCGTAGAACACGTTTTGCCGCCTGTGCCGTCGCGGCAGGGGCGATGCTTTCCGGCCTCGTTCCGGCAGCCGGCGCCGCCGCCGCTCCGGCGTCCGCCCCGCCGTCCGCGGCGCGGGCCGCCGACGACCCCGTACCGGGCAACGAAGGTATGCCCGACGACGGCTTCGACAGTGAATCCGAGGGCGAACAGGACGACTTCGCCGGAACCGGAACCGGAACAGGAGCCGCAGCGGGCAATGGGGCCGCTTCCGCCGCCCCGGGCCGCTCCGCGGCCGCCGCCCCCGTCCCGGGACGGGCCGCCGACTTCAAGCTGGCGAAGGGCACCGACATCTCGGGTCTCGTCACCAAGCTGGACGACGCACTGCCCAAGCAGGGCCTCACGGAGCTGATGGAGCAGGCCAATCGGCCCGCCGACTGGGAGGGTGCCTGCGGAGACGCCGGCATCTACGGCCCCGATCTGGCGGTCAACCACCGCGTCTGCTGGAAGCACGACGACGCCGTCTCCTCGGAGTGGGTGCCGCAGGCCATCACCGGGGTCTCGGACGCGCAGGAGGACGAGGACTGGGGCACGTCCAATGCCGAGCCGATCGCCGTGGCCGGTTACGACGCGGAGAACCCGGGCCGTAGCGACTACGCCTCCGGCAAGGACAACTGCCTCCTGAGCCCGTCGACGGACGCGTGCAACGAGAAGGGCATCCGGGTCAGCTTCTTCAACCAGGCGACCAAGATGTACCGCCATGTGCTGCTGGTCTGGCCGTACATCAACTCCAAGGACCACATCTCCTTCGACGCGCTGCACGCGCGCGAGGGCAAGTGCCTCACCGAGGTGACGTCCGCCTGCGCCGCGCAGAACGGCATCCACGCCGGTGGAATGGTCTGGTACGGCAACTACCTGTACGTCGCCGACACCGCCAACGGCATGCGGGTCTTCGACCTGCGCAAGATCATGGACCTCAACCCGGACAACAACGCCGACGTCGACGACCCCACGCCGGACGGTCTGGTCAGCAACGTCGTGGACCAGAAGCGGATCGGCCGGCAGAACAACGTCTGGTACGGATACGGCTACCGCTACGTCATGCCGCAGGTCGCCACGCTGAAGTTCACCACGGCGAAGAACGGCGGGACCACCAGCGGGAACCAGTGCTACGCCACCGGCCGCCCGAAGGCCTCGTACATCTCGCTGGACCGCACCGACACCGACCACATGGTGCTCGGTGAGTACTGCAACACCAACAACGGCGGCACGAGCCCCGGCCGCGTGGGTACGTACCCGATGACCGCGCTGACCGCCGCCGTCGAAGGCGCGTCCGGCACGGCCGCCTCCGCCGATCTGGCCTACGGTCTGCCGACCGGAGCCACGTTCGGCAACGAGGCCCTGTGGCACAAGATCCAGGGCGTCACGCGGTACGAGGGCAAGTGGTACTTCCACCGCAGCAACGGCTACGACAACGGCCGGCTGCTCCAGGCCACGCCCGGCACCGTCGACGGAACGTCCCAGCTCGTCGGCAACACGAAGACGCTTCAGTCGTCGTTCGGGCCCGAGGACCTCTACCTCGCGCACGGGCGCGGTGACGGCTTCGCGCCGCAGCTGTGGTCGCTCAGCGAGCACGCGCCGAGCAAGTGCGGCTCGTGCAAGCGCGAGGTGTACAGCTACAACATGAGTGAAGTGATCAGCGACTTCGGCTGATCGCCGCGGTCCCTGCGCCCTCCACGACCCCCATGACAGGCCCTAGAGTCGGACACATGGTTTCCGGTGAGGCGCCGCAGGCGGAGGGCAGCGTTCGGGTCGACGTCTGGATCTGGTCGGTCCGGTTGACGAAGACCCGTTCGCAGGCCGCTGCCGCCTGTCGCGCGGGTCATGTGAAGGTCGCCGGTGAGCGCGCCAAGCCCGCCCAGGCGGTGCGCGTCGGCGACGAGGTACGGCTCCGGCACGCCGGCCGTGACCGGATCGTGGTGGTGTCGAAGATCGTCAAGAAGAGGGTCGGCCCTCCGGTCGCGGTGGAGTGCTTCATCGACAACAGCCCGCCCCCGCCGCCGCGCGAGGCGGCGATCCAGGTTCCGGTCCGGGACCGGGGTGCGGGGCGGCCGACGAAGCGGGACCGGCGCGAGATGGACCGGCTGCGCGGGGCCGGCCCCTCGGCGCGCGAGGCCTCGGCGCGTGAGGTCTCGGCCCGTGAGGCATCACGGGGTGACGGTCCCACGCGGTGACATGCGGCTACGGCTGCGGCTACGGCTGCGGCTGCGGCCGTGGCTACGGCTGGGGCGAGGCGATCGCCCGTGCCGCCGCCACCTCCTGGCGCAGCGGGGCCAGTACGCCCTCCTCGTCGCCCGGGAGTTCGGCGCGCACCCCCACCAGGACCTCGCTCGCCCGGATCCCGTCGGCCAGCTCCCGCAGCTGCCGCCGGACCTCCGCGACCTCCGCCGGCGGCGGCTCGGCTGCTCCGTGGTCGACGCGGACCCGGGCCGCCGTCGTCGCGTCCACGATGCGTTCGACCGCGACGACCAGCGGCCACCAGGCGGCGGCGCGGGTGCCGACCGGGGGCGGCTCCGTCAGGGCGCGCTGGAACTCGGAACGTACGACCGACAGATCGCGGTAGATCCGGCGCCGGGCCCGCACCCGTTCCGCCCGGTCGCCGGGTCCACCCGGTTCGAAGGCGTACGCCACGTAGTCGGCGATGTCCGTCACCGCGTCCGCGAGCCGGTGGCCGATCCGTACGTGCCAGCTCTCCGGCCACAGCAGATAGCCCGCCACCAGCACGATCGCGCAGCCGATCAGGCTGTCCAGGAACCGCGGCCAGACCAGGTGGAAGCCCTGGTGGTTCAGCAGGTCGGACAGGAGCAGGATGACCGGGGTGATGGCCGCGGTCTGGAAGGCGTAGCCCTTCGCCGTCAGCGCCGGGATCAGCGCGGCGAGCACCACCATCACCGGCACGTCCCACCAGCCGACCGGCACCGCGGCGAGCACCGGCGCGGCGACCACGAGACCGGCCGCGGTGCCCACCGAGCGCAGCACGGCCCGCGAGAACACCGAGCCGAAGTCCGGCTTGAGGACGAACGTGACGGTCAGCGCGACCCAGTAGGAGCGCGGCACCGGGATCAGCGAGGTCAGCGCCTGGGCCAGGCCGATGCACAGCGCCAGGCGCAGCCCGTAGCGCCAGGAGGCCCCGGAGAGCAGCACGTCGCGGGTGGCCCGCCGGATCCGTACCCCGAGCACGGCCGGGCGGCCGAGCCGGTCGTCGACGTTGTACGGGTCGGGGTCGGCCTTGTGCACGACGACCGCCGCGTGCCGCAGCGCGCTGTCCACGGCCCGGGTGGCGGGTGAGTCCGGTGCGGGCAGGGTGAGTTCGGGGCGGCCGGTGCGGCTCTCCTCGACGGCGGCTGCCAGTTCGCGTACCGCCGCCGGGATCTCGTCGGGGAGCGGGCACCGGCGCACATGGACGGCGGGGGCCGCCTCGACGAGCGGGATGACGACATTGAGCTGGGCGAGCAGCCGCACCATGGCGTTGCTGCGGCCGTGGTAGCGGGCCCGGCGGGCCAGGATCAGGTCGTAGGACGTGTTGAGGGACTGGGTGACGGCGTGCCGTCGGTCCTCGTACGCGTCGGTGCCCGCGGCGGCGAGCAGGTCGGCGACGGCGAGATAGGTGTCCGCGACCGCGACACGTTCCGGGAGCTTCCGGCGCAGCGGCCAGGCCAGCAGGGTCAGGGTGAGGACGAACAGTCCGCCGACCGTGAGCAGCAGGGGCGCCACCCACCAGGGTTCCGGCATCGGGAGCCCGGCGCCGACCACCGCGTTGAGCAGGAGGAGCAGCCCGGAAACGGAGGCGACGGCGCCGATCGTCGACATCATTCCGGAGACCAGGCCGACCAGGGTCAGCGCGGCGACCGCCGCCCAGCCGGTTCCGTACACCAGCGTGCCGAGCATGACGCCGAGCGCGCCGAAGAGCTGCGGCACGGCGATGTTGATGATGCGCATCCGGTACGCGTCGGCGGTGTCGCCGATGACGCCGGAGAGCGCGCCCATGGAGACGAGGGCGCCGTACGCGGGCCGGTCCAGCGCGAAGCCGACCGCGAGCGGCGTGGCCAGGGAGACGGAGGCGCGCGCGACCGCCGCCCAGGCGACGGGCGTGGACGACTGCGGGCGCAGCCCGCTCAGCAGCCAGGGCGGTGGCGTCACGCGGCGTCGTTCGGAAGCGGCCTCGGTATCGGTCAACGCGTCCCCCTGATCGTGCGGATCCCGGCGCTGTTCGAGCCGTGCCTCAACGGTACGCAGCCGTGCTTCGTCGGTACGGCGCCCGTGCTTCGACGGCACGGAGTCGTACTTCTGCGGTTCGCAGCCGTGACGGCGCCCGTCCGGGCCCGGACCCGTCCGAGGGCTCAGAGCACGATGACGGTCTTGCCGCGGGCGCCGCCCGTCCGGTTCCGGTCGAGGGCCTGCGGGGCCTTCTCCAGCGGGAGTTCGATGTCGATGGGCACCCGCAGCACCCCTTCGACGGCGCCGGCGGCCAGCACGTCCAGCAGGACCGGGGTGGGTTCGAGCCGGAAGTCGATGCCGGTCACGCCCGCGGGCAGGGCGGCCCCGGCGGCGACGCCCCGGGTGGTGAGCGCGAGGCCGCCGGGACGGACCGCTGCGGCACGCCCGGCGAAGGAGCCCGAGGTGGTGGAGGCCAGGTCGACCAGGGCGTCGACGCCGTCCGGGCAGCTCTCCTGCACCGCCGCTTCGAGGGGGCGGTCGGTGATGTCGATCGTGACGGCGGCGCCGAGCTCGGTCATCCGCTTGTGCTCGTCGCCGCGCACGGCGGCGATGACACGTACGTCGCGGGCCGAGGCGAGCTGGGTCAGATAGCTGCCGACGCCGCCCGCCGCACCGATGACCAGCAGGCTCTCGTGGCCGCGCAGGACCGCGGTCTCCAGGATCTGGGCGGCCGCCATCCCGGCGGAGGGCAGTGCGGCCGCGGCCCGGAGGGGGAGGCCGGGCGGGACGACGGTGATGGCGGAGTCCTGGGGCACGGACACGTAGTCGCAGTAGGTGCCGCCCCCTGCCGCGTTCGGCCGGGCGACCCGGCCGAAGACGTGGTCGCCGACCCGGAACCGGTTCTCGCCGCTGCCGATCATGTCCACCCGGCCCGCGAAGTCCACGCCGACGACCATCGGGAACACGCGCGGCGCCGGCCCGTCGTCCGGCGCCCCCTGTGCGGCCTGCCAGTCGGACGGGTTGAGTGCGGCGTACTCGATCCTGACCCGTACCTCTCCGGCCTCCGGCTCGGGCTTGGGCATCTCCACCAGTGCGGGGTCGGCCCGGAACGCGCCGACGGCTATGGCTCGCATGCGGAAGACCTCTCAGTCGCCCCCGATCCGGCAGTCACGAAATCCACTCTTCCCCGGCCCGTCCAACGCCGCACGTCGAGCCCGGGAGCCCGTCCCGTGCGGCGCCGCGCCCGGGTCATCCCGGGCCCGGCACGGACCGGCCCCGGACCGCCCGCAGCCGTACCAGCACCGCGCACAGCGCCACCGCCAGCCCCGCCGCGAACACGATCCACACCGCCGTGCGCAGCGAGCCCGTCAGCGCGTCGTACACCGCCGCGGCCCCCGCCGTCTCGCTGTCCGGCACCCCGGACAGCACCCGGCCGCGGGCGTACCAGACCGCCGCGCGCAGCAGGAGCGCCCCGAGCGCGAAGCCGAGACCGGCCACGGCGGCGGCGGAGAGCGCCGCGAGCCCGGAGCGCCTGCGCCCGGGGCCGCCGCCGCGCGCCCAGGCCACGACCACGGCCAGGACGGCGACCACGAGCGTGCCCACCGCCGGCCAGACGCTGCCGGTCCGCAGCAGGCGGAAGGTCTGGCGCAGCTGGTCGGCACGGTCGGCGGAGATGAGCGTGATGTCGGTGTGCTGGACCGGGATCCGGTCGGCGAACGGCACCCCGTTCTCCTCCAGATTCTGTTTGACCCGCTCGGTCACGGGCGCCAGGTCGATGGTCACGGCCTCGCCGGTGTTGCCGTTCAGGGCGGCGGTGACGGCCTCGTGGGCGGTGCGGTTGGCGGCGTTCCACGCGTCCTGGAAGGCGTCGGTGGTGGTGAAGGACAGCACCGCCTGGTGCAGGAAGTTCCGCACGGTGTTCTGGAGCGGTCCGGCGTCGATCTGTTTCATCGCCCCGTCGGTGATGAGGTCGGTGACGGTGCTCTGCACAGCGGGGTCGGAGGCGAGCGGGGCCACCGCGTCGACGTAACGGTCCGTGTTGTCGATCTCCAGATCCACCCAGGCGGACAGCGCGCCGACGGGGACGAGGACGGCGAGCAGCACCACCAGTACCGCCGAGAGACCCGCCGAGAGATACGTCCGCACCCTCCCAGGGAATCCCGCGGACGGGCGCCGCGCCCCGGGCCGTACGCCATCCGAGTTGCCGGGCGGCGCGGCCGGGTGTGCCCTGGAAGGAAAAGGAGTCACGGAAGGAGAACTCCGCCATGTCCACACACGCAGCAATGCCGGCTCGCGGACGGTCCGGGCCGAGGGCACACGCACGCGCACGCGGGCACAGCGCGCTCTCCTGGGCGATCCCCGTCACGCTGGGTGCGGCGTACGGCCTCTACGCCTCGTTCGTCCTGCGCAACAACGGTGCGACCGGCTACCGGCAGTTCTGGTACGGCCTGATCACGGCGGTGGTGCTCGCCGGCCTGTGCTTCGCGCTGGGCCGGATCCAGCACACCATGCTGCCCCTGGTGCGGGCGGTGGCCTACGGCGCGCTGACGGCGGCGGCGATCGGGCTGCTGGTCGGGCTGACCGATTCGAGCGTGCTGCGGTCCTCGATGCTGGGACTGGCGGTGGGCCTCGGCATGTTCATCACCACCTTCTACATCTTCTACACGCACGAGGACATCCGCCCCCGTGCGTGAACGCGGGCGGCACGCAGGTACGACGAGAGGGCGGGCCCGCACACGATCGGTGCGGGCCCGCCCTCATGTCCACGGCCGGTCCGTCGGCCGGCCCCGTCGTCAGCCGCGTACGACCGTCACCGGGCACGGTGCGTGCTGGGTGACATGGAGGCTGACCGAGCCGAGCAGGGTCGCCTTGAAGCCGCTGTAGCCGCGCGCTCCCACGACGAGCAGGCTGGCTCCCTCGGCGCGGTCCAGCAGGGACTGGGCCGGGTTGCCGATCACCACGATCTTGCTGATCGCCGCGGCGCCCTCGGCGCCCAGGGCCTCTTCCAGCGTCTCGGTGAGGGCCACGGTCGCCAGGGCCTGCGGGTCGAAGTCCTCCGGCATGCCGGGCATCATCGACGCCCAGCTCGTCGCGGGGTACTCCCAGCTGTTGACGGCCTCCACCGTGTCACCGGTCAGCTCCGCCTGGCGTACGGCCCAGTGCAATGCCTTGACCGACGACTCGGAACCGTCGACGCCCACCACGATCCTGCCCATCACTGCCTCCAGCTCGGTTCGGCTCAGTGCGCGGACGCGTCGTACGAGGCGAGCTCGTACGACGCACCTTTCGGTCCAACTCTAATCAAACCGGTACAAGGATTCCGTCGGCGGGTCCCTCAGTCCAGGCGCAGGTCGGCGAGCTGCTGCTCGAACGGCACGACCTCGTCGTCCAGCCCGAGTGTCCTCGGCGCCCCGGACGCCGCCCGGCCGCCCGTGATCATGGCGGCGAGCTCGCCGCCCGCCCGCCGGATGCGGGACGGCAGGCCGTCGGTGTACTCGTCGCCGGACGAGCCCCAGTCCTCCGAGGCCGCGTACACGGACGTCGGTACGACGGTGGCCCGCAGGTAGGCGAAGAGCGGACGCATCGCGTGCTCCAGGACCAGCGAGTGGCGGGCGGTGCCGCCGGTCGCCGCGATGACGACCGGCTTGCCGGTCAGCGCCGTGTTGTCGATCAGGTCGAAGAACGACTTGAACAGCCCGCTGTACGAGGCGGTGAACACGGGCGAGACGGCGATCAGCCCGTCCGCCTCCGCCACCTCCTTGATCGCGGTGTCCAGGGCGGCCGGCGGGAACCCGGTGACCAGGTGGTTGGCGATGTCGACGGCCAGGTCGCGCAGTTCGATCACCCGGACCTCGACCGTGCGGTCCTGCTCGGCCAGCAGCCGCTCACGGGCGGCACCGGCCAGCCGCTCGGCCAGCAGCCGGGTCGAGGACGGGCTGCTCAGCCCGGCGGACACGGCGACGATCCTCAGGGGCTCGGTCGCGAAGATGTCGGACACGGTGGTCAGGCCTCCTTCGTGGCGGCAGTGGCGGCAGTGGCGGCAGTGGCGGGAGCCGCGGTGCGGGCGGCGACGGCCGGGTGGACGGGCGCGGAGTCCGGGACCCCGGCCGGGCGCAGGGCGGCGAACTCCTTGCGCAGCACCGGGACGACCTCCTCGCCGAGGATGTCGAGCTGCTCCAGGACCGTCTTCAGCGGCAGCCCCGCGTGGTCCATCAGGAACAGCTGGCGCTGGTAGTCGCCGACGGCGTCCCGGAAGGACAGGGTCCGCTCGATGACCTCCTGCGGAGAGCCGACGGTCAGCGGGGTCTGCTGGGAGAAGTCCTCCAGGGAAGGGCCGTGCCCGTAGACCGGCGCGTTGTCGAAGTACGGGCGGAACTCCCGTACCGCGTCCTGCGAGTTCTTCCGCATGAACACCTGGCCGCCGAGGCCGACGATGGCCTGCTCGGCGGTGCCGTGCCCGTAGTGCGCGTACCGCTGCCGGTACAGGTTCACCATCTTCTTGGTGTGCTCGATGGGCCAGAAGATGTTGTTGTGGAAGAAGCCGTCCCCGTAGTACGCGGCCTGCTCGGCGATCTCCGGCGAGCGGATGGAGCCGTGCCAGACGAACGGCGGGACGCCGTCCAGCGGGCGCGGGGTCGCGGTGAAGGACTGCAGCGGCGTACGGAACTTGCCCTCCCAGTCGACGACGTCCTCGCGCCACAGCTTGTGCAGCAGGGCGTAGTTCTCGATGGCGAGCGGGATGCCCTGACGGATGTCCTTGCCGAACCAGGGGTAGACCGGACCGGTGTTGCCGCGCCCCATCATCAGGTCGACGCGGCCGTCCGCGAGGTGCTGGAGCGTCGCGTAGTCCTCGGCGATCTTCACCGGGTCGTTGGTGGTGATCAGCGTCGTGGACGTCGACAGGATCAGGTTCTCGGTGCGGGCGGCGATGTAGCCGAGCGTGGTCGTCGGCGAGGACGGGACGAACGGCGGGTTGTGGTGCTCGCCGGTCGCGAAGACGTCCAGGCCGACCTCCTCGGCCTTCTGCGCGATGGCGAGGGTGGCCTTGATCCGCTCGTGCTCGCTCGGCGTCCTGCCGGTCGTGGGGTCGGTGGTGACGTCCCCGACGGTGAAGATCCCGAACTCCATGGTCCGCCTCCGATTTGGTTGAACGTTGAACTATGTGAACACACCCTACAACGGAGCACCCCCCTGACCTATTCCGCGGGGGGTGTACGGGTCGGTGCGTACCCTGGACGGGATGTGCGGCCCGGCCACGGACCGCCCCGGACTGAGGCGGGAGCAGTGAGCGGGAACGGCGGCGAGAGCGAGCGCTGGAAGGAGCGCGGTGTGGCCCTGCGCGTCTTCGTCTACGTCTTCGCCACGCATCTCTTCGCGGGCTTCATCTGGATCCTGTTCTACGTGGGCGAGCACGCCAAGAAGTGAAGCGAAGCGATCGGGGTGGGGCGGGACGGTGCGCGGGCATGGCCGGCACCAAGCGGCGCACGGGCTTGTTCAAGGGCGCACCACCTGGGTCATCTCGGCGTCGGGGTCGGGGGCGGCCGCGGGGCGGCGTGCGGTGTCGCTGATGCGGATCAGGATGCCGATGAGGGCCCAGTTGGCGATGACGGAGGAACCGCCGTACGCCAGGAACGGCATCGTCATACCGGTCAGCGGGATCAGGCCCATCACACCGCCGGCGACGACGAAGACCTGTAGTGCGAACGCGCCCGACAGGCCGATGGCGAGCAGCTTGCCGAACGGGTCGCGGGCCGCGAGGGCGGTGCGTACGCCGCGCTCCACGATCAGGCCGTAGATCAGCAGGATCGCCATGATGCCCGTCAGGCCCAGTTCCTCGCCGAACGTGGCGAGGACGAAGTCGGAGTTGGAGGCGAACCGGATGAGGTCGGAGTGCCCCTGGCCGAGACCGGTGCCAAGGGTGCCGCCGGAGCCGAACGCCCACAGCGCCTGCATCGACTGCTCGGAGTGACCGGCCACGCCCTGGCGGCTGAGCATGTACTCGTGCATGGGGTCGAGCCAGGCCTGGACACGTTGCTGGACGTGCGGCTCGAAGGAGGCGACGCCGACGGCGCCGGCCGCGGACATCAGCAGACCGAACACGATCCAGCTGATCCGCTCGGTGGCGACGTACAGCATGATGACGAACATTCCGAAGAACAGCAGCGACGTGCCGAGGTCGGTCTCGAAGACCAGGATCAGGATCGAGAGGAACCAGACGACCAGGATCGGGCCGAGGTCGCGGCCGCGCGGCAGGAGCAGGCCCATGAAGCGGCGGCTGGCCAGGGCCAGCGCGTCGCGCTTGACCATCAGATAGCCGGAGAAGAAGACCGCGAGCGCGATCTTCGCGAACTCGCCGGGCTGGATGCTGAAGCTGCCGACGCGGATCCAGATCTTGGCGCCGTAGATGTTGGCGCCCAGTCCCGGGACCAGCGGAAGAAGCAGAAGGAGCAGCGCGCCCACCATGGATATGTAGGTGTAGCGCTGCAGGACGCGGTGGTCCTTGAGGAATATCAGCACCACGACGAACAGTGCGATGCCCATCGCCGTGTACATCAGCTGCCGTGGCGCGGCGGTGCCCGCCTGCTTGATCGACTGCAGCAGCTCGGACTGGTCCAGCCGCCAGATGACGACCAGGCCGAGCCCATTCAGCAGCGTGGCCAGCGGCAGCAGCAGCGGGTCCGCGTACGGCGCGGACTTCCGTACGACGAGATGGGCGACGCCGGCCACCAGACCCAGGCCCAGGCCATGGCTCAGCAGGCCGGACGGCAACTGGTCGTTGATGGCCAGGCCCACGTTGGCGTAGGCGAACACTGGGACGATGACGGCGAACACCAGCAGCGCGAGTTCGGTGTTACGCCGATTCGGCGCGCCGATCGGGGACGTGTGGTGCGCCGACGTGTTCGTAGTGCTGCTCATCGTGTGACCGAGCCCTTCACGGCTTGCCTACTGCCTACTGCACAGCGGGACGAACTCCCGCTCATCCTCCGAGGGGCCGGGGCCGGGTGCGGTAGTGCTCTTGGACGTGGATGGCGACTCGATGCCGACGGATTCGGCGGCGCTGCGGCCTTGGTTTTTGTTTTAGACGTGAAGGAAACGTGTGCGGTTCCTGTGGTGCTTGTGGTTTCGCCGGCCTGGCGTCGGCCCGGGGCGACTACAGCTACGTGGAGGCGGACTGGAGCAAGGCGTTCGACGGGGTGCTGAGCCAGTCGCAGGCCGGGCGGCGGAGCGGCGTACGTCCCGGGACCCGGGCCCGCGGGCCGATGTCGACGACGACATCGCCCGACTACGCTGCGGACCCGGGTGCGCACAGGGCGTGCCGCTGTCGGCTGGGAGCCCCGCCATGCAGTTCACCGGACAGACCCACATCCGCATCGCCCGACCGTCTCGGGACCTCGCCGCCGCCGAGCGTTTCTGGGTGGCGGGACTCGGGCTGACGGTGCTGTTCCGCGCCGACGCGGGCCGGGAGCCCGGCACCCACGACCTGCTCATGGTGGGCCACCCGGACGCGTCCTGGCACCTCGAACTCGTCCACGGCGGCGACCACCCCACCGCCCCCCGCCCCACCGAGGAGGACCTGCTCGTCCTCTACTTCGACGGCCCGGTACCGGAGGAGACGGTGGAGCGGCTACTGGAACACGGCGGCAAGCGGGTCGCCTCGCCGAACCCGTACTGGAACGAGTGGGGCGCCACCATCGAGGACCCGGACGGGTACCGGCTCGTGCTCTGCCGGCGCGGGTGGTCCAACTCCTGACGGGGTCGCGAGGGCGCGCAGCAGGGAATGATAGGCGCTGGGTATCATTGCGTCATGCTGTACGAGATGCCACGCCTGGACTCGGCCGACCTTCAGGTCCTGGAGCAGATCAACGGCCTGCGCGAACAACTGCGCCATGCGGTGCAGCAGGCTCCGATGAAGTGGACCCTTGATCTGCGCAAGGCCCTGACAGCCAGTGCCATCGCGGCGTCGAACACGATCGAGGGCTACAGGGTCGATGCCGTGGACGTCGCCGACCTGATGGACGGCGAGCGCCAGGTCGAGGCCAGTGATGAGGACAAGGCGGAGACTCTGGCCTGCCAACAGGCCATGACCTACATCCAGTCGCTGCACGACGTGAGCGATTTCCGCTACAGCAAGGAACTGCTCAACGGCCTCCACTGGATGCTTCAGGGGCATCACCACCCCCGCAAGCTCGCCGGGCAGTGGCGCAGGACCTCGATCCGCATCACCGCACCGGGCGACGAGCTCTCCACCGATTACGAAGGCCCTGACCAGGAGCGGGTTCCCGGGCTCATGGGCGAGCTCGTGGACTGGCTCGACGAGGGCGACCCGGACAGCCATGTCCTGCTTCGCGCAGCCATGGCCCACCTGAACCTGGTGAAGATCCATCCGTGGTCCGACGGCAACGGCCGCATGTCCCGCTCGCTGCAGACGCTTCTCATCGCACGCGGCGGTGTTCTCGCCCCCGAGTTCTCCTCGATCGAGGAGTGGCTGGGCATGCCGGGCAACACCTGGGAGTACTACAAGGTGCTGCGAGAGGTCGGAGGACCGGTCTGGTCGCCGGAGCGCGACACCTTGCCCTGGATCAAATTCAACCTGCTCGCCTACCACCAGCAGACTCAGCGGGTGCAACGCCGTGTCGACCGTTCCAACGACTGCTGGATGCAGCTGATGGAGGAGACAGGTACGCACGGAGTCACGGAGCGGCAGGTCACCGCGCTGCACGAGGTGGCCATGGTCGGCCGGGTTCGGCGCAGCCGGTACGAGAAGGCCGAAGCGATCAACACGCAGCAGGCCACGCGGGATCTGCAGGCACTCACCAAGGCGCAGCTGCTGACGGCCGTGGGCCGGACGAAAGGCCGTCACTACGTCGCAGGCCCACGGTTCCCGGAGCGGGTGCTGGCCACCGCGCGTCGGCATCACACCATCAGCAACCCGTACGCCACATGATCTCGTGGCGCCGCATGGCTCCTGGAGCGGGACCCGGACGCGTAGCCCTTGGGCGCGGAAAGGCCGTGGGGGCGGAGCTCGGTTCCGTTAAGCTCGGGTCATGACCTCCGTACCGTGCCGAAACTGGTGGCGCTCCTTCTAGGAGCGGCCACCTCCTCTCTGCACGGAATCAGGGCCGTTCGATAGGGACGGCCCTTTTCGCTGCCCTCGTACGGGTACGGATTCCGGCGATCACGGTGGGCCGTCCTCCACGCAACCAGCAACGCGAGGAGAGAAACCCCATGAACAGCACCGTCGCCACCGCACCGCCCGAGCAGCGCGCCGCCGAGCTGGAGGCGCGGATCCGGCAGGCCCCCGAGAAGTTCCGGGTGATGACCGGGGACCGGCCCACCGGGCCCCTGCACCTCGGGCACTACTTCGGCACCCTCCACAACCGGGTCCGGCTCCAGGAGCTCGGGGTGGACGTCTTCGTGATCATCGCCGACTACCAGGTGCTCACCGACCGGGACGTCGCCGACCGGCTCGGCGAGCACATGGAGCAGATGCTCCTGGACTACCTCGCCGTCGGGATCGACCCGGCACGCTCGACGGTCTTCAACCACAGTGCCGTGCCCGCGCTCAACCAGCTGATGCTGCCGTTCCTGAGTCTGGTCTCCGTCGCCGAGCTGAACCGCAACCCCACCGTCAAGGACGAGATCACGCACTCCCGGCAGTCGGCCGTCAGCGGGCTGATGTTCACGTATCCCGTGCACCAGGCCGCCGACATCCTGTTCTGCAAGGGCAATCTGGTGCCGGTCGGGCAGGACCAGCTGCCGCACCTCGAAGTCACGCGGACGGTCGCCCGGCGCTTCAACGAGCGGTACGGGGCGGTCTTCCCGGAACCGGACGCGCTGCTCTCCGACGCGCCGCTCCTCCTCGGCACCGACGGCACCAAGATGAGCAAGAGCCGGGGCAACTCCATCGCGCTGGGCGCCGGTGCCGACGAGACGGCACGGCTGATCAAGGGGGCGAGGACGGACGCCGAGCGGTACATCACGTACGACCCCGAGAACCGGCCCGGGGTGTCCTCGCTGGTGCTGCTGGCGGCGCTCTGTCTGGACCGGGACCCGCATGCCGTGGCCGAGGAGATCGGCGGGGGCGGCGCGGCCGCGCTCAAGCGGACCGTGACCGAGGCGGTCAACAGCCGGATGGCGCCGATCCGGGCCCGGCGGGCCGAGTACGCGCGGGACATGGGGTACGTACGGTCGGTGCTCCGGGCCGGGAACGAGCGTGCCAACGAGAGCGCGGCGGCGACGCTTGAGGAGGTGCGGGGGGCGATGGGGGGTGTGGTCTAGGACCACGGGCACCGGGGCCCGGCCGGCCATGATCCGCCGGACGGGCCCCGGGGGCTGCCGCCGCCCCGTGTCGCGGTGACGCGTCGCCCCCGTCGCCCCCTGCGATCCACGAACCGGGTTCGTCCCGGCGCCCGGACTACGGCTTGGCGCGGGTCAGTTCGCACCTCCCGTCCGCGCAGGACCGGCGCAGCCGGCCGGCCGAGACGGTCTCCGCGAGGCCGGCCGCCCAGCACATCGGGCAGCCGCGCAGCGCGACCAGGCCGACCGGGGCGAGCAGCAGGCTCGCCGGGCCGACGACCGGCAGCAGGGCCAGGGATCCGGCGAGCGCGCCGAACCCGACGGCTCCGCGGGCCAGATGGCGCGGAACGGTGGCGCTCGCGAAGCCGCCGCGGGCCGGCGCTTCGGGTGCACCGGCGGTGCCCGGCGCGGTGGGTGCCGTGGGCACGGTGAGCGTGGTGGGCGTGGTGGGGCGTGTTGCCGTGGTCGGGTCAGGCGCCATCGTCGGTTCCCTTCGTTCCGGTGGCTCCGGTGGCTCCGGTGGCTCCGGTGACTTCGGTGGCTTCGCGTGTTCCGGGCGTTCCGGCCGGTTGCTCGCGGAGTGCTTCCCGTACTGCCGAACGCGCGCGATGCAGGCGCGACTTCATCGCGGCGGTGCTGAGTCCGAGCCGGTCCGCGACGGTGCGGCCGGGCAGGCCGCCGATGTCCCGCATGATCAGCACCTGCCGCTGGTCGTCGGGCAGCGCGGCGACGGCGGACGCGACGCGTTCGGCCTCCAGGCGCAGCAGGACGTCCTCCTCGGCGGACCGCGCGGTGCCGCCGGACGCGTCGAACCGGCCCGCCGCGTCGAACCGGCCGGGCTCGTCGGCCGGTTCGCGGTGGCGCAGGGTGCGGGCGCGGCGCAGGCACTCGTTGCGGACGATCCGGAACATCCATGAGGCCAGCGCCCCGGAGGCGCGCAGCATGCCGATCTTGCGGTAGAGGATGATCAGCGCTTCCTGGGCGGCGTCCTCGGCGTCCTGAGGTGTGGCGCACAGCGTGTGCGCGAACCGCTGGACGTGCGGGTAGGAGCCGTACACCAGCGCGGTGAGCGCCTCGACGTCCCCGCTCTGCGCCGCGGCGACCAGGGTCGCGCCGGGCCAGGTGCGGTCAGCCACGCCGACGCCTCCGGCGGCGCAGCAGTGTGGCGGTGCACGCGCACAGCAGCAGCGCGGCGGCCGCGGCGGCGATGACGACGGTGGTCACGAGGGCCTCCCGGGGGGTGCAGGGCGGACGCGGTCGTCCGCACACCCATGAGAGGCGCGGCGGCCCCGGAAGGATTCACCCCCGCGCCCCGGCCGGGTCAGGGGGTGTCCGGCCAGGCGCCCCGGGCCGCCACTTCCAGGATCAGTGCCGCGATGTTCCAGGCGTCGTCCGCGCCGCTGTGGTGGCGGCCTTCCAGGGGGAGGCCCGCCACCTCCAGGGCCTGGGCCATGCCGGGGCGTTTGCGCAGGCCGTAGGCGGCGGTGAAGGGGAGCTTGGCGTTGGTGTGGCGGTGGCCGAACGGATAGCGGGTTCCGGTGGCCCGGCACTGGCGGGTGAACTGGTTGCGGTCGTAGTCGCCCCAGCTGGCCCAGGGACGGGTGCCCGACTCGTGCTCGGACGCCAACAGGCGGCAGGCCTCGGCGAAGGACACGCCCGTGTCCACCTCGGCCTGGGTGAGGCCGGTCAGCCCGGTGCAGAAGGCGCTGACCGCGGACCGGGCGGGCCGGACCAGGATCCGGTGACGGGCGAGCCTTCCCCGGGCTCTCGATCCCGTTCGAGCAGGGGAGATCCCCTCGGCCGCGCGCAGGTCGACGACGGTCAGCCCGATCTCGATGATCTCGCTCACCGCGCCCGGGGGCGGCTGCCCGTCCCAGCACGTCGCCTCGATGTCGATCACGTTGAGGAGGAGGTCGGGGGAGTGGGTGTCCATGGGGGGAAGGGTAGGCGCGGAGGGGAACGCCGGGCAGGTGGATTTCGGCGTCCACCGGGCGGCGCTACGGCCTTGGGGTCACCGGTCGCCACCACGTCCTTGGGATCACGGGGCGGCGCTACGGCCTCGGGACCCCCGGTCGCCGCCACGGCCTCGGTATCGCCGGCCGCCGCCACGGCCTAGGGACCACCGGCCGCCGCTACTGCCTAGGGATCACCGGGCGGCGTCGGCGCAGGAGTTCGGCCAGGCCCCGGCGGGTCGCGGCGATCACCACGCGGTCCTCGGGGCGCAGTACGTACCCGGGGTGCAGGTCCCAGACCAGGCCGGACGGGCGGTCAGGGGAGAGCGGGGCCAGGTCCGGGCGGCGGTCCTCGGGCGGGGTGGCGTCCAGGGCGAGGACCCGCCAGGCGCCGGCCCGGAAGGCCTGCTCCACCGTGCGGCCCTCCAGTTGGGGATGGCCCGCCACCTCGACCGCCGCGAAGAGCATCACCTTCCGTTCGACCGGGATCGCGCCCAGGATCTGCCGGCCCATCATGGCGACCGCGAAGGCGGGTGCGGCCAGATGGGAGACGGAGCGGGAGCGGGTCACGGCATGGGGGTGGGCGGTGCGCAGGGTGCGGTAGACGGCGGTGGCGAACTCGTCGTCGTACAGGCGCAGCGCCACCCGCAGGTCCGGCTTGACCGAGCGGGCGTAGAGGGCCGCCTCCAGGTTGGTGGTGTCGATGCTGGTCAGGGCGAGGAGGGCGCGGGAGCGCTGGATCTTCGCCGCCTCCAGGACGCCCTCCTGCGTGACGTCGCCGATGACCACCGGTACGTGCAGCCGCCGGGCGACGGGGATGCCGCGCGCGTCCGGGTCGTCCTCCACGCACACCACCGGTATCCCGAGCTCACGCAGCCGGACGAGGACCCGCGTACCGATCTTGCCGAGGCCGAGCAGCACCACATGGCCGGACAGGCCGCGGGGCGGGCGGCGCAGCGAGGACGCGGTACGGAGCGAGCCGAAGGCCTCCAGGACGCCCGCGACGAGGAGGGGGAGGAGCATCAGACCGGCGACGCCGGAGAGGAGCTGGATGATCTGGCGGGCCGTCGGGTCGCCGATCGCCGGGTCGCCCATCGCGAACAGGTCGAGCAGGGTGAGGTAGGTGGCGTGCACGGGGTTGTCGCCGGTGGTGAGCGTGGAGGCGATGGCGAGGGCCAGGACGGCCAGGCCGACGCCCAGCGCGGACCAGCGCAGCCGCCGCGAGAAGACCTGGCCGAGCGGTGCGCCCCGGCCGCTCATCCGGGATGCCGGGCCGGGCGGGCCGGCCTGGCTGACGGCTTCCAGGACGATCGTGCCGCGCCCCGTCGCCGCCGCCACCTGCCGTTCGTCGGGCAGCAGCCGGGGGCCTTCGTCGCCGCTGCTGTCGGAGCCCTCGGTGCCCGCCGGGTCATGGGTGGTGGAGGAGAGCAGCGCGAGGGTGCACAGGCCGGGGTCGGCGATCTGGCCGCCCCCGGGCGGGGTGCGTTCGGCGGCGCGCAGCAGCAGGCCCTCCGCCTGGATGACCTTGCTGGAGCCGGTGAGGACGGTCGCCGCGAGGGCGGGGGCCGCGGTGTCGGCGTCGGAGAGCACGGTGGTGGAGGCGTCCAGCGCGGCCCGGTCCAGGCCGGGGGTGGCGAGGGCGGCGGCCTGGTCGAGCAGGGTCTCCAGGTGCTGGCCGAGCTTGCGGTTGTAGAGCCGGATGACCAGCCGGAGGCGGGGGTTGATGCGGCGGGCGGTCAGCGCGGCGCGGATGTTGCGCTCGTCGTCGTCGTAGACCAGCGCCAGCGCGGCGGCCGACTCGATGCCCGCCTCCTCGAAGGCCTCGTCGGAGGGTTCCGGGGCCTCCATGATGCGGACCGCCTCGACCCCGGCGTTGGTGTCGTCGCCGAGCGAGTCGGCCCCGCCCCCGCCGTTGCCGCCGTTGCGGTTCATCGCCGAGGACATGCGCCCGAACAGCGCCGCCGCCAGTCCCCTTCCGGTCAGCGGCAGTTCGGGGCGGCGGGCGTCACGTCCGGGCGGCAGTACGAGAGTTACCCGCTCCCCGTACACGTAGCGCAGTTCGACGGCGAGCCGCCGGGCCAGTGCGTCGTCGCCGCAGACGACCATGTGTCCGCTGAACGGCGAACGTTGGGGCTGCTGGGGAAGTGGGGGCACATGACCCAGCATGCCTTGTCCTCTCCTTCGCGCGTGTGCGGTCAGTGATCTTCCGCCGGTCCGGCGGGCGGGGGTGCCGCGTGCCGGGCCTGCGGGTTGGCGAGCACCTGGCGCGGGTCGGCGACCCGGACGATCGCCGACTCCACCGCCGCGATCCGGTCCGCGAGCAGCCCCAGAGCGGCGACGGCCCGGGTCATGGGATCGCCGTCCGGGCCGCCCAGCGCCTGTGTGCGGACGTAGGCGGCGGTGATCGCGGACCAGCGCGCGGACTGTTCGGGGGTGAGCCGGCCGCGCAGCGCGGCGAGCTTCAGCAGGTTCGACTCCGCGCCGGACGTCAGTGTCTGGGCCTCGCCCGCGTAGTGGTCCTCGACGACGGCGGACAGTTCCGCGTCGTTCATCACCGGCACGATCCGCTCGGCGATCTTGTTCATGTTGCGGTACGAGCCCTGGAGCCGGAACGGCGGCTCGGTGCGCGTCGCGTCCGTCTGCGCCGCCGAGGCGATGTACGCGGCGTTCACGGCGAGCACCGTGTCCCGGGCGGTCAGCAGATGGCGCAGGACCGCGACGATCCGGTCCACCTCGGCGGGTGTGTACGGGTGCTCCAGCCGGTCCGCGCCGGGCGTCGGGGAAGTGCTGGAAGCCATGCGTACGAACCGGACGAGGTCCTCGCGGGAGCGGCCCGCGAGCGGGGCCAGCACCGGGTTGGCGGTCAGCGCGTTCTCGACGAAGCTCAGCGCGAAGACGTCCTCGCGACCGCTCAGCACCTCGCCGAGGTTCCAGACGTCGGCCCGGTTGGCGAGCATGTCGGGGATCCGGAACCGCTCGCCCGACTCCGTGTACGGATTGCCCGCCATGCACACCGCGAACCGCTTGCCCCGCAGGTCGTGGCTGAGCGGCTCGCCGTCCCGCACGCCCTCGATGCGGCGGGTGGCGTCGCAGAGCGGGATGAACTTCTGGAGCAGCTCCGGCGATGTGTGCTGGATGTCGTCGAGGTACAGGAGCGTGTTGTTGCCGGACTCCAGGGCGAAGTTGATCTTCTCGATCTCCTGGCGGGCGGTCGCGGTGCGGGCCTGGGCCGGGTCGAGCGAGGTCACGTCGTGGCCGAGGTTGGGCCCGCTGATCTTGACCAGGACCAGGCCGAGCCGGTCGGCGACGTACTCCATCAGCGTCGTCTTGCCGTATCCGGGCGGCGACACGAGCAGCAGCAGGCCCTGCGAGTCGGTGCGCCGGTCGGCGTCGGCGGTGCCGAGCTGCTTGGCGAGGCTGTCGCCGATCAGCGGCAGGTACACCTCGTCCAGCAGCCGGTTGCGGACGAACGCCGACATGACGCGCGGCCGGTGGTCGTCCAGCCGCAGCCGGGCCCGCTCGGCGTTCACCAGCGCGGTGCGCCGCCGCTGGTAGGCGCGGAAGCCGGGGACGGCCGCGGTGCGGAACTCCGCGGTACGGGCGAGGAGTTCGTCGAGGCGGACGGTCAGCGCGCCCCGGTCGATGCGCGGATGGGTGCCGAGCAGGCCGTCCACCCGCGCGGTCAGCGGGGCCTCACAGTCGTAGCGGTCGAGCACCGGCTCCGGGCACAGCTCCACGGCGACCGCCTCCGCGAGGTCCCCCGCGTCGGTCCCGGTGCCGCTCGCGGCGGCGTACGGGGCGAGCCAGCCCTCGACGAGCTGGCGGCGGGCCGGCAGGTCGTCGCCGAGCGCGGCGAGATCCTCGTCGTACGCCGGAGTCCCCGTCGTGCGCCGGAACTTGTCCAGGAAGGTGCGGACGGCGGTGCTGGTGACGAAGCCGGCCGGGCCGCTCGTCAGCTCCTCGAAGAGGTACGCGGCGACGGCGGACGGCGCCTCGCCTTCGATGACGGCCGCCCACTCCTCCTGGAGGGCCTCGACGGCCGGGGCGAGGCCGAAGGTCTCCCGGGCACGGGCCAGCGAGCGCGCCCGCCGGGTCCATGAGGTGCGCCGGGCCTCGTCCGTGCCGTACGCCCAGAAGAGCTGGGCCGCCGCCCGTACCGCGGGCGGGCAGCGCAGCAGCCCGGCCCCGGAGTGCAGCCGCAGCAGGGCGGTGAGGATCGCGGTGGCGTCCTCGTCGTGGACGCCGCGCTGATAGCCCTCGTCGTACGCGGCGGCGGCCGACTCCCTTACCAGGGCGGCCAGTTCGGCCGGGTCCAGGGCGGCGAGGGCGTCCGCGCCCCGCTCGTCGAGGAGCCGCGCGGCCAGGTGCTCGCCCCGGTAGACCCGCGGGGACTCCGAGGGGAGGGTCTGCTCCCAGTACGGGCGGGTCGCCTCGAACTCCGGGTCGGTGACCGGGGCGCGGTAGTCCGTGCCGGTGAGGGCGAACGCCAGCCGGTCCCCGTGCGGGACGAGCGTCAGGTCGAAGGGCTGGGTGTTCACCGCGAACCGGTGCCGGCCCAGCCGGATCACGGCGCCGCCGTCCGCGTACAGCTCGCTGCGGTCGCGCAGCGCCCGCCCGGCCTCCTGGCGGGCGGCCAGCAGCTGCCCGTCGAGCTCCTCGGCGCGCACCGGATCGCCGAGCGAGCGCAGCTCCTCGGCGGTGCGGCGGATCTTGGCGACCATCGGGTCGGAGGAGAAGTAGGTGTGGACGGCGTCCAGGTCGGGCAGGGCGGACAGCCGCCGGGAGACCGTCTCCAGGACCCGGGCCGCCGAATCCGCCAGCCGCTCGGCGCGCCGGGCACGGGCGTCCTGCAGGGTCTGCTTGCGGGCCGAGAACGCCTCGTACACCTCCGTACGGCGCTCGGCCAGCTCGGCGAGGAAGTCGTCGAACTCCGCGAACCGCGACTCCAGGTTCTCCAGCTGGAGGAGCAGCCTGGCCAGTTGCTCGTCACAGGCGTCCGGGGTGTCCGAGGCGGCGATCGCCCCCGTGACGGCCTGCCCCAGCAGGGCGAACTCGGCGGCGAACTCGGCGCGGCCCTCGTGGTCGAGGAGTTCGCGGCGGCGGGCCTCCAGCGTGGCGCGGGCCCGGTTGACCCCGCCGAGGACCTCGGCGATCCGCTCCAGGATCGACGTACGGACCGTGGTGTCCCCGATGTCGAGACCGGCGACCACGTCCGTGACGGTGCTCAGGCCCTCCGTCATCGCGCTCAGCCGCTCGCCGAGCGCCGCCGCGTCCGCGACGGTGGCGAGCGCGGACGCCTCGGCGGTGAGCCGGGCGATGTCCTCGTGGTAGCCGGTGAAGGCGTCGTCCCGGCCGAGGAAGGCGACGGCGCGCTGCGCCGCCGCTTCGAGGTCGGCCGCGGTCGCGGCGGAGAGTTCGGCGATCCGCCCGGTGTCCGCGTACCGCATCTCGGCGAGTGTCGCCAAGTGGCCGTGCGACTGGCGCAGTTCGGTGAGCTGGGCCACCCAGGCGGCGGCCGAGCGCGGGGCCTCGCCGCGGATGCGGCGGACGAGTGCGGTGATCCGCTCGGCCGCTCCGTCGAGCGCTTCGGCGGCCTGCCGGGTCAGCTCCCGTACCGTCTCGAACTCGCTCAGCACCTGCTGGGCGGTGGCCTTCAGCTCCGCCAACGGGTCGGCCAGCGAGCCGAGTTCGGTGTCGGTGAGCCAGTGGTAGCGGTCGGTGGCGCGGGTGCAGTCCGTGACCAGCTGCGCGTACACGGCGGCGGTCGGGGTGGTCTCGGCGGCGCTGTGCGCCAGCGCCAGGCAGTCGGAGATCCCGCGCACCAGATCGGCGTTGCCGACCCGGGCCAGCGGTCCCGTCCCGGTGGGGCGGGAGGCCGCGTAGGTGTCGGAGACGTACGGGGTCCGCCAGCGCTGCAAGGGGTGGACGCGGGCCGGTTCGTCGCCGGTGGCGGTGGTGCGCAGCAGGACGAGGGTGCCGTCGTCGAGCAGGGCGTGGCCGCGGCCCTGGAGCGGGGTGGCGACCTCCTGCCGGATCAGGTTGTAGGGCAGCAGCAGCTCGCGGCCGTCGTCGGGGGAGCGGAAGACGTACAGGACGTCCTCGCCGTTCGGGGAGCGGACGGCGCCCTCGAAGAGCGGGTCGGTGAGCGGCTCCGCGATGTCGAAGGTCTTCGCGGTACCGGTGGTGAGGTAGTAGCCGCCGGGGAAGATGATCCCCTGGTCCTCCGGGAGCCGGTGGCAGGCCGGGCCGATGCCGTCCAGGCGCAGCACGCTGCCGAGCAGCGTGTTGAAGACCAGGTGCCGCCAGGACTCCTCGTTGTACGGGCGGATACGGAGCAGGACCAGCGGCCCGATCGTGGCGTGCTCGACCTCCGCGTCGGCGAGCGACTGGAGGGGTTCGGCGACCGGCTCCTGGTAGATCCCGTCGGGGGTGTCGGTGTCGTTGACCGTCTTGACGGTGAGGGTGCCGCCGAGCGTGTCGACGAAGAGCAGGGCGGAATCCGGGCCCTCCCCGCCCACCGCGATGTGCGGGTGGCGGCCGAGCACGTGCGACTCGCGCCCGGCGGCGGTCCAGGAGAAGTCGTGCGAGGGCGGGAAGACATGGTCGCGGTCGCCGCGCGCGTCGAGGAACGCGCCCGGCGAACCGTCCGCGGCCAGCGCCCAGCGCAGCACCCGGATGCCGTCCGCGCTCTCGCCGGTACGGAAGACGGCGAGCAGCTTTCCGTCCACCCGGCGCAGCCGCAGCAGCCGGGCGTCGCGGTAGTAGCGGTGCAGGCCCGTGAACTCGCGCACGAAGCTCTCGTCGGCCAGCGGCCCGTCGTCCGCGGGCGAGTCCAACTCCGGCCCGTACAGCGCGAGTACGTCGGACACCTCGGCCGGGTCCGCCGCCCCGGGGCCCCGCTCGAAGCCGAACAGCAGCCGCCCGCCGACCGCCAGCAGATCGCGGGGCACGGCCGCGTACCCGGTGCGGATCTGCTCGGTGCCGGTGAGCCGGAGCCCGGTCGAGCCGAACTCCTCGGTGCGCCGCGCGTTGAGCTCCTCGGCGCGGCGTGCCAGCTCGGCGGCGCGGTCGCCGAGCCGGCGGCGCAGCACGTCGTACGTACCCGCGTCCACGGGGCCGCCGGTGGGCGCTGCGGTCGTGGTGTCGGTGTCCATACGTACGGCTCTCCCTGCGAGGTGTTACGGGGCGGGCGGGGTGGGCGGTGCGGCCTATGCGACCGGCGCGGACCCGTTCCGCGAGACGGGTACGGCGGAGGCGTCCGCCGTACCCGGTGCCGCGGAGGCGTCCGCTCCGGTCAGTACGGAGACCGGCTGGTCCGCGAGCCCCAGCTCCTTCGCGGCGGCCAGCAGCTGCTGGATCTGCCCCGAGGAGCCGGCGGCTCCGGGCGCCTGCATCATCCGCATCAGCAGCGCGGACACCGTCAGGTTCTGCACATCGCCGGTGGACACCGAGCCGAGGACCCGGGTCAGGTCGTCGGTGAACGACGAGGTGCCGTTGAGCCACGGACCCGCGAGGACCTTCGCCGTCTGCGAGTTCTCCACGAAGCCGTCGAAGCTCTTGCCCATCGAGACGGCCGAGACCAGCCGGTCGAAGAAGACCGACTCCCCGCCGACGATGTCGATGTCGGCGTTCTCCAGGCCCGTGGCGAGCACCGTCGCCTGCGCCTCGGCCACCTGGCGCTGCACGTCGAGACCGGCCAGCCGGATCTCCTTCTCCGCGGCGAGCCGCAGCCGGTACTCCTCGTGCCCGCGCGAGGCGTCGTCCAGCGCCGCCATCGCGGCCGCCTTCTCGGTCAGGCCCGCCGCCTCGGCCTTCAGCTTCTCGCCGATCATCGCCGCTTCGGCCGTCGCCTGGGCCTGCGTGCCCTCGGCCGCGGCCAGCGCCTTGAGCCTGGCGCCCTCCGCCTCGGCCCTGAGCCGGGCGGACGCGGCCTCGGCCTCGGCGAGACCGGCCTTCTCGATGACATCGGCCTCTGCTTCACGCACCTGGATCTGGGCGAGGCCGGGCGCCGCGGTCTCCGCCTGGATGCCCTCGGCCAGCCGCAGCTTCGCCTGGGCGTCCAGGTCCGCGGTCTTCAGCCGGGCCTCGGCGAGCGTCAGCTGCTCGGCGGCCAGGTGGGTGGCGGCGGACTCGGCGGCCTCGGCGGCCTTGATGTCCTTGACCAGCTTCTCCTGGGCCTCCGCCTCGGCGGCGATGATGACCGACCTGCGGGTGCGCTCCGACTCCTCGACGGCCCGCAGCGTCTTGATGGACTCCTCCTGCTCGGCGACCGTACGGTCCACCGCGATCCGCTCCCGGATCACATCGGCGACCTCGCGGCGCTCGGCCTCGACCTCCTTCGTCGCGGCGATCCGGTCGAGCTCGGTCTGCCGCTCGCGCCCGATGACCTCGATCAGCCGGTCCTTCTCGATGCGCTCGTTCTCCACGGCGATGACGCGCTCGCGGTTCTTCTGCGCGACGGCGATCTCCCGGGCCTGGTTCTCGCGCTGGATGCCGAGCTGCTCCTCGGTACGGATGAACGCGGCCTGGGCGCCGAGCCGTTCCTCCTCCTGGACCTTGGCGGTGGCGGCCTCCTCGCGGGCCCGCAGCGTCTCGACCTCGCGGCGCTGCTTGATCTCGGCCTCGGCCTGCCGGCGCTCCAGCTCCAGGATGGTCTCGCGGGCGTCGACGTCCTGCCGGGTGATCTCCTTCTGCTCGGTGCGCTGGAACTCGTTGGTGCGCACGTGCTCGATCGCCGTCAGTTCGGTGATCTTGCGGATGCCCTGCGCGTCGAGGATGTTGGCGCCGTCGAGCTGCGTCATCGGCGTCTGTTCGAGGAAGTCGATCGCGGCGTCGTCGAGGTGGTAGCCGTTCAGGTCCGTGCCGATGACCCGGATGATCCGGTCCCGGAACTCCTCGCGCTTGGTGTACAGATCGACGAAGTCCAGCTGCTTGCCGACGGTCTTGAGCGCCTCGGCGAACTTCGCGCCGAAGAACTCCTGGATCGCCACCTTGTCGCTGGCCCGCTCCGTACCGATGGACTGGGCGACCTTGATGACGTCCTCGACGGTCTTGTTGACCCGCACGAAGAAGTTGATGTGGATGTCGGCGCGGATGTTGTCCTGGCAGATCAGGCCCTCGCGCCCGGTGCGGCGGATCTCGATGGTCTTCACCGAGATGTCCATGGTCTCGGCCTTGTGCAGCACCGGCAGGACGACGGCCCCGGTGAAGGTGACATCGACCTTCTTGGTCTTGGAGATGATCAGCGCCTTGCCCTGCGCGACCTTGCGGAAGAGCCGGCTGATGACGAGGAGCAGGGCGACGGCGATGAGCAGGACAACGGCTACGAGCACACCGAAGCCCAGGGTGATGGCATCCATGACAGTCCTTGACGGCTGGTGAGGAAGGTGGTGAAGGGAATGTGGGGCGCGCGCGGCGGATCGGGAGCGGTGGGCCGGGTGTGGTCGGCCGGTGGGCCGGAGCGGTCCGGTCGGTCCGAGTGGTCCGGTCGGTCAGCCGGTGCGGCGCGGGGCGCGGCGCGTGGGTGTGCGCGGCGCCGTGCGTGGTCGGGGTGTGGGCGGACCCGGGTCCAGCGCCCTGTCGTAGGGCGAGACCCAGAAGAACTCGCCCTCGTCGTCGTACGCGTAGAGGAGTCCCGCACTGCCCGCGGCGAAGGCCGTGCCGTCCGCCGGGGCGAGCAGCCTGACCTGGACGATCGCGGTGGAGCCGTCGTCCGCCGTGACCTCGGCCTGGCCGAAGTCGGAGCTGACGGAACCGGTACGGATCGTGCAGACCCGCCCCAGGAAGTCCTGCCGCGATGGCGGGGGCTCGTCCGGGAACCTCCGGCGGAAGAAGCGCACCAGCAACCGCAGTACGACCCAGCCGAGCAGCAGCGCTCCGGCGAGCACGGCGCAGGCGAGCGCGGCCCGGGTGAGACCGGTGACATCGCTGCGGTGCAGCAGGACCGTGCCGGTGAGGCTCGCGAACCAGCCGACGACGACCATCACGGACACCGAGACGGTGACCGGCACCCCGCCGATCCCGGCGAGGTCGGTGTCGATGTCGCCGTCGAAGGAGTGGTGGTCGGCCGCGCCGGCCAGCACGAGGAGCCAGAAGAAGACGACGACGGCCAGCGCGGCGCCGAACAGAACGGCGGGAAAGGAGGTCGCCGCGCTCAGGAACTCCTGCATCCGTCCACCCCCTTGTCGTGCCGGGGCGGCCGGTGGTGGCCCAGGTGCTGCGGCGCCGCCTGAAACAGCGCCGCAGCATCCGGGTCGTCCCCCGTGTCCCCCCGTGTTTCCCCCGGTTGGTGCTGACCGGATCGTGTCATTCGTGGGCATCGCACCGCACTGCCGGACTCCGGCAATCTTTGCCCTTCCTTGATGCCGGGCACCGGCACCGGCCGGTATGCGTTGGGTGAGTGTCAAAGTCGTGTCAGGACTGGAGGAAAAACGAGTGCCGGAGCCGGAGATAACCGATGAGCTTCTGGGCGACTATGCCCGCATCCTGGAGGATGTGGCCGCCACCGGCCGTCGGCTCACCCGGGACGAGCTGGAGGACCGCCGCAGGCTGGGCCGCGAGGCCGCCGAGTCCGGCTTCCAGCTGCGTGCCCTGGTCGTCCGTCATCTCGCGGCGACCCGCACCGGCTGGCCGGTCGGCTCCTACGCCGACGGCGCGGGCACGGACTCGGTGCTGGCGGCGGTCGAGCAGGCCGTCGACGCCTTCGCGGAGGGCTTCGAGCGGGCCCAGCGGATGACGGTGCGCCGCGAGGAGGCGGCGCGGCGCGAGTTCATCGACGACCTGCTGTACGGGCGCAGCGATCTCGGGCGGCTCGCCGAGCGGGCCACCCGCTTCGGGCTGCGGCTCTCCCGCGCCCATGCGGTGGCGGTGGCGACGGGCCCGGAGGCGTACACGGAGACCGACTCGGTGCCGCGCACGGTCGAGTCGGCACTGCTCGCCCGCTTCGGCGGCCGGAAGATCCTGCTGACGACGAAGGACGGGCGGCTGGTCTGCATCGCCCCCGGCAGCCAGCCGGACGTGCTGCGGTACTTCGCCAAGCAGTCGCACGCGGCGACGGACGGCGGCCGGGTCGCGGTGGGCCGCCCGCACCACGGGCCCGGCGGCGTGGTCCACTCCTACGACGAGGCGCTGGACGCGCTGGACCTGGCGGAGCGGATGGATCTGGACGATCCGGTGCTGTACGCCGCGGACCTGCTGGTCTATCCGGTGCTGACCCGCGACCGGCAGGCGATGGCCGATCTGGTGCGCAGTCAGCTGGCTCCGCTCCAGCGGGCCCGTGGTGGTCCCGAGCCTCTGCTGAAGACGCTCAATGTCTACTTCGAGGCGGGCTGTGTGGCCGCCGAGACGGCCCGACGGCTGTCGCTGAGCGTGCGGGCGCTGACGTACCGGCTGGAGCGGATCCATCAGCTGACCGGCTCCGACCCGTCGGATCCGATGCACCGCTACACCCTGCAGACCGCGGTCATCGGCGCCCGGCTGCTGGACTGGCCGGCCAAGGAGGTGTGACGGGGGAGGCGTGACGGGCCGGACACCACAGGACCCCGCGTCCGCCGGCGGGGGCCGTGGAAGCGGGGTCCGTGAAGGAGTGGCCGGGGATGCACAGGGGGGAGTCGCGCATCCCCGGCCCGCCGGGCGCCGACCGGTGGTCAGTCGGTCCGCGCATCGTCCGGCGGTTCGGGGCCGGACCGGGCAACCGGTCCGGGGGCAGGGCGGGGGCCCTGGGGCCTTTCGGTCCTGCTGGTCGAGCTTGTCCTGCCGGCCGGACTCGTCCTGCGGGTTGAGTCCGTTCTGCGGGTCGAACTCGCCCTGCGGGTCGGACTCGCCCTGCGGGTCGGACTCGTCCTGCGGATTGAGTTCGACCTCCGGGCCGAGGCCGCCCTACAGGCCGAGCCCGCCCTGGAAGCCGAACTCGGCCCGGAGGCCGAACTCGGCCTAGAGGTCGAACTCGTGCGGCGGGAGGTCGAGGGCGAAGCACGCCTCGCGCACGACGGCCTGCTCCGACTTGTCGAAGTCGCCGTCGGCGCCGCCGATGACGATGCCGATCTGAATGACGGCACGCGCCTCGGCCGGCTTCTTCTTCGCCTTGCCGATCTCCTGGAGCACGCTGACCTTGCCGAAGGCGAAGTCGGCCGTGAGCTTGTTCACGTAGTCGTTGAAGCGGCGCTGCAGATCGTCCGCCGGGAAGTTCTGCAGGACCTCGTTGGTCGCGATCAGCGAGGCGACGCGCTGGCGCTCGGACGGATCGATGGAACCGTCGGCCGCGGCGACGAGGGCGCACATGGCCATGCTCGCGTCGCGGAACGCCCCGCTCTTCAGGTCGTTCTTCTTCGCTTCCAGCTGCGACTGCATCGACGAGGCGGATTCCTTGATCCGATCCCACAGTGCCATGACGTCTCCATACGTTGCGTTGCGGTGCGTTGCCGGATGGAAGTCCAACTCTACAGACGTGTAGAAGTTAGCAGCAGGGGCGCCCGCTGTGTCCCGGAAACGGCGGTCAGTAGGATGCTGCGACGCCGCGGCCGACGCGGCATCACAGAAGGGCGGACCCCCGATGGACTCGGCCAGGCCCGGCCACCACATGGACAACGAACCACGGTGCGACGGAGTGCCCGCCGCCGCGGATCCCGGAAGCGGGCGACTGCGCAGGCGGGGCCAGGGCGAACTGGAGGCCCAGGTGCTCGCCGTGCTGCGGACGGCGAACGGCCCCGCGACGGCCGGCTGGGTCCAGGAACACCTCGAAGGCGACCTCGCGTACACCACCGTCATCACGATCCTCTCCCGTCTCTATGCGAAGAAGGCCGTGACCCGCTCCCGCGAGGGCCGCTCCTACACCTGGACGTCCGCCTCCGACGAGGCCGGTCTCGCGGCCCTGCGGATGCGCCGCGTGCTGGACGGCGAACGGGACCGGGACGCCGTGCTCGCCCGCTTCGTCTCGGCCCTCTCACCCGGCGACGAGGAGCGGCTGCGCACCCTGCTGGCGCGGGCGGACGCCGCGGGCGGTCCGGGCGATCCCCGTGACCGGGAAGGCCTGTAGCCCGCCGATGGGTGTCTTCGTCTACCTGCCGCTCGTGCTGCCGCTGACCGCCCTGCCGATCGCGCGCCTGGCCGAACAGCATCTGCACCCCCGCAGCGCGACCCGGCTGCTCGCCGTCGTCGGCGCGCTGCTCGCCCTGTGCAGCACGCTCTGCCTGGGCCTGCTGATGGTGGTGGGCACCGCCCAGCTGCCGGGCAACCCGCTGCCGGACAGCTGGTCGGACCCGGAGGTGCGGGCCGCGGTGCCGTACGAGGTGAAGGCGGGCATCGCCGCGATCGGGGCGCTGGCCGCGGTCCTCGGGGCGTGCGGGCGAACGGTGTACCGCCATGTGCGGCTGCGCATCGGCGCGGGCCGGGCGCTGGCCGCCGCGCCCTCCGTCGTCTCGGGTGACGTCGCGGTGCTCCCCGACCCCGAGCCGTACGCCTACGCGCTGCCCGGAAGTCCGGGCCGGGTCGTCGTCTCGACCGCGATGACGGAGTGTCTGGACGCGTCGGAACGGCGGGCGCTGATCGCCCATGAGCGGGCCCATCTGGCCGCCCGGCACCACCGCTATCTGCTCGCCGTCCAACTCGCGGCGCGCGCCAACCCGTTCCTGCTGCCGCTGCGTACCGCGGTGTCGTTCAGCACCGAGCGGTGGGCGGACGAGGAGGCCGCGGGCGCGGTCGGTGACCGGCGGGTGGTGGCGATCGCGGTCGGCAAGGCGGCGCTGTACTCGCACCGCGCCCCGGACGTCTCGGCCGGTTTCGCCGCCTTCGCGGCCCCGGCGGGCCCCGTGCCGCGCCGGGTCGCCGCGCTGCTCGCCCCGGTCCCGCCGGTCCGGCTGTGGCCGCCGTCCTCCGCCCATGTGGCCCTCGCGGCGCTGATCGCGGCGGTGGGCACGGCGGCCTCGGCGCTGTCGTCGCTCAACGCGGCCGTGGCGTTGGTGGGGATCCTGCACGCGGCGACCCCGCTGTGAGCGCGGTACGGGCCCTGCGGACGGTCGTCCGCAGGGCCCGTACGCCCGGTCTTGGTCCGTCTCCAGTCCGTCTCCAGTCCGTCTCCGGTCCGCCTTCGGTCCGGCCTCAGTCGGCGGAGGCGGCGAACTCCTCCTGGACGGCGGGCGCCGCGGGCGCCGGACGCGCGGCGGGAACCTCGCCGCTGCCCTTGCCGCCGTCGCTGCCGTCCCGGCCGCGCCATGCCTGGATCTTGGCCACGACGGGCTGGGTCCAGCGGGCGGTGAGCGGTCCGACGATGACGAGGATCAGGACGTAGGCGGTGGCGATGGGCCCGATCCGGGGCTCGGTCGCCACGGCCAGACCGGCGATGACGATGGAGAACTCACCGCGTGCGACGAGCGTTCCGCCGGCCCGCCAGCGCCCGCGCGAACCGATTCCGGCGCGCCGGGCCGCGTACCAGCCGGTGGCGATCTTGGTGAACACGGTGACGATCGCCAGCAGCGCGGCGGGTAGCAGCACCGGCGGGATCTCGGCCGGGTTGGTGGAGAGCCCGAAGAACACGAAGAAGACGGCGGCGAACAGGTCGCGCAGAGGCGTCAGCAGCTTGCGCGCGCCCTCGGCGACCTCGCCCGAGAGCGCGATCCCGACCAGGAACGCGCCGACGGCGGCGGACACCTGCAACTCCTGGGCCACACCGGCCACCAGGACGGTCAGCCCGAGGACGACCAGCAGCAGCATCTCCGGATTGTCGGAGGACACCGCGCGGCTGATCAGCCGCCCGTGCCGCAGCGCCAGATAGAGCACGAACCCGACGGTGCCGAGCGCGATGAGCAGGGCGATGCTGCCGCCGGCGAGGCCCACTCCCGCGAGCATCGCGGTGAGCAGCGGCAGGTAGACGGCCATCGACAGGTCCTCGATGACGAGCACGCCGAGGATGACGGGTGTCTCCCGGTTGCCGAGCCGTCCGAGGTCGGTGAGCACCTTCGCGATGACCCCGGACGACGAGATCCAGGTGACCCCGGCCAGTGCGACCGCCCCCACGGGCCCCCAGCCGAGCAGCAGCGCCGCCACCGCTCCCGGGGTCGCGTTGAGTACGAAGTCCACGGCCCCGGACGGGTACTGCGTCTTGAGGCTGGTCACCAGCTCCGAGGCGCTGTACTCCAGGCCGAGCAGGAGCAGCAGCAGGATGACGCCGATCTCGGCGCCGACGGCGGTGAATTCCTCACTGGCCCCGAGCGGCAGCAGCCCGCCCTCGCCGAACGCGAGCCCGGCCAGCAGATACAGCGGGATCGGCGAGAGCCCTATCCGTCCGGCGAAGCGGCCGATGATGCCCAGCCCCAGAATGACGGAGCCGAGCTCCACCAGCAGCGCGGTCGTGTCGTGCACGGTCAGCCCTCCGCAATGATCTCGGAGAGCGTGTCGACGCCCTCCCGCGTTCCGACGGCGACCAGGGTGTCGCCGATGGCCAGCCGGAAGTCCGGCCCGGGGGACGGGTGCGCACTGTGCGTCCGCAGTACCGCCACGATCGAGGCCCCCGTCCGGGTCCGCGCCTTCGTGTCCCCGAGCAGCCGCCCGCCGTACGGGGAACGGCTCCCCAGCGGAATGTGCTCGGTGACCAGGTCGATGCCCTCGGTGCGCACGGCGTCGATGGGCGCCGAGTCGATGAGGTGCGCGAGGCCGGTGGCCTCCTGCGGTGTCAGGGGTACCGAGAGCCGGCACGAATCAGGGTCGTCCTGGTCGTAGAAGCCGATGAAGCGGCGTCCGTCGTGGTGGACGACAACGGAGATGTGCTGGCCCGACTCGGTCGTGTAGTCGTACTGCACACCGACTCCGGGCAGCGTGGTGCGGTGGGTTCCCATGGCTTCCTCCCGAGAGGTGCGGCGGCTCTTGACGCACTTGGTGATCTCTTTATTCGCCCATTACCTTATCCGGAGGCCCCCGCCGCCTGCGGGGCGCGGGGCTGCCGGGTGCGGAGTGCGCGTCCGATGCTCGTCACTCGCGCCATAGCGAAGGCCCCGGTCGGCGACCGGGGCCTTGCTCGTTGTCCGGACCGGGGCCAGGGCCAGGGGCCCCGCCCTGTGGCTGTGAGCTGCCGCCTTCGGCTAGGTCACGGTCCGTATGCGTGCAATACTTCTATTGATGAAAGTATCCTGAATGGAAGTATCAAGGGCTGAATCGCGGAGGTCGACCATCGTGAACGGGTTCATCGGGCGCCGTAGCGAACTTGCCCAACTCGGCGAGCTGTTGGGTCTGGTGAAGGGCGGCGGGCGCAGTGGAAGGCCCGGGCGGGCCGTGCTGATCCGGGGGCGCCGCCGAGTGGGCAAGTCGCGCCTGGTGGAGGAGTTCTTGGAGCAGTCCGGGCTGCCGCATGTGTTCTTCACCGCTGTCGGCGGCTCCCGCGAGGAGGATCTGGCAGGCTTCGCCACCGAGGTGGCGGCCTCCCGGCTTCCCGACGCTGCGCGGTTCCGTGATTTCACCGCCCCGCTGACCTGGGATGCCGCGCTGACCATGCTCGCCTCCGCGCTGCCCACCGACTCTCCCAGCGTGGTGGTCCTCGACGAGATGCCTTACCTCGTACGCGAGGACCCGAGCTTCGAGGGTGCGCTGCAGAAGGCGTTCGACCGGACGTTGTCGAAGCTGCCCGTTCTGCTCGTCCTCATCGGCTCCGACATCGCCATGATGGAACAGCTCAACACCTACGGGCGGCCCTTCTACCAGCGGGGCACCGAGATGGTCGTGCCGCCGTTGAATCCGGCGGAGGTCGCTTCGATGCTCGATCTGTCGCCCGCCGACGCCTTCGACGCCTACCTGATCTCCGGTGGGCTCCCGCTCGTCCTGGAGGAATGGCCGCAGGGCGCCGGTCCGTGGGAGTACCTCGAACTGGCCCTGCGCAGACCGACATCCGCCCTGCTGGTCAGCGGCGAACGAACTCTGGCCGCCGAATTTCCCACCGAGGCGCAGGCTCGCACCGTCCTGGGCGCCATCGGCCACGGCGAGCGCACCTTCACCCTGATCGGCAGAGCGGCCGGCGGCCTCAACCCCAGCTCGGTGTCCCGCTCGCTGGAGCTCCTCACCTCCCGCCGCATGGTCGCCGCCGAACTACCTCTTTCCTCCAAGCCCAGCCGTGAGACCCGCTATCGCATCGACGACCCGTACCTGCGCTTCTGGCTCTCCTTCATCGGCCCCGGCATCCCGGCGGTCGAGCGTGGCCGTGGTGACCGCGTCCTCGACACCATCCGTGCCGGCTGGACGTCCTGGCGGGGCAGGGCCATCGAGCCCGTCATCCGCGAGGCCTTGTGGCGGCTGGGCTCCGACGAAGGGCAACTGCCCCTGGGCACCCATGCGATCGGCGGCTACTGGACCCGCACCAACGACCCGGAAATCGACATCGTCGGCGCCGACCGCTCTCCCATCGCCAAGAGAATCACTCTCGTGGGTTCGGTCAAGTGGCTGGAGAAGAAGCCCTTCGACAACCGCGACCTCGCCCGCCTCATCACCCACCGCTCCCAGCTTCCCGGCGCCGACGACAGCACCCCCTTGCTCGCCGTGACCCGCAGCGGGTGCACCGCCGACGGCGTCCATGTCCTCACCCCCGAGGACCTCCATGACGCCTGGGCCTGAACCCATGGCCGGTCGTGCCACGGGATGCGGATCGCGGCGGTCGTAGCAGCGGTCAAGTCGCCCCGGGAAGCGTCGTTTTCGGCCGGGCCGGGCGGTTCGGGGCGGGGTTTCCGGTTGTGGCGCAGAGGGGTGATTCCATGCGGTACCGTGATCGCGTCATCACGCTCCGTGTGCTCCTGCGCGCGGAGCGGCCCCCGGGGGTGTTACAGCACCGCTCCGAGGGCCTTCACCGCGAGTGGAAAGAGAGTCCACTGAGATGCTTTGGCATGCTATCGCGCCCTCTCGGCGCTACACGAAGGCTTCGCACGATGTCGTGCGCCATCCGCGTCTGAACAGTGACGCGAAGATTCTTCTCCTGTACGTACAGGGGCTTCCCGAGCAGCAGGCCGGCAAGGCGCTCAGTGAGCACGGGAAGAAGCTCGGGATCACCGGCAGGGCCTACCAGAAGGCCAAGACGCAGCTGATCGCGCACGGGTTCGTGCACGAGTGGAAGCGGCAGGGGGACCGGGGGTTCTGGGTGACCGACCAGCTCTTCGCCAATGTCCCTCTCACGGACGACGAAGCCGGGGCGGTCCGGGAATCCTGGGTGGGCGCCGTCGCGGACCGTCCGGGTGCGCGGAATCCGGCCGTCGGTGAGCCGGGGTGCCCGGTGGCCGGTGGCTATGAACCGGTGGAGGAAGAACTCGGGGAGAACTGTTCCCACCCACCCTCCGAAGAGCCCGGGGCCGCCGAAGCCGCCCAGGGCGAGCGGGTGTTGCTGTCGCTGCGGCACGCGCATCCGCAACTTCACCTCGGGGTCCGGGAGGCGCGGGGGCTGGCCGAGGTCGCCGGTGAGTGGATTCGGCGCGGTGTGAGCACGGCCGAGCTGCGGCGGGCGCTGATCAGTGAGCTGCCCAGGGACGGCGTGCGGTCCGCCGTCGGGTTCCTGCGCCACCGGCTCGTCCAGAAGCTTCCGGCGCCGGTGGCCGCCCCGGCCCAGGCCCCACCCGTCGCGCCGCCGCCCGCAAGGGAGTTCGTCGTCTGCGAGGGGGAGGGCGAGGAGCATGTGTTCCGTCCCGTCGGCGACGAGACCCTGTGCGGGCCGTGTGCCCGTGAGGCGAACCGGGTCTACTGGGCGGCCCGGCGGGCCGAGATGGAGAACGAACCCGATCCACTGCCGTGGCGGGAGCGGATCGCGGCGATCATCGAGAGCGAGCAGGAGCAGGAGCCGGAGCGGGAGCGAGGGGCGGAGGCGGGTCCGTCCGGGGTTCTCGTCGCCACGCGCGCTTGTGGAAGCGTCCGGGATGCGGGAGCGGGGTCGTAAGCTCACGGTCACCGGCGGAAAGGACACGCGATGGCGGACTTTCGGGATCTGAAGTTCAGGGCGGTCGCGTCGCTCCAGCGGCACGTGGTGAACCCGCTGGCCAGGCGGTCGGGATCGCAGATCCTGCTGGAGACGACGGGGCGGTCCTCCGGGCTGCCGCGCCGTACCCCGGTCGGCGGTCGCCGTGTGGGCCAGGAGTTCTGGCTGGTCTCCGAGTACGGCGACAAGTCGCAGTACATCCGCAACATCCGGGCCGACCCCCGGGTCCGGGTCCGTATCGCGGGTCGCTGGTACGACGGGACCGCGCACCCGCTGCCCCAGGACGACGCCCGGGCCAGGCTCAGGACCCTGCCGCGTTACAACAGCGCCGTCGTGCGGGCGGTGGGTACGGATCTGCTGACCGTGCGGGTGGATCTCGCGGACTGAGCCCGGACATGGGCGTGCCCGGGTGGTGTGCGACCACCCGGGCACGCGAGGCCGCCGGAGCGGCCCGGTCAGTCGGTGATCTCGATCTTGCCGTTCTGGGCGCCGTCCTGGGCGGCCTCCGGCTGGGCCGGGACCTTTGCCCCGGCGCCCGAGCCCTTGAGGTTCTTCAGCAGGGCGGCGAGGTCGACTCCCGTGGTGGAGCTGAGGAGTTCCATGCCCTGGGCGACGTTGTCGGCGACCGTACGCGACAGTTGGCTCGCGCCGTCCGTCGAGATCACGGTCATCTTGTCGACGGCGCTCAGCGGCTCGGACGCCTTGGCGACGACCTGCGGCAGCACCTCGACCAGCATCTGGAGCACGGCCGCGTCGCCGTACTGCGCGAAGGCGTCCGCCTTCTTCTGCATGGCCTCGGCCTCGGCCGTGCCCTTCGCCGCGATGGCCGCGGCCTCCGCCTCGCCCTCGATGCGCACGGCGTCGGCGAGCGCCGAGCGGTGCAGCTTCTCGCCCTGACCGGTGAGCCGGGAGCGCTCGGCGTCCGCCTCGGCCTCCTTGACCTGGGCGATCCGGCGGGCCTCGGCCTCCTGCTCCGCCTGGTAGCGGGCGGCGTCGGCGGGCTTGCGGACCTTGGTGTCGAGTTCGCGGTCGGTCAGCGCGGCCTGGCGCTCGGCGACCTTCTCCTGCTCGGTGAGGACTTCCTGCTGACGGGCCGCCTCGGCGAGCGGGCCCGCCGCGTTGGCCTTGGCCGCAGCCGCCTCGGTCTCGGCCTTGATCTCGGCCTGCTTGAGGTAGAAGGTCCGCTCGGCGATGGCGATCTCCTCGGCGGCCTTCAGCCGGGCCTGCTCGGAGGCCTGCTTGGCGATCGCCTCGGCGATGTCCGCCTCCTGCTTGGCGCGGGCGGCCTCGGGGCGGCCGAGGTCCTCCAGGTACGAGCCCTCGGTGGTGATGTCCTGGATCTGGAAGGCGTCCAGGATCAGGCCCTGGCCGGAGAGGCTGGCCTCGGCCTCCTCCGCCACCTGGCCGGCGAACGCGGCCCGGTCGCGGATGATGTCCTCGACCGACATCCGGCCGACGATGGCGCGCAGCGCACCGGAGAGCACTTCCTGGGTGAAGCCGACGATGCCGTCCTGCTGCTGGAGGAAGCGCTGGGCCGCGGCGCGGATCGCTTCCTCGCTGCCGCCGACCTTGACGATCGCGACGCCCTCCAGGTTGGACTTCACACCGCGCAGGGTGACGGCGCCGCGCACCGCGATCGGGATGTGCCGGCTGGAGAGGTCCAGGGTGAACTTCTGCTGGACGAACGGGACGACGAAGACGCCGCCGCCGACGACGACCTTCTGGCCGCTGTTGTCGATGCTGGTGCGGCCGGTCACCGGGTCGGTGGACTTCTTGCCGCGGCGGCCGGTGATGATGAAAGCCTCGCTGGGCCCGGCGACCTTGTAGCGGGTGATGACGACGAGGGCGAGCAGCACCAGGAGTACGACGACTCCGACGACTGCGGTCACGACTGGGCTCATAAGGGTTTCCTCCCTGCCTCCCTGTGGGGACGGCAGCTCGGTCTCGGGCGGTGCGCCGCGCCGCGGTGCGGTGTGGCGCAGTGCGGTGCGGCGTGGCGCGGTGGATCGGGATCGGGCGGTGGCCGGTGCCCGACGGGTCGGGCTCGGTGTCCGGCGGTTCGGACTTGGTGTCCGGCGGTTCGGGCTCGGCGCCCGCCGGTTCGGGCTCGGTGTCCGGTGGTCGGACTCAGCGCTCGACGGGGCGGACCGCGACCGAGGTGGCCGACAGTGCGGCCTCCACCCAGATCTCGGCGCCGCGCTCCACCGGCGCCGCGCTCTTCGCCGCCAGCTTCACGTGCTGGCCCGCGAGCCGCAGCAGGACCTCGCCGTAGCCGTCGGCCGGGATGGCCGTGACGACCGACCCGGACGTGCCGACGAGGTCCTCGCCGCGCGGTGTGGTGCTGGTCTGGTCCCGCATCAGGGCCTTGCTGAACTTCCAGGTCAGCCAGGCCGCGACGAGTCCGGCCAGCACTCCCGCGACGGTCGCGGCGACCGTTCCGGCGCTGGTGGCGCCGAGCACGATCGCGCCGCCGAATCCGAGCATCGAGAGGAATCCGGCGATGACCGGGAGGGACAGCAGACCGTCGAAGAGGCCGTCCAGCACACCGCCGAAGAGGCCTTCGAGGATTCCGTCGAAGATCAGCGACAACGCGAGCAGAACGATTCCCGCGATGCCGAGACCGAGAAACAAGGTCACGTGATCACCCTCCCCGAGATCTCCCCGAAATCCCCCGAAAATTTCCGTCGAACTGGGTGGATGATCCCATAAGCGCCTGGCGGCTCGTACTGCCGGGTTCCGGCAATCTTTTACGCGCTCTTGATGCCGGAGAGCTGCTCGGTGAGTTTGTCGAGCGACTGGTACGTGGCGCCGAGCAGCGCGACGTGCTTCCAGCGCAGCACCCCGTCGGGGCCGATGAGGAAGATCGAGCGGCGCACCCCGATCCCGGGCGCCGCGACGCCGTACGCCCGCGCGGTGTCCCGTCCGGTGTCCGCGAGCAGCGGCATCCGCAGACCATGGCTGCGGGCGAAGGACTCGTGGCTGTCCACACCCTGTGGACTGATTCCCCAGACCTCCGCGTCGAGCTCGCCGAAGGCCTCCAGGCCCGAGGAGTACGAGCAGAGCTGCTTGGTGCATACGGCCGTGTTGTCGCCCGGGTAGAAGGCCAGGACCACGCTACGGCCGCGCGCTCCGGCGAGCGGGTAGTCGCGGCGTTCGAAGTCCTCGCCGGTGAGTACACCGCCCGGAAGGGTGAAGTCCGGTGCGGGCAGGCCGAGTTGCGGTGACGATCCCATGTCGGTTCCTCCGTGGTCCGGTGTGGCCGGGTTTCTTTCCCGCGCCGTGCGTACAGCATGCTCGGTACGGGTCCGGCTCCCGCACCAGGAGGTACGTATGGCACGTCCGCCGTCCGCCCGTCGCCCGTCCGCGGCCGTGCTCCTGCTGCACGGCGGCGTCGAGACGGGCCCGGCCGCGCCGCTGCCCGGTCCCCTGAACCTGCCCGCCATGCGGATGCGCCCGTTCGCCCGGTCCGTCGCCGGGGCGACCTGCGGCGCCGGAGGAGACGTACTCGTACGCACCGTCCGCTATGTGCACCGCGGCTGGAACGGCCCCCGCGCGGACCCGCTGCGCGACGCCGTACGCGCCCTCGACGCACTGGGCCGCGAGGCCGGGGAGATCCCGGTGGTCCTGGTCGGCCACTCGATGGGGGCCCGCGCCGCCCTGCGCGCCGCCGGTCACCCGCTGGTGCGCGGGGTGGTCGGCCTCGCCGCCTGGTGTCCGGACGACGACCCGGTCGACCAGCTCGCGGACCGCGACGTCGTCCTGCTGCACAGCACCCGGGACCGGATCACGAGCCCTCGCGCGGCCCAACTGCTCACGGCCCGTGCCCGGCTCGCCGGTGCCCGCTCCTGTCTCGTCGCGATCCGGGGCAGCGACCACGGGATGGTCCGGCGCGCGGGGGAGTGGCACGCGCTGACGGCCCGGATCGTCGCCGGACTACTGCGACTGGGCCCGCTCCCCGGGCCGGTCGCGGATGCGCTCTGCCTCCCGCCGGACGCCCCGGCGGTCGACGGCACGCTCGATCTGGACCTGCTGGGAGCCTGACGGGGCGCCGCGTTGCCTGTGCGCCCGAGGCGGCGCCGGAAACACCCGCCGGACACTGCCCGCGCGGCTACCCCGTCCTGTCCGCCCGGCCACCCCACCCTGCCCTCAACCCCCTAGCCGTACCCCCGGCCCACCCCGTATCCAGGAGGCGTCGGTGTTCCCGGAGGGGAAGAGGTCCCGTTGTGCGTGCCCAGGACCAGGACAGGGCCAGGGGGAACGAGCGCTCCCGTACGCCGGTGGCGCCCACTCCGGTGGCGGGGCGCGGGGTGCCGCCGACGGGGCTGATGGCGCAGCAGGGCAGTGTGGGAAACGCGGTCGTCCTGCAGATGCTTCGTGAGGCCGGGCATCCCTGGGCGGGCGAGGCGGGTGGCGCGGGCGAACAGGACGCGCCCCACGTGCAGCGTTCCGCCGTGCACGACGTGCTGCGCGGGCCCGGCCGGCCGTTGGACGGCGCGCTCCGTGCCGAGATGGAATCCCGGCTGGGCGCGGACTTCTCGGATGTCCGTGTGCACGACGACACCGCCGCCAGAGCCTCCGCCGCCGAGATCGGTGCTCACGCCTACACCAGTGGCAGCCATATCGTCCTCGGTGGTGGCGGCGTCGACCGGCACACTCTCGCGCATGAGCTGACGCACGTCGTCCAGCAGCGCCGGGGGCCGGTGAGCGGGCAGGACAACGGGGCCGGGCTGCGGGTCTCCGATCCGTCCGACCGATTCGAGCGGGAGGCGGAGAACACGGCGAGCCGGGTCATGGCCGCGCCCGTACCCACCGTGCCCACCGTCCCCGCAAGCCCCGCGTCCCCCGTGTCCGACGTGACCGGTGACGATTCCCGGCGGGGTGGCGAGCCCCTGCAACGGGCCGTCCCGGCCACCGGCACAGGGACGCCGGTGATCCAGCGGAAGTCGCGCTTCAGCAGCATCACGCCCAGGGAGACGAACGCTCCGCTGCCCGTGGACAGCCTGCACACCGCGTTCGAGCAGTACTTCCGGGAAGTCGGGCTGCCGGAGCAGTACCTCTTCGCCCCGCTGGGCCTGGTCAGGTCCGCGGACTACCGGACCGGCTTCCACCGGGCCGGACAGGTCACCGCGGAGATCGACCCGGCGTCCCACCGCAACGCGGACGGCAGCAACCGGGACAACGGGGTGATCGGGCCGTACGGCCACTTCGGCGTCATGGAGCGGGCCATCTTCGGGCGGCAGAACCTGGGCAACACCTACGACGGCGGGCATCTGGTCGAGCACACCCTGATGGAGGCACGGGACGCGGATGTGCACGGCAACATCGCGCCCCAGGAGAACAGGAACTTCAACCAAGGGCTGATGCGGGGCTGGGAGAGCATCCCCGAGGAACTGATGCGTACCGGGCAGCCGTTCCTCTACCGGGTCGAGGTGCGGTACTCCTCGGACACGTACCGGCGGACCGGACAGCAGCTGGTGGCGGCGGGCATCATTCCCGGCCCGGTCCTCGACGCACTGGCGAAGAAGCCGTCGCCGGTCGACCCCACCCGGACCCTGGCCGACCACTTGTACGCGGAGACCGTCTCGTTCCAGCGCTGGGTGCCGACACAGTGGGTGGGGACGGTGCAGGAGCCCACCGGGGCGGCCCTGCCCACGCTGACCCTCACCAAGGGCGCGCACTTCAGGAACCTGCACGGTTCGCAGGCCGACGCCATGAACGGCGTGGTGGACCCGGTCGCCCACGCGCTGGCCACCAACTCCGGTCTCCCCGGCCTGCCCCGGCAGAACTCGGGGACCCTGGGCGGCTACATCGAGACCGCCGCCGTGACCAACACCGGGCTTCTGTCGGTCGGCGGCCTGCCGTCGCTCTCGGCGCACATGTATCAGCCCGAGCCGCAGGATCTCGCCGATCAGCCCACCGCCACCACCACGCCCGCCGGAGCGGCACCGGCGCAGCTTCCCGCGTCGAGCATCGTCGTGAACATCCTTCCGCAGCAGGTGAGGCTGGCCGAGCTGTACCGGGAGCTGATGAGCATCGAGACGAAGAAGCGGAAGCGGCCCGGCGGGGAGCTGTCGAACGAGAACAAGGCGGCCGCGACGATCGACCAGGACGCCAAGAACGCGTCGGTCGGCTTCCGGACCCTGCGCACGCTGCTCGGCAACGCCGAGGACGGGAAGAAACTCGTCCTCGCCATCAGGGGACACGACGCGAGCACCGCCTTCAAGCACGGCGCGTTCGTCGAGGCCGTCCACCGCTCCGGCCTCGGCATGGACTTCCGCCGGACTCTGCTCGCGCTCGGATACGACCCCAACCTCGTGGCGTGACGAGGGAGCGGGAGAGGCCCGCCCGGCCCCGCCGCGCCGCGTGGGAGCGGGGCGTGGTGCGGTGCCGTGGTGCGGTGCCGTGGTGCAGGGGCGCGGTAACGGGAGCACCCTGGTAGGGAGGTGATCGTCATGGTGATGACAACTGTCGGGTGGCATATCGAACTCGAATTCGACGAGGACACCCACCGCACCCGTGCGGCCGCCATGGTGCGGCTCCCGGACGGGAGCGAGGTGCGCGCCCACGGGTACGCGAGCCGCCATCCTTCCGACAAGAACCAGCCGAGGGTGGGCGAAGAGATCGCGGGAGCCAGAGCGCTCAACGAACTGGCGATGAAGATGCTGACGAAGGCGCACGACGAGATCGACGAGGTGTCCGGCCGGACCTCGCACCCGCTGGCCTGACCAGCACGAGAGAACTGATCGAGGGGCCGGGCCCCGCGAACCCTTCCGGGCCCGGCCGGGCCGGCGGACGCCCGGCCCGCGGCGGTGGTCCGCGGATGCGGTCTGCGGATGCGCGGCGGGGGCGGGCGGCCGACGATTGAGGGGCGGGCAGCGGGTGGTCCGCGCCCGCCCCAGGAGGTGGACGTGGCGGCCGATGTGTACGCGGACAGCCCTGTGCCGTTCGACCCCGGTGCCCTGGCGGCCCTGGTCGACGGGACCATGGCCGGGGTGGGCGTGCTCGACACCGGGCTGCGCTACCTCTACGTCAACCCGGCCCTCGAACGGATCAACGGCATCCCGGCCGCCGAACATCTCGGGCGTACCGTCACCGAGGTCCTTCCCGGGCTCGACGCGCGTGAGGACATGATGCGGGCGGTGCTCGCCGACGGGAAGCCCCGCGAGATCACCGTCAGCGGCTTCACCGCCCAGGACGCCACGGTCCGGCGGCAGTGGCACGGGGCGTTCCACCGGCTGGAGTCCGACGGGCGGGTCGTGGGGCTGGCCGGGATCGTGCTGGAGGTCATGGCCGCGGACAAGGAGCAGCGGGAGCTGGAGCAGGCCCGGCGCCATCTGACCCTGCTCGACACCGCGGCCGCCCGGATCGGCACCACCCTGGACATGGACGCCACCTGCGCCGAGCTCGTCGACCTCGTCGTGCCGGGGCTGGCGGACCTCGCGACGGTCGAGGTGTTCCCGCCCGACGTCGCCCCGCCGGTCCGCCCCGCGCCTCCCGGGGTGCTGAGGCTGCGGCGGGCGGCGCTGAAGGCCGTGCCGGGGCTGAGCGAGGAGCTGGACGGGTTCGGGCTGACCGGCGAGTACATCGACTACCAGGACAGCGCGGCCGTACCGCGCTGTCTGGCCACCGGCCGGCCGGTGGTGGAGAACCTCACCACCGACGAGCAGCTGTTGCGCTCCGCCCCCGGCCCCGAACGGCTCGCCGCCTACCGCGCCCTCGGGATGCACTCGGCGGTCATCGTGCCCGTCACCGTGCGCAGCGGCCCGCTCGGCATCCTCGGTCTGATCCGGGCGGGTGACTCACCGGTGTTCAGCGACGAGGACGTGGTGGTCGCCCGGGAGCTCGCGAGCCGGGCCGCCGTCGCTCTCGACCACGCCCGCCGGTACGCCCATGAGCACACCATCGCCCTGGAGCTCCAGCGTTCCCTGCTGTCCGAACCGCGCCCGCCGCACCCGCACATCGAGATCGCCACCCGCTATCTGCCGGCCGGCCGGAGCGTGCTGGTCGGCGGCGACTGGTTCGACGTCATCCCGCTGCGGGACGGGCGGCACCTCAAGGCGATGGGCGATGTGATGGGGCACGGGGTGGAGGCGGCGGTCGCCATGAGCCACTACCGCTCCATGCTGCGGATGTTCGCCGAGGACGAGCTGCCGCCGCACCGGATCCTGGAGCGGCTCGACCGGCTGGTGGAGCGGTCCGGGCTGGACCGGGCGGCGACCTGTCTGCTGGCCGTCGTCGACCGGTTCGGCGGGGCGTGCGAGGTGGCGAGCGCCGGGCATCTGCCACCGGTGCTGATCGACCCGCTGGAAGGGGCCAGGGTGTGCGACGAGATGGCGGTGGGGCCGCCGCTCGGCACCGGGTTCGGCGGGTACCGGACGACGCTGCTGGAGTTCGATCCGGGCACGGTGCTGTTCCTGTACACCGACGGTCTGGTCGAGCGGCGCGGCGAGGACATCGACGTCTCGGTCGGACGCCTCAAGGAACTGGCCCTGCCGCCCGGCGGCAGCCTCGACGGCCTGCTGGACGACGTCCTCAAGCGGTTCGGTCCGGGTGCCGAGGACGACATAGCGGTGCTGGCCTCCCGTACCCGGAGCCAGGCGGCGCTGATGCCCGACGCCACCTGACCCGGACGGGAGCCCCTGACCCCGGGCGGCCGTCAGCCCAGCTCCAGGCTGGTGATGCCGAACAGTCCGGCGTGGTCGACGTCCGGCGCCGGTCCCGTGTACATCCGGGCCGTCTCGAACGACGGGGTGAGGCCCAGCTCTTCGGCGAGCCGCACCGCCGCCGGGTTGACGTCGGGCACGTCGATCGCGACCGGCACGCCGGGATCGGCCGCCGCCAGCGCACCGACCAGAGCACCCGCCACCTCGGGCGATTCCGCGTACACGGGACCGATGCGCGACGACGCACGGCAGGGGCGCATCACGGCCAGGCCGCGCAGCTCCCCGTCACGGACGGCCGCGAGGGAGATGCGTGTGGGGTGGGCGATCCACGGGGCGAGGAAGCTGTCCCGCTCGGCCGGGAAGAAGCGGCGGTCGTAGGCGGCGAGCCGGTCGAACGGGACGGTGCGCCCGTCGACCAGCTCCGTACCGGCCGGGGTGGCCGGGGCGGCGGGCGGCAGGCCCTCGTACCGCATGTTCGTCCATACGGAACGGAAGCCGGACTTACGGTAGTTGGGCTGCTGCGCCACCACCCCGTCGAGCCCGACGTTGCGCCCCTCCAGCCGCGCCATGCCGGCCTGCCAGAGCCGGATGCCGTATCCCCGGCCGCGCAGGTGCGGCCGGGTGAGGTAGAAGCCGAGGAACCCGAAACCGGAGCCGTAGCGGACGACGGAGACGCAGGAGACCGGCTCGCCGTCGAGGCGGCCGATCAGGAAGCCCCGGGGATCGGCGGCGAAGAAGGCGTGACGGTCGGTCAGCCCGGGATTCCAGCTCTCCTCGTGGGCCCATTCGGCGAGCATCGTGAGGTCGTCGGCGCTTGCGGTGGTGATCTCGAAGTTCGGCACGGGGCACCTGTACCCCGCCGGACGGCCGTTTCAACGACGGTTCACACGAACAGGAACACACCCGCCGTCGCCGCCCCCAGCGAGCCCCCGGCGACGGTCTGCGCCACCGAGTGGTACCCGAGCGCGACGCGCGACCAGCACACGGCGACCGTCATCGTGTAGGCGAGCAGCCACCACGGCGAGTGGACCGCGGCGAGCAGGGCGACCACGGCCGAGGCGACCGCGGCGTCCACCGAGATCTTCCAGACCGTGTTGACGGCCAGCAGGACGACGGTCATCGCCCAGAGGGCGAGCATCGCCGCGAGGATGCCGGTGGGGGCGTGGCCCAGGACCATCACCAGCGAGCCGATGCCGATGGAGCCGAGGATGACGAAGAAGATCGGGGCCCGCTTGGTGCGGTCGACGACATGGCGGTCGCCCCAGGTGCCGCGCCCGCGCTCCCACTCGATGTACCCGGCGGGTACGAGGCCCGCGCACAGGGCGCCGAGGAATCCCCAGAGCAGACCGGTCCAGTGACCGGCGGCGGCCAGGCCGACGCCGAGCATGCCGATGAGCAGGAGGTTGCGGGGCTGGAAGACGTCGGTGACGGTACGCGCGGTGGCGTGGTCCGGCGACGCGGTGGTGTCGGTGGTGTCGGTGTTGTCGGGGGTGGCGGTGTTGCCGGTGGGGGTCATGCCGTCTCCTCGGTGGAGGCCGTGCGGGGCGCTGCGGTTGCGGTTGCGCTTGCGGTGGACGGGGTGGGTGCGGCATCCGCCAGCACCTGTGCCGCCCGGTTCTGCGGGACCGTCCGGTAGGCGGTGGCGACCCGGACCAGCCAGGCCACCTCGCCGTCCTGGTCGGTGGCGTGCTGGGTCTCCACCGCCGCGGCGACGGAGGCGGGTGCCCCGCTGTTCTTCGCGGTGAGCGCCGCCTTGATCCAGTACGCCTCGGCGAGCGGGCCCGCCCGGTCCGGGTCCGTGCCGCCGTCTGCCGCCGCGGCGGCCTTCGCGGCCGGGAGCAGGGTGTCGGGCACGTAGTGGCGCAGCTTCTCCACCGCGTCGGCGATGTCGGCGGCCCAGCGGTCGATCCGCAGGTCCGCGGGGGTGTCGAAGCGGGTGAGTTCGCGGGCCAGGGAGGCCGGGGGGTCGAAGGGCTGCTCGGGGAAGGCGGTCATCAACTCGCGCCAGAGGCCGTGCAGTTTGACCTGGGCCCGCCAGAGCTTCGCGCGCCGCTGCCCCTTGCTGAGGGCGGGGATGGAGGCGCCCACGGCGAAGAAGGCGAACAGCACCACCTGCGCGGCCTCGGTGATCTCGTCGAAGCGGAGCGCGAAGGACTCGCTCGGGTTGTCGACGACGCTGACCCACAGGAACAGGGTCCGGCTGACGGTGTAGCCGACCCCGATGAACATGGCGAACGTCATCATCCCGAGCCCCACCCGCAGGTAACGGAGCCCGGCATTGGCGGTGGCCAGTGCCCACTGGTACGCGCAGACGGCGGACGCGGCGCCCAAGTAGAGGTAGAACACGCTCATGTACAGCGTGGCCCCCCACTGTCCCGCGTGGTCGGCGACGAAGCGGTCCGAGGGGACGGAGCGGTCGACGACGGTGAAGAACAGCACCGTCAGCAGGATCAGTGTGGCGATCGACGCCTTCGTCGCCACCTGCTGGATGGCACGGGCGAACCGCACATGGCGCGGCACGGTTCCGCCGTCGGGGTACCGGCCGTAGATCGCGACGATGTAGCTGAGGATCGCCAGGATCGCGATCGTCGCCGTGTAGTGCTTGATGAGGACGGCGAGGTCGGTGACGGCGCTGTCGTTGAGCGCGAGCCGTACGGCCCGGGTCTTGGTCCACAGCGCGGCGGCGAACCCCGCGTAGCAGCCCCAGAGGGCCCGGCGGCGCTTGTCTTCTTCGTCGCCCCACAGGGCTGCCGGCATGCGCCACAGGGCGACGGCCGTCATCAGAGCGGCCACGAGGTAGCCGGCGAGGTCGAGCGGGGTCACGGCGGGGTCCTTGGGGTGGTGGTGGGGGGTGGGGAGGCGAGGCGGGGACGGTCGGTGTCAGCTGCGGCGGAACAGGCCCCGGCGGCGGTTGGCGACCGGGCGGGAGAGGGAGTTGGCCAGCCGCCCCACCATGTCGTCGCTGGTCACGTCCATGGCCATGCGGGGGATGAGCGAGGCACCGAACTCGGCCATCCGCTCGTCGAGCGTGTCGTACTGCGCGCGGGCCTGCACGGTGCCGTCCCCCGACCGGAGCGCGTCGGCGATCTCGGCCACGACCGGCGACGGCTGCGGGGGCGAGGGCGGGGGTTCGGTCCCGAGGACCCGGCTGATCAGCGAGGTGTCGAAGACCGGGAGCAGGCGCCGGAGTTGCTCGGGATCGAGGGAGGTCCCGTGGTCGAACCACTCGTGGCACAGCTCGTGCAGGATGACGTGCTGGGTCTGGTACGCGGTCGGCCGGCGGCGGTAGAGCACGAAGCTGGTCCCGCCGGTCTTCAGCCGCAGCCCGCAGGCGGCGTTGACGCGGGCCAGCCGGTCGGGCATCTCGTGCAGCACGATGGTGCGGCCCCGGGCCGCCTCCATGTTCGCCACCAGTGCGTCGATGGAGAAGGGCGCGGGGATGGGCAGATCGGCCAGCCCGGCCTCGCACTCCTTGCGTAGTTCGCGCAGGGACATGGAGGGCTACTTCTCCGGCTCGCCATGGGCGCCGACGCCGTCGGCCGCACCCTGCCGGTCCCTGGCGTCCTCCAGCAGGGAGAGCGCGAACTGCAGCAGCTCCGGCGGGAGACCGTCCTCGTCGAGGCCGCGCCCGGCCACGCCGCTGATCTCCCCCGTGCGCCGCATCGCGAGGAACTGCAGACCGGCGACGACGTCGTCGACGACCTCGGACTCCTCCTTGAAGAACCGCCAGTCCACGCCGAAGCCCAGACCGAGCGCCTTGAGGATGTCCTCGGAGGGCTGGGTGACCTTTCCCGCAAGGATGTTGGAGAAGTAGCTGTGCGAGAGCGACCCGCCGCGCTCCTTGACCAGATCGGCGAAGACGCGCCCCGAGATCTTCTGGCCGGGGAATGTCTTCTCGACCATGTACTCGACCTTCTGCTGCAACGTCCGCAGCTCCGGCGTGCGTTCCTCGACGCTGTCCATCCGGCCCCCCACCTGTCCGTTCCCGTCCGATCGGTGTTCACCGTCGTCGATTCGGTCAACGGGCTCGTACTGTAACGAACCCTGACGCGGCGTCCTCAGTGCGGTGGGCGGTACGGGAACGGGCTTGCGCAAATACGCAACGTCACTGTTAACTCGAAAAAACACGGGCAGGGGACCACGAGGGGAGTCCCTTGCCCGTGATAACAACGGGTTCCGTGTAAATTCACCACGGACAAAAGGTGCATGACGCACATGCATGATGCGCGGACATAGGTGTAGCCCTTCACGACGGGGGATGCGTGAAGGGCTACACGTGCATTATGGCTGCTGGTCAGGCCGTCATCAACTGTCCTCTGCGGCGGCGTGTCCGGGGGTGGGGCCGGTGCGGGGTCGACCTGGGGTGCTCGCCGGCGGGGCCGCGGCGCCCGGCCCGGCCGCGTGAACATTGATTTCCGGCGGACAGAGAATTCACGCGATGTCCGGCTCGATTCTAATGGGCGCCGAATCGGGGCGGAATAAGTGCTGAATCGGATCGGGATCGGAGTTGAATTCTGATCCGGTGTACCGGAATTACTTTCCCTGCCGGGCTGCTTCCGCCGTGCTATTCTGGAAGCAGTTGCAGTTGTGGTTCCCGAAGACTCCAAGTGCGCTCCCCGGCTCAATGTGCCGGGGGCTGCGCTTTTGTGTTTTCCGGTGCTTTTCCGGATGGGGTAATCATCGCGGCGACGTGGGATGCGCACCGTGCGCATCCCCGGGAACTGCCCCCCCATGAAGGAGACAGAACATGGCTACTGGCACCGTCAAGTGGTTCAACGCGGAAAAGGGCTTCGGTTTCATCGAGCAGGACGGCGGCGGTCCCGATGTCTTCGCCCACTACTCGAACATCGCGGCCAGCGGCTTCCGTGAACTCCAGGAAGGTCAGCGGGTGAACTTCGATGTCACGCAGGGCCAGAAGGGCCCGCAGGCGGAGAACATCACCCCCGCCTGATCCCGCCGCTCCGGCGCCGACGCGCTGTGACGACTTGCACGATCGGGGCCCGCACCTCCGGGTGCGGGCCCCGGTTCGCTGTCGTCCGGGTCGGCCGCCGGCCGCCCGAGCCGCTCCGGGGCGGCTCGTTTTTCGCAGCCGGGCTTCGCCCAGGCTTGTCAATGGCCCGTTCTTGCGATTCCTGTGCCGCCCGCCGCCGCAGCGAATTCCTCGATACGTGCCCCGTCGAGGAAGGGTTCTGCATGGACCGCGATCGCACAGCACGTTCGAACGACCGATATTCCCGTACCTCCCGCACTTCCCGTTCCGGCAGTCGCGGGCCCGCCCCCGTGCAGGGGGAGTTCGCGCTGCCGAAGACCATTACCCCGGCGCTGCCCGCCATTTCCGCCTTCGCGGAGCTGGAACTGCCCGGACCGCTGCTCTCGGCGCTCACCGCCGAGGGCGTCACCACGCCGTTCCCGATCCAGGCGGCCACCCTGCCGAACTCCCTCGCGGGGTGCGACGTACTGGGCCGCGGCCGGACCGGTTCCGGCAAGACGCTCGCCTTCGGCCTGGCCCTGCTGGCCCGGATCGCGGGCAACCGGGCCGATGCCCGCCGCCCGTTGGCCCTGGTCCTCGTCCCCACCCGGGAACTGGCCCAGCAGGTCACCGACGCGCTCACCCCGTACGCCCGCGCGCTGAAACTGCGGATGGCCACCGTCGTCGGCGGCATGTCGATCGGCCGGCAGGCCACCGCGCTGCGCGGCGGTGCCGAGGTCGTCGTCGCCACACCGGGCCGGCTCAAGGACCTCGTCGAGCGCCGCGACTGCCGGCTGGACCGGGTCTCCGTCACCGTTCTCGACGAGGCCGACCAGATGTGCGACATGGGGTTCATGCCGCAGGTGACCGAACTGCTCGACCTGGTGCTGCCGCAGGGCCAGCGGATGCTGTTCTCGGCGACCCTGGACCGCAATGTCGACCTGCTCGTACGCAACTATCTGCACGACCCGGTGGTCCACTCGGTCGACCCGGCAGCCGGTGCGGTGACCACGATGGAGCACCACGTGCTCTACGTGCAGGGCGCCGACAAGTTCGCCACCACGACCGAGATCGCGGCCCGCGACGGCCGGGTGCTGATGTTCCTGGACACCAAGCACGCCGTGGACAAGCTCACCGGCCATCTGCTCGGCAGCGGGGTACGGGCCGCCGCGCTGCACGGCGGGAAGTCCCAGCCGCAGCGCACCCGCACCCTGGACCGGTTCAAGAGCGGCCAGATCACGGTGCTGGTCGCGACGAACGTCGCGGCGCGCGGCATCCACATCGACAACCTGGACCTGGTCGTCAACGTCGATCCGCCGACCGACCACAAGGACTATCTGCACCGGGGCGGCCGCACCGCCCGGGCCGGGGAGTCCGGCAGCGTCGTCACGCTGGTGCTGCCGGGACAGCGCCGCGAGATGACCCGGCTGATGGCCGACGCCGGGATCACCCCGCAGATCGCCCAGGTCCGTTCCGGCGAGGCCGAACTGAGCCGGATCACCGGAGCGCGCAAGCCCTCGGGGGTACCCGTCGACGGCAGCGCACCGGTGACGGAGCGCCCCAGGAGCGTGCCCTTCCGGGGCCGGGGCAGCGTGTCCCCGAAGGCGGGCCGGTCACGCCGCTCCGACCAGCCCACCGCGGAGGCACGCGCCGCCGCGAAGCAGCGCCGCGCCAACCGCGGGGGCTAGCGCGCGTCCGCCTGAGAAGCCCCGCCTGCCCGGAGCGATGCGCGGTTCGGCGTCCGCCCGTGAAGCCTCGCCCGGAGGCGTGGCTCATCGGTCGCCTGTGAAGCCCCGCCTGCCCGGAGGCGCGGTGCTGTTCACCGGCCGCCCGGAAGGCCCTGCCCGCCTGGGGCGCGGTGCGGCTTACCGTCCGCCTGTGAAGCCTCGCCCGCCCCGCCCGGAGGCGCGGTTCATCGCCCGCCCGCGACCCGCAGGACCGTCCCGGTCACGTAGGACGCCTCGCCCGACAGCAGCCAGGCGATCGCGGCCGCGATCTCCGGGGCGGATCCGACGCGGCCGAGCGGGATGCCGGGGACGGCGGCGTCCGCGCGGCCCGGGTCTCCCGCCGTGGCGTGCATGTCGGTGTCGACCATGCCGGGGGCGACCGCGTTGACCCGGATGCCGTCGGGCCCCAGCTCCTTGGAGAGCCCGATCGTCAGCGCGTCCGTCGCCGCCTTGGTCGCGGCGTAGTGCACGAAGTCCCCGGGGCTGCCGAGGGTGGCGGCGGCCGAGGAGACATTGACGATCGCGCCCGCCCCGTGGGCCGCCATGTCCTTCGCGGCCCGGCGGCAGCAGAGCAGGTAGCCGAGGAGGTTCACGTCCACGACGCGGCGCAGCGTCTCGGCGGAGGTGTCGGCGAGCCGCCCGAGCGGGCCCGTCACCCCCGCGTTGTTGACCAGCCCGGTCACGGGGCCGAGCTGTTCGGCCGCCGTGTCGAAGAGGCGTTCCACATCGGCCTCCTCGGCGGTGTCCACCCGTACGGTGACGCAACGCGCCCCCGCGGCCCGCACCGCCGCCGCGGTCCGCTCGGCGGCCTCCGCGTTGTTCACGAAGCCCAGGGCGAGGTCGTGCCCGTCGGTCGCCAGACGGATACAGGTCGCGGCGCCGATGCCCCGGCTGCCGCCGGTGACGACGGTGACGGGACGCGATGAAACAGTGGTGCTGCTGTCCGGCACGGGAGGCCTCTCACTTCGCTCGCGGACGACGATCACGACCGATCACGGAGATCACAACCGGTCACGACCGATCGCGACCGATCGCGGAGATCACGGAGATCACGGAGATCACGGAGATCACGGGGATCACCGGGATCACCAGGATCGTGCTGATCAACTCAGCGAACCACCGCGGACGCCGGTGGATCAAGGCCCGCCCATCAGGTGACCGCCGGCGCCTGCCGTTGGAGTGGCGCCGGGCCGCGCACCGGCGTGGTGCCGGGCGCGCGGCGCGAACGGTTGCCTAGCGTCGGCGCCTGACGGACCGCTGTCGGCGCGGAACGGGTTGAATCGCCCGGGCGCTCGGTGACGGTTCCTCCCCAACGGCGTTCCTCTGCCACCGCCTCGCATTGCGGTGGCAGGGGACGCCGGCCGCAGGCCCCGGGGCCTGTCCGGCGGATCGGGGTCCGGCAGGCCCTACGGCCAGAGCACCCCCGCCAGCGCGACCCCGGCGAACGCCGCGCCCAGCCCCGCCGCCACACTTCCCACGACATTGGCCACCGCGTAGGACCTGGCGCCGTCCTCGGCCAGCCGCAGCGTCTCGTAACTGAACGTCGAGTACGTGGTGAGCGCCCCGCACAGTCCCGTGCCGAGCAGCAGCTGCAGATGCGAGGAGGCGGCGCCGGCCGCCACCGCGCCGGTCAGCAGGCCCAGGATCAGCGAGCCCGACACATTGATCGTGAAGGTCCCCCACGGGAAGACGCTGTCGTGCCGGGACTGCACCGCCCGGTCGGTCAGATAACGCAGCGGCGCCCCGACCGCCGCCCCGATGATCACCAGCAGCCAGTTCACCGGCCCCGCTCCCGTCCGCCGCCGAAGCGCACGATCTCGCACTCGTCCAGGACGACCAGACCGCCTTTTGCGACCAGTTCCTCGATGAGCGGCAGGAACGCGCGGATCCGGTCCTCGGTGTCCACGATCACGACCGCCACCGGCAGGTCCTCGCTCAGCGACAGCAGCCGCTGTGTGTGGATCATCGACGAGGCGCCGAAGCCCTCGATCCCCCGGAACACGCTGGCACCCGGGAGCCCCGCCCGGTGCGCCCGGTGCACGATCTCGGTGAAGACCGGCCGGTGGTGCCAGATGTCGGACTCGCCGACGAGCACCGTCAGGCGCAGGGCCCGTTCCGTCTCCGGGGTCGTCATGGCTGCCTCCAGGCCAGCACGCGGCGGGTCGCCCACACCGCACTCCACACCGCCGCGAGAGCCGCGAACAGCGTCAGTCCCAGATAACCCAGGCCCGCACGGACCCGGCCGACGTCGACCAGGCGCTGGATGTCCACCGCGTACGTTGAGAACGTGGTGAACCCGCCGAGCACCCCCGTGCCGAAGAACGGCCGCACCAGCCGGTGCGCCGACCACACCTCGCTGATCACCACCATGAACACGCCGATCACCGCGCATCCGACGGCGTTCACGATCAGCGTCGTCCACGGGAAGCCGCCCGGGGCGGTGGGCCAGATCAGCGTGGCCCCGTAGCGGGCACACGCTCCGATCGCACCACCCAGCGCCACCACCGCGACGACGGATCCTTGCGGATTGGGGGCTCCCATGGGCACATGTCTCCTGCCTGCTCCACGCACCAGGCTATCGCCGCCGCCCGGGCCGGGCGTCCCGGGCAGGGCATCCCGGGCCGCTCACCCGAACGGCCCGCACGGCGCGGGCGGCGGCCACCGCCCCGGGCCCCGGCCCCGTCACCCGTTCGGCCCCGCCCATCCGGCGCTGCGTGACTCCGACGGCTCAACTGTCAGGACGTCGTACACGCTGTCGCACCCGGAGGTACGCCCGAGATGACGACCGGCTCCCCGCAGACCGCCACCGCCACCACCACCGCTGTTCGAGGCACCCTCGTCCGCTACCGGAACGACCCGTTCCTGACGAGCCGGGAGGACGCCTTCGTCCATGAACCGGACGGCCTGCTGATATGCGAGAACGGGAGGATCACCGCGGCCGGTGACTACACGGCCCTGCGCGACCGCATACCCCCGGGTGTCACACCCGTGCACTACCCGGGTCACGTCATCAGCGCCGGATTCATCGACACGCACATCCACTACGTGCAGACCGGCATCATCGCCGCGTTCGGCTCGCAGCTCATCGACTGGCTGAACCACTACACCTTCGTCGAGGAGCAGCGCTTCGCCGACGGCGCCTACGCCCGCAGGGTCGCCTCCGCCTTCTGCGACGAACTGCTGCGCAACGGCACCACCACCGCGCTCACCTTCGCCGCCGTCCACCCGGACTCGGCCGACGCCCTCTTCGAGGAGGCGTCCAGGCGCGACATGCGCATGGTGGGCGGCAAGGTCCTGATGGACCGCAACGCCCCCGACGCCCTCCTGGACACCGCGCAGTCCGGCTACGAGGACTCCAGGAAGCTCATCGAGCGGTGGCACGGCAAGGGCCGCAACCTCTACGCCATCACACCGCGCTTCGCACCCACCAGCACCCCCGAACAGCTCGAAGCGGCAGGGCAGTTGTGGAAGGAGAACCCAGGGACCCTCGTCCACACCCATGTCTCGGAGAACACCGGCGAGATCTCCTGGGTGCGGTCCCTGTTCCCCGAACGCCGCGGCTACCTCGACGTGTACGACCACTACGGGCTCCTCGGTGACGGCGCCGTACTCGCCCACGGCGTCCATCTGACCGGCCGCGAGCGCGACCGCTGCGCCGAGACCGGCACCGCCGTGTCGCACTGCCCGACCTCCAACCTCTTCCTGGGCAGCGGCCTCTTCCACGTCCACGACGCCAAGGACCCCAGGCACCCGATGAAGGTCGGACTGGGTACGGACATCGGCGCCGGCACCAGCTTCTCGCTGCTGTCCACGATGAACGAGGCGTACAAGGTCGCCGAGCTGACCAACTACCCGCTGGACTCCGTCAAGGCGTTCTACCTCGCCACCCGCGGCGGCGCGGAGGCCCTCGGCCTCGAAGACACCATCGGCTCCCTCGAACCCGGCCAGGAGGCGGACTTCGTGATCCTGGACCCCGAGGCCACCCCGCTGCTCGCCCAGCGCACCGCCAGGGTCGAGGACATCGAGGAACTGCTCTTCGTCCTGGCCGTGATGGGCGACGACCGGACCGTGCGCGCGACCTACGTGGCCGGCGCCCTCGCCCACGACCGGGAGGCCTGACATGTCGACCACCACGGACACCGACCGGCCCGCCGCCGAGCACCGTAACCATCCCGGCGCCCGCATCCTGCACGGCCCGCACCGCACCATCGGCGGGGTCGAGGCCTGGGTCATCTGGGTGCTCTGCGCGCTCTTCGTGGTCTGGCTGTTCGCCATCCAGACCGGGTACGCCGTCGTCTCCCCGGAGATCCAGAAGACCGCGTCCCTCACGGTCGCCCAGATCAGCCTCGCGAGCTCGGTCTACACCTGGGCGTTCGCGCTGTGCCAGTTCTTCAGCGGGGCGCTGCTGGACCGCTTCGGTACGCGTCCGCTGCTCGCGATCGGCGTCGCGTTCGTCACCGCGGGCGCCTTCCTGTACGCGCAGACGACGAACATGGCCACGCTCGTCCTCGCCCAGATCGTGCTGGCCATCGGCTCGTCCTTCGGCTTCGTCGGCGCGGGCTACGTCGGCGGTCAGTGGTTCCCGGCGGCCCGCTACGGGCTGATGTTCGGCCTGGTGCAGATGCTGGCCTCGCTGGGCTCCGCGGTGGGCCAGCCGGCCATCTCCTGGCAGCTCGACCACATGACCTGGCAGCAGCTGCTCAACGGCTTCGGCGCGATGGGCGTGCTGCTGATCGTGCTGTTCGTCCTGCTCGTACGCAATCCCGCGCCGGGGCCGGAAGCGCTCCGGCAGGCCACCGCCAGGCCGCCGCTGTTCGCCAGCATCTTCAAGGACCTCGGCAAGTGCTTCGCCAACCGCAACGTGGTGCTGTCGTCCGTGCTCGCCGGGGTCTCCTTCGGCTCGATGCTGGCCGTCGGCGTGCTGTGGGGGCCCCGGGTGATGGAGGCGCGCGGCGCCGACCCGGGGTTCGCCGCGACGCTGACCGCCATGTCCTGGCTGGGCCTCGCGGTCGGCGCGCCGGTGTTCAACCTGCTCTCCGACCACTGGCACAACCGCCGCACCCCGGCGGTCGTCGGCGTACTGCTCCAGGCGGTGGCCATCGCCCTGCTGATCTATCTGCCCAAGGAGACCAACAGCGTCTCCATGGTCGTGATGTTCGCCGTCGGGCTGTTCGCCGGGGCGCACATGCTGGGCTTCACCGTGGCCGGGGAGTCCGTCGGCGGTGCCCTGGTCGGCAGCTCCGCGGCCATCGTCAACGGCATCTGCTTCATCGTCGGCGGTGTGCTCCAGGCCGTGCCCGGCCGACTGCTCCCGGACAACCCCGGCCTGTCCGACTACGGCACCGCCCTGCTGATGATGCCGATCCTGCTGGTGATCGGCGCACTGGCCGGCTTCTTCATCAAGGAGACCGCCCGGAAGCCGTCGGACTGACGGTTCCGGGCGGCCCGCTCCCGTCCGGTGAGGCCCCCCGTACAGCCCCCGGTGCTCGACCTACCAGGTCTTGCCCGGGGGCTGCTTGGTGGTGACGTTGACGCGGTTGAACAGGTTCGTCAGACCGATGGAGAGCACCAGGGCGGAGAGCTGCTTCTCGCTGAAGTGCCGGGCGGCCTCGTCCCAGATGGCGTCCGGCACCGGGTCGGAGCGGTCGCTGAGCCGGGTCGCGTGCTCCGCGAGCGCCAGCGCGGCACGCTCGGCGTCGGTGAAGTACGGCGCGTCGCTCCAGGCCGACACGGCGAAGAGCCGCTCGTCGCTCTCACCGGCCTTCCGGGCGTTGCGTACGTGCCCGTCGACGCAGAAGGTGCAGCCGTTGATCTGGCTGACCCGCAGCCCGACCAGTTCCAGCGTGGTCTCCGGCAGTCCGCCCTTGCCGATGGCCTTGACCAGGCCCAGCACGGGTGGCAGGGCCTCGGGAAGGATCTCCGCCGGGTTCTCGATACGTGCCTGCATGATGTGGTCCCCTTCGATGTCCGTCGCGGTCGCGGCCGCGTTCTCGCCGCGCCCTCACCGCACTGACGGACGGCGGAGGGGAAGTGTGACGAGCGCGGTGGGCCGGCGCCCTCACCGCGTCCGCCGGAGGGAGCTGCGCAGCCCGTTCTCCTCGGTGACCCTGGCCCGGAGCTGCCGTATCGACGTGGAGTCCGCTGCGTCGGCGTCCCCGCCGGAGCGGCACCGCGCGCACTCGCAGGGGGGCCAGCGCAGCGGGTTGAACTCGGGGAACTCCGGCTCGGGAACCGGCTCTTGCTCCTTCACGCCGACCCCCGTTCCGTGCAGTCCGCCGTGCGCCGGTGACGCTGGAGCAGCACCCGGCAGTCGGTCGCCCCGCTGTGGTCGCGCTGATCATTGGCGAGGGCCTCGGCCAGCCGGAGCTTCTGGCACTCGGGACAACAGCCTTCTGTTTCACGCCTGTTCTCGGCGAGCACGGAAAACTCCTCTCCGTAGTCATTCCACTACTAAGGGGGTTCAGATTGGCCTAGAGTCGGGAGTGCTTCAACTTGTTCGGCGCGAACGAAAAGTCAGGTGACAGCAGTTGAATCGCAAGGAGCTGGACCCCGAGAGCAGCCCGGAAGCCGCCTTCGGCGCACGCATCCGCAGCTTGAGAGAGGAGCACGGATGGAAACAGGAGGAGTTAGCCGAGCGGCTGGGCTACTCCGGCACGCATGTGTCCGCCGTCGAAACTGGTCGCAAGATGCCGACTCTTCGGTTCTCGCGCAACGCGGACCAGGTTTTCGGCACCGGGGAAACAGCAGACACCTTCGAACGCCAGTACCGCGAGATCCGGCATGGCTCGCTGCTGGAGGGGTTCCCGCAGTACGTGGGCTACGAAGGACGTGCAGTGGAGATCCGGCTCTACGAAGTCGGGATCGTCCCTGGGCTGTTGCAGACGCCGGAGTACGCGCGAGCGTTGGCGGAAGGCGATGTGTGGCGCGGCTCCATCACGTCCGAGCAAGCGGGAGACCGCGTCTCGTTTCTGGCTGAGCGTCAGGCTGTGCTGGTGCGGCCTCGACCTCCCACGATGCTGGTGGTGATGGACGAAAGTTGTATCCGCAGACGGGTCGGCGGGGACGAGGTAGTGGCCGCCCAGCTCGACCGGCTGCTGGAATTCGCCGAGCTGCCGAACACCGTGCTCCAGATTGCCCCCTTCGACATGGCGGAGCGCCGCCCGTTCAACCTTCCGATGAACCTGCTCACGCTGTCGGACCTGTCCGCAGTCGCGTACGCGGAATCCCAGATGCGGGGCCATCTGGAACGCGATACGACCTTGGTGCTCCCCTTGCTGGCGTCCTACCATCAGCTACAGGCCGAAGCGCTGTCCCAGGCGGCATCGGTGGCCATGATCAACGAGGCACGAAAGGGCACCCCGTGACGACCACGACCGAGTCACCCCGCTGGTTCAAGTCTTCGTACAGCTCCAACGGCGGCAACTGCATCGAGGTCGCCGCCAATCTCGTCGCCCCGCGCGGCGTGGTCCCCGTCCGTGACTCCAAGAACCCCGGCGGCCCGGTGCTGAACGTTCCCGCTGCCTCGTTCGCCTCCTTCGTGGCGGGCGTCAAGGCCGGAGAGTTCGGCACCGTCTGACCGCCCCAACCGGCGCATGTAAGCGCGAAGGCCTCATCCCGCAAAGCGTGGTGGGGCTTCTCGTTGTCCGCGACGGGCGGCCGGGGGCTAACCCCACCGCATTCCGTCGTGCCTCCCGGATGGGTTGCCGACGCTCACTCAACAAGGCTTGTTCCATGAGGACTTACGGAAAATCAGCCGCCTTCGTCGCCCTGTCCGTCACCGCCGTCGCCACCGCGCTCACCGGGGCCGCGCCCTCGCCGGCCGCCGCGTCGTCCAACCCCGCAACCGCGCTCTCCTGGCGGCCGTGTGCGCAGGACGGCGGCCCCGCCGGGCAGGAGTGCGCCGAGCTTCCCGTACCGCTCGACTACCGCGACCCGGGCGGCCCGCAGATCTCCCTCGCGGTGACCCGGGTCCGCAGCGACCGCCCGGCCGCCCGGCGCGGGACGCTGATCGTGATCCCGGGCGGTCCGGGCTCCTCCGGGGTGCAGCGGGTGACGCAGAAGGGGGAGAGGTTGCAGCGGGAGACGGAGGGGCGGTACGACATCGTGAGCCTCGACCCGCGCGGGGTCGGCGGCAGCCCGAAGGCGAGCTGCGGGCTCGACCCGGAGGACCGGGAGCTGGTGAACCTTCGGTCCTGGCCCGGTGCCGACGGCTCGATCACCGAGAACGTCACCCGCTCCCGGCGCGTCGCCGAAGCCTGCGCCCGCAACGGCGGAGCGATGCTGAAGAACCTCACCACGGCCAATGAAGTACGGGACATCGACCGCTTCCGGCAGGCCCTCGGCGAGGAGAAGCTGTCGGCCTGGGGCAGCTCGTACGGCACCTACGTGGGAGCCGTGTACGCGCAGAAGTACCCGCAGCACACCGACCGTTGGGTGCTGGACAGCAGCGGCGACCCGAACCCGTCGCGCGTCGCCAAGGGCTGGCTGGCGAACATGGCGGTGGGGGCGGCCGACCGCTTCCCCGACTTCGCGCGCTGGGCCTCGGACCCGGCCAGGGACGCGGAGGGGCTGCGACTCGCGCAGCGGGCCGAGGACGTGCAGCCGCTGGTGCTGGACCTGGCGGCGCGACTGGACCGTGAACCGAGGGAGTCCACCACGCCGGGCGTCCCGCTGACCGGCAACCGGCTGCGCCAGGCGGTCCAGCTGGCCCTGTACGAGGACGACGCCTTTGCCGGGCTCGCGGGGCTCGTCCGGGCGGCCGGTGACCCCTCGGCGAAGCCGGTCCTGCCCGATGCGCTGAGCGGGCCGATCCCGGACGCGGACGCGGCGGTCACGGTCGGCGTGATCTGCAACGACGTGCGCTGGCAGGGCACGGTCTCCTCGTACGAGCGGGCCGTCGCCGCCGACCGCGTGAAGTACCCGCTGACCGCCGGGATGACGGCGAACATCACCCCGTGCACCTTCTGGAAGGACGCCCCCGCCGAGCAGCCGACCAGGATCACGGACCGGGGACCGTCCAACGTCCTGATGATCCAGGGCCTGCGCGACCCGGCGACCCCCTACTCCGGCGCCCTGAAGATGCGCGCGGCCTTCGGCGACCGGGCCCGCCTGGTGGCCGTCGACCACGGCGGGCACGGCATGTACCTGGGCCACGGGAACGCCTGCGGCGACCGGGCGGTCACCACGTTCCTGAACACCGGGGTCCGCCCGGAGCGGGACGCCTACTGCGCGGACTGACCCGTGACCGGGCGGGGCCGTACCCGCTCGCTCAGTCGCAGCCCGGTGTCACATGGCCGCTGTTCCTGGCCTGTGCCAGCAGGGTGACGACCTCCTCGTCGGACGTCTGGGAGAAGTCCCGGTACCACTCGCCGACCGCGTAGAACAGGCGCGGCACCGACAGGCACACCACCTCGTCCGCGCTCCGGCGCAGCCGCACGACCGCCTCCGGCGGCGCCACCGGTACGGCCACCACCAGCCGCGCCGGCTGCTGCGCCCGTACCACCAGGCAGGCCGCCTCGGCCGTGGCGCCGGTCGCGAAGCCGTCGTCCACGACGATCACCGTCCGGCCGTCGAGCGGGGTCCGGGCCCGGCCGGCGCGGTACACCTGGGCCCGGCGTACGAGCTCCGCCTCCTCGACCCGTTCGACCGCCGCGAGATCCTGCTTCCCCACCCGCAGCCGGCCGGCGACGTCGTCGTTGACGACCCGTACCCCGCCCTCGCCGATGGCGCCGAACGCCACCTCCTCGTGGTGCGGTACGCCGAGCTTGCGGACGACGATCACATCGAGTTCGGCACCGAGGGTCTGGGCCACCTGGAAGGCCACCGGGACACCGCCGCGGGGCAGTCCCAGCACGACGGGCTTCTCCCGTTCGAGGTGGTGGAGCGCTTCGGCGAGCTGCTGTCCCGCGTCCACGCGGTCGGCGAACAGCACGGTGGTCTCACCCCCAGCCAGGGGACCGGGGCCGCGTGCGTACGTACCCCGCCGGCATCCCTACTACCGAAACAACCGCATGCGCGGCGCCCCCGCAACTCGGGCGGTCGCGGCCGGCCGCCGGGCGGGACGCCGCGCTCGGGAGACAGGTCAGGAGACCGGAGTCGTCGTGGGGATCTCGCCCTCGGTGGTGTGGACGTCGATGACGGAGAACGCCGCGCCCTGCGGGTCCGTCAGTGCGGCGAACCGGCCGAACGGCATGGTCATCGGGCCGAACCGCAGGACGCCGCCGCGCTCGGTGGCCTTCGCGACCGCCGCGTCGCAGTCGGCGACGGTGAAGTACACGTTCAGGTGCGGCGGGACCTCGGGCGGGAACTCCTCGCCCATCTTCATCCGCCCCATGACGGTCCTGTCGCCGAGGTTGAACATCCTGAAGTCGACGTGCTCGTCCGCGATCTTCACCATCGTGTAGGGGAAGACGGCGGGGAAGAAGGCGTCGGACTTCTCGGGCTCCCGGGTGAAGACCTCGGCCCAGCAGAACGCGCCGGGCACCCTCTCCGCCTCGAAGCCCTCGTGGCTGCCGGCCTGCCACACACCGAAGACGACGCCGCTCGGGTCGCGGGCCAGCAGCATCGTGCCGAAATCGCCGACCTGCATGGGGTCCATCAGCGTCTCGCCGCCGTTGTCCCGGATCTTCGCCGCGGTGGCCTCCGCGTCCGGCGAGGCCAGGTACAGGCACCAGGCCGACGGGCCCTCCTGGCCGGGCATCGGGGGCACCACCGCGGCGACCGCCTTGCCGTCGGCGTACGCCTGCGTGTAGTCGCCGAACTCCGACGAGGACTCGCCGAACGTCCAGCCCAGCACATCACCGTAGAAGCTCTTCGCTCCCTCCAGGTCGGCGAACATCGCGTCGGCCCAGCACGGAGTGCCCTCCGGTCGTACAGCCATGGCCCTGACTCCTTCGCGCTCGGTGGGTGGTCCCGCCTTTCACGCTAGCCAGCCGACCGACTCCCCGCGCGTCGGGAACGAGGGCGAGAGGCCTCAGACGGCCGTGCCCCGGCCCTGCGGCGGGTCCACCCGCACCAGGCCCGACTGGTAGGCCATGGCGACCAGTTGGGCGCGGTGCCGGGCGCCCAGCTTCGTCATCGCACGGCCGACATGGGTGCGTACGGTCAGCGGGCTGACGTGCATCCGGGCGGCGATCTCGTCGTTCGACAGGCCCTCGGCGGCCTGCGCCATGACCTCGCGCTCGCGGGCGGTCAGGACGTCCAGGGCCTCCGGCACGGCGACACCGCCCTCCGGGCGGGCCAGGTAGCGGGTGATGAGGGCCCGGGTGGCGGTGGGCGACAGGAGGGTGTCGCCCGAGGCCACCGTCCGGATGGCGTCCAGGAGCTCCTCGGGGCCGACGTCCTTGCCGAGGAAGCCGCTGGCGCCCGCGCGCAGGGCGCGGGCCACGTACTCGTCGATCTCGAAGGTGGTGAGGATCAGGATGCGGGTGTCCCGCAGCGCCTCGTCCCGGCAGATCGCCTCGGTGGCCGCCAGCCCGTCCATGCCCGGCATGCGGATGTCCATCACGACCACGTCCGGCGCGGTGGCACGGGCCCGCTCCACCGCCTCCCGGCCGTCCGCCGCGACACCGACGACCTCCATGTCGTCGTTCGAATCGATCAGCAGCCGGAAGGTCCCGGCCAGCAGCGCCTGGTCATCGGCCAGCAGTACCCGGATGGTCACCGCGCCGTCCTCTCCTTGTCGTCCTGATGGGGGTCGGGCTCCGCCGTCTCCAGGGGAAGCTCCGTGGTCACCTCGAAGCCCCCGTCCGCCCGGTGCCCGGCGGCCAGCCGGCCGCCCGCGGACAGGGCCCGTTCGCGCATGCCGATGAGGCCGTAGCCCGGCTCGCCCGCCGCGGGCGGTGCGTGCCCGTCGTCGGAGACGGTGAGCGTGAGCAGTCGGCGCGAGTAGCCGAGGCGGACCGAGGCCCTCGCACCGCCCGAGTGCTTGGTGACGTTGGTCAGCGCCTCCTGAACGATCCGGTACGCGGTCAGGTCCGTGCCCGACGACAGCGCCCGCCTCTCACCTTCCACCGACACCGAGACGGACAGGCCCGTCTGCTCGAACGAGGTGATCAGCTCGGGGAGCTGGGCCAGCCCGGGGGAGGGTTCCAAAGGTGTCTCCGGGTCGCCCTCGCGGCGCAGCAGTCCCACGGTCGCCTTGAGTTCGCGCAGTGCGGAGGAGGTCGTTCCGGCGAGCTGGTCCATCATGTCCTGCGCCTGCTCGGGCCGGCTGCGCAGCAGGTACGCGGCGGTGGCCGCCTGTGCGTGGGCGAGCGCGATGTGGTGCGCGACGATGTCGTGGAGCTCGCGGGCGATCCGGGTCCGCTCCTCGCTCACCCGGCGGCGCGCCTCCTCCTCGCGGGTGCGTTCCGCCAGCTCGGCCCGTGCCTCCACGGCGGCGAGATGGTCGCGCCGGTTCCGTACCGACTCGCCGACGGCACCCGCCAGCAGCACGCACGAGAGGGTGCCGATCTGGTCGGGCCGCAGCAGCGTGCCCTTGCCCCAGCCGACGGAGAGGATGACGAGGGCGACGGCCGCCCCGCTCGTGTACAGGATGGTCGTGCGGAGTTCCGTACGCAGGGCCAGGAGATAGAGCGCGACCAGGGCGGCACCGACGACGCTGGGGCTGGGGTCGAAGCCGATCCGGCCGCCCATGACGCCCAGGACACCACCGCACACCGTCGTCACCGCCACCACCGTGCGCGGGAACCTGCGCCGTCCCAGCAGCAGAACGACGGAGGGCACGACGGCGGCCAGGGAGAAGGCGAGGGGCGGGACGCGGACGATCCGGGCGTCGGTCAGGGTGCTGGAGAAGACCGCGGAGATCCACAGCGCCACGGCTATCGCCACGTCGACGGCCCGGGGGTGGCGTCGGGCCCACTGCCACCAGTCGGTGAACACGCAGTCTCTCTTCTTCCTCTTCCACAGGATGCGGGTCCGCGGGGTTCGCGGGTTCTACGGGCTCAGCAGGCCCGCAGGCGGGGTCCGCAGGGCCTGTCCGACCATCCATGGTCCTCGATCCGCCCGTCCGCCCGCGCAGCGAGACCGGAGGCCCGTCCGTCGTACTCACCACGGACGGGCCTCCGGCCGCCTCACATCACTCCGCCGTGACTCACACGCGTACGGGGTCGGGGGCCGGTTCCTCCGCGGGTGCGGGTGCGGGCGCCGCCGGTCCGCCGTGGTTCAGCTTCTCGCCCTCGACGTCCACCTGGGGCAGGACCTTCGCCAGCCACTTCGGCAGCCACCACGCCCGGTCGCCGAGCAGGGCGAGTACCGCCGGGACGACCGTCATCCGGACGACGAACGCGTCGAAGAACACGGCCGAGGCGAGACCGACGCCCATCATCTTGATCATCGACTCGCTCATCCCGATGAACCCGGCGAACACCGCGATCATGATGACGGCGGCGGCCCCGACGACCCGGGCACTGTGCCGGAACCCGGTGACGATCGCTTCGCCGGGCCGCTCCCCGTGGACGTACGCCTCCCGCATCCGGGTCACCAGGAAGACCTCGTAGTCCATGGCCAGCCCGAAGACCACGCCGATCAGGAAGATCGGCATCATGCTCATCACCGGCCCGGTCTGCTCCACGCCGAGGGCGTCGGCGAGCCAGCCCCACTGGAACACCGCGACGATCGTGCCGAAGGCCGCCGTCACGGAGAGCAGGAAGCCGAGCGCTGCCTTGAGCGGGACCAGCAGCGAGCGGAAGACGACCATCAGGAGCAGGAAGGCCAGACCGACGACGAGCGCGAGGTAGGGGACCAGCGCGTCGGTGACCTTCTGCGACACGTCGATGTTCACCGCGGTCGCGCCGGTGACCAGCATCGTCGCACCGGTCCCGGACTCCAGGCCACGGGCCTCGTCGCGGATGGTGCGGACGAGCTCCGTGGTGTCCTCGGAGCTGGGCCCGGTGGCGGGCACGGCCGTGAGCACCGCGGTGTCACCGGCCTCGTTGAAGGCGGGGGGCGTCGTGACGACGACGCCCCTGGTCGCGGTGAGCTGCTCGGCGGCCTGTGCCGCGGCGGCCTTCGGATCCTTGGCGGCCTTCGCGTCGACGACGACGGTGAGCGGTCCGTTGAAACCGGGACCGAAGCCGTCGGCCAGGGCGTCGTAGGCGCGGCGCTGGGTGGTCGAGGTGGACTTCGCCTCGTCGCCCGGCATACCGAGCTGGAGATCGAGCGCCGGTACGGAGATCAGGCCGAGACCGAGGATGCCGAGCACCAGGACCGCGAGCGGCCGGCGGATCACGAAGCGGGCCCAGCGGGTGCCGAGGTTCGGCCGGCCGTCCTTGGCGCGCTGCCCGCCGTGTCCCTTGCGCCGGGAGCGCGGCAGGACGGCCTTCTGGAAGAAGCCGAGCAGTGCGGGCAGCAGGGTCATCGCGACGAGGACGGCGATCACTACGGTGCTCGCCGCGGCGAGACCCATCTTGGTCAGGACGGGGATGCCGACCACGGCCAGGCCCGCCAGCGCGATGACGACGGTGAGCCCGGCGAAGACGACGGCGGAACCCGCCGTGCCCACCGCCCGTGCGGCGGCCTCCTCGGCGCCGTGGCCCTCGGCGCGTTCCGTCCGGTAGCGCGAGACGATGAACAGCGCGTAGTCGATGCCGACCGCGAGCCCCAGCATCAGGGCGAGCGTGGTCGTGGTCGTGGACATCCCGATGGCGACGATCGAGGCCACGCCCACGCCGATGCCGACGATCGCGGTGAGCAGCGGGAGGCCCGCCGCGGCGAGCGACCCGAAGGTGATGAGCAGGACGACCGCGGCGGCGGCGACACCCACGAGTTCCGTCGTGCCGCCCATCTCGCTCTCCGGCACCAGGGCCGAACCGCCGAGCTCCACGGTCAGCCCCGCGTCCCGCCCCTTCTCGGCGGTGTCCTCCAGCGCCTTCTTGGTGGCGGTCGTGAGATCGATGCTCTGCACGTCGTACGAGACGGTGGAGTACGCGGTGGTGCCGTCCTTGCTCACCGCCCCGGCCATCTTGAACGGGTCGAGGGCGCCCTTGACCTGGTCACCGCCCGCCACGTCCGCGACGATCTTCTCGATGGCCGCCTTGTTCGGGCCCGCCGTGACCTTCTGGCCCTCGGGCGCGACGAAGACGATCCGGGCGTCGGCGGCGTTGGAATTGCCGCCGGGGAAACGCTGGTCCAGCAGGTCGAACGCCTTCTGCGACTCCGTCCCGGGCATCGAGAACCCGTCCTCGGGGGCGGTCGGGGCCTTGGCCGCGGCGAACGCGCAGGCGGCCAGGACCACCACCCAGAGCAGGGCGACGAGCCGACGTCTCCGGAAGGAGAAGCGGCCGAGCCGGTAAAGGAAGGTAGCCACGAAGAGGCGCTCCAGTCTCTCTGGATCGGGCAACGGTCCGCGGCGCGGTGCCACGGCTCCGGCCGTGCCTGGGCCGTGCCGGGGCACGGCGGGGCCGGAGGAATGCCTCAATCCTTCGTGAACAGGGGCGTCATCGTCGTCGTCGCCCTGCATGCACTCGTACGTACTGTCGTTGCAGTACGTACGGCTGCGCGGGGCCGTCAGTCTCCGGCGGTCCTCGTACGCGCGAAGTTCCGTCGGCATGGCGGGAGATGGAGAAGGTGCGCTACGGTGACCACGTCATCACGTTCCGTGTGCTCCCGTGCGCATGGAGCGGCCCCCGGCGGTGCGCTAACACCAATCCGAGGGCCTACACCACCAGTGGACTGCGAGGCCACCGGAAATGCTGCGTCATGCTATCGCGCCGTCCGCGCGCTATACGAAGGCATCGAACGATGTCGTACGCCATCCGCGTCTGAACAGTGACGCGAAGATCCTGCTCCTCTACGTCCAGGGCCTCCCGGGCGATGCCCTGTGCAAACCGTTGGGCGAACTCGCCCGCAAGGTGGGCATCAAGGGCCGCGCGTACCAGAAAGCGAAGCAACAGCTCGTCGAGCACGGCTTCGTGCACGAGCGGCGGCGCCAGGTCGCGGGAGGCCGCTGGCTGACCGCGCAACTGGTCGCGAACAATCCCCTGACCGCTGAACAGGCGGCACTCCTCCTGGGCGAGCCCGCCCCCTCGGCCACGGCCACCGCCACCGCCACGGCCACCGCCACGGCCACGGCCACGGCCACGGCCACGGTCCCGCCGCCGGGTACACACTTCCCGACGGTCGGTGAGCCGACCCCTCGGGTGGCCGGTGGTCATGAACCGGTAGAAGACCACGGTGATAAGACAACTCCCCACCCACCCACCAAACCTGAGCGGGCGACAGGCGCCACACCCGACCCGACCCCACGGACCCCCACGGCGGATCCCGCCCAACTGGCCCGCGCGGAACGGGTCCTGCTCTCCCTGCGCCACACCCGACGCGAGCTGTTCCTGGGGGTACGCGAGGCCCGCGCCCTCGCCGTCGAGGCCGTCAAGTGGCTCGAACGCGGCCTGAGCGAATCCGACCTCCGCCACGCCCTGCTCGCCGAACGCCCGCAGGACGGCGTCCGCTCGGCCGTCGGCTTCCTGCGCCACCGCCTGATCCAGAAACTCCCCGAACCCCCGGCCCGGCACCGGCCCTACGAACGCCCGCCCCTCGCCGAACTCGTCGAATGCGCGGGCCCCGGCGAGCCACATGTCTTCCGCCCCCGGTTCGGCGAATCCGAATGCCCTGCCTGCCACCGCGCCGCCGCCCGCACCGAACCCGAACCCGTCCCCTGGCGCGAACGCATCGCCGCAATCAACGGCACACCTACGGCCCTGCCGACCGGGGCCTGACCGCCGCCCTACCGTCGCCGGGTCGCCGACGCGGTGAGGGGCCCCGTTCGTGCCGAACGCGGAGGAGGCATGGGCTGACTCGCTGAGCAGCTGAGTCGCCCACCGGTGGGCGCTCAATGCACCATACTTGCGCAGAAATTCGAGTTTCTGCACGCACGTGCGCACGGGGAAGGACGGCATCGATGGCCTGGGGCGAGTGGGATCAGTTGAAGTCGGAGGCACGCGCCAGCAGCTCGGTGTCGATGCGTCTCAACCAACTTCCCGCCGGTACCGACGGGGCGCCCCCTTCCCCGTCCGTCGCCACGCCCGACTTCGCTTCGACTCCGGCCGAGAAGAAGGCTGCTGCCGACGCCATCGACGGGCCCATCCTCGATGGCACCCGTAAAGCCGGCAACTGGGCGGACGAGTCCAACAGCGCGGCGGCCAAGGCGTTCGGAGCCAAGGACGGGGACGGGTGGGCCACATCGAGCGCGTTGAAGAAGGCTGACAAGGACTGGGGCGAGCAGGTCGAAATGCTGTGCAAGAGGCTGGCCTCGGAGAGTGCGCTGCTGCGCGACACCGGCATCCGGTTCCAGAGCCACGACATCGGCGTCGGCAACCGGCTCAAGGGCGTGTCGAAGCTCAACGACATCAACTGATCGGGGGATCAGAAGTGCCCAGCTACCACGAAGTCATGACCACTGACCTGTCCGCGCTGACTACGGCGGCCGAGAAGTGGGACGCGATGGCTGCCGAGTTCGAGAAGGTCGAGCGCGCTTACAAAAGGGACGTCCATGGCATCAGCTTGGGACAGTCCTGGTCCGGTCTGAGTGCTGATGCGGCCAACAAGCGCTTCACCGCAACCCTCAAGGAATACCGGTCCGCGCAGACCGAGGCGAAGGCGGTCGCCTCGCTGATCCGCGACGCGCACACCCAGTTCGTCGATCTGCGGGCGAAGGTGAAGGCTGCCGTCGCGGATGCCGTCGAGGTCGGAATGGCTGTTTCCGACCAGGGACAAGCCCGCTTCGATTACAGCAAAGCCACAGAACAAGAACGTTTTGCCGCTCATCATGACCCGGGGTTGCGTGATACCGAGCAGTCCTGGACTGATCACATAGCCGCCGCTGTCCGCGCAGTCGGAGACGCCGACGACGGATTCGCACTGGCACTGAAGGCCGCGATGCAGGACAGCGACCCATTCGACGGCACCATAGGAGGCTTCAACTCCATGGCGACTGGCGACATCGAGAAGTACGAGGCCGACGCCGCCGCAGACACGGCCATGAAGCTGAACTCGGGCGAAAAGGTGTCCGAAAGGGAGCTCGCAGGGCTGGAACGCGCGTTGCGTGATAACAGCGGCAACAAGGAATTCAGCCAGCCTTTCCTGAAGGCGCTGGGCGCGGACGGCTCCATCAGGCTCAGTAACAAGCTCTTCGAGATGGCATACGGCGGCGACAAGAGTAACCGCACGCAACTACTGCAAACTCAGCGAGAGTTGGGGAACTCGGTGGCCAGTGCGACGTGGAAACCGAGCAGTGATCAAGATCGTGCGTTCTACGAGGAATTCACCAAGGACCTCAAGGAGAACGGCACCAAGAACTTCGGCTCGGACTCCAACCCGGTCACTGGTTACTCCACGTTTGTCAGCATGATGAACGCGGCTGATGGCAAGTTCAATCAAGATTTTCTGCACGGACTGGGTGACGATCTCATCGCCGCGGAGAAGAAAGATCATGAGCTCTTCGTGCAGAAGGGCGCCGGCCACAACGGCGTTCGTGCCGACGCCATCGACACCCTGCTCGGTGTGATGAGTCGTGACCCCGACACAGCCACTGCTTTCCTCGACCCCGGCCAGGACCCGGAGAAGGGCAACCAGCGGCTGGAGTATTTGACCGGAACCGGCGAAAAGTCCAGAGACTGGCCGAAGATTCTACTCACCGGTTATCCCAAGGTGGAGGTCGACGACCCCTACAGCCACACCGGCCTCGGTGCCGCGCTGGAGGCCGCCTCCACCGGACATCCGCCGCTGGCCGAGGGCGAGTCCAACGGCCGCCCCGGCCCGCACACCCCCGCCCAGGCCCGGGTCATGCAGGGCACCATTGAGTACCTCGACAGTGGCGCGGCCGGTGACAGCGTGCCCAAGAACATGCACCAGAATCTGGCCAACGCGATGGCGGACTACGCGGCTGACAACCACAACATCCTCGCGGAGACCGACGGTCCTCGTTACGGAAGTCCGGCGGGACGAGACGGCATTTGGCAGGACGGCTCGGGGCACGACGCCAAGGCAGGGATCACCGTGGGCAAGGACTCGCTCATGCGGGTTATGCGTGGCGTCACCGAGGAGGCCGACACCGCCAACTTGCTTTACGCGACGCAGAGGGACTACGCAATGGAGCGCCTGGTCGACGCTCCGGCACAGGGAGGTGAGGGCTATGTGCGCTGGACCAACCCGGCCAACGATCTCGGCCACGTCATGGGTGCCATGAACTCCATCGGCTCCGATGTGATCCTCGACGAACGCGACGGCAAGATTGCCCAGGTCAACGACGATACCCGGTACGGATACCACTTGATCGGTGCTCCGATCACCGGCCTTCCGGTGCTGGGCGACACCGCACAGCGTCTTGTGGACGCGGCTGGGTACGAGTGGTCAAAAGATGTCAGCGAGGCAGCCGAAGCGGCAGCCGTGGAGAAGAACTCCGGCCACTACAGCTCCGGGATCAACGGTACGTACGAGCTCATCGATGCCTGGGCCAAGGACCGGGGTGTGGACATCGAGGACCATGAGAACTCGAAGCACGACCCTGACTGGGATGCGTGGAGGGACATGCGCACCAGGGCCAAGCAGTCGTATACCAGCGCTCGCAGCGATGCGGCCACCTACCTCGGATGGGAATGAACGCACGTGACCACGGAAACACCCCGAACGCGGCGTCGGTGGCGGCGGGGCCTCGTCCTGGCCGGTTGTGCACTGCTCGTGGTAGCGGGAGTGACGGTGGCGGCCAATACGAACGCGTTCGGACCCCGGGAACTGTGTGATGGCTGGCTGAGCAGTGATGACGCCCAAGAAGGTCTCGGCGGCAGTGGCCGGGTGACCAGCCGCTTCGACTCGACCAACGCCTGCGTGCTGGAACGGGCCGGCTGGCTTCCTGGCGGGAAGGACGTGGAAGTCCGCCTCCGGGCCACCGCCGTCGCAGCCGACCATCCCTTCGCCGATTCCCTGTGGACCGTCTCGGGCGAGCACAACACTGTGGCGGGCCTCTTCCCGGGTGCCTTCGACACGCACGGCACCGGCTGGGTCTCTCTCCCCGCTTCGTGCGCCATGGTGGGCGAAGGGGCGGCCAAGGGCGATCGCACCGTCCTGCGGGTGGGAGTGGAACGGGGTGATGTGGACCCGGCCAAGCTGTCCCGGACGGCGGAGCGGGTGGCCCGTGCCATCGCCACGTCTCACCAGTGCCTGCCGGCCACCTCGCAAGCGGGCTCCACGGCGTCGGGAACGGGCGGCTTCCGCTACTTCCCCGCCTCCCGGGTGAGCAAGTCAGATCCGGCCAAGGTGTGTGGGCTGGCCGGCTTCTCCTTCGCCGCCACGGCCCCGGCGGGCACCTCCGTGCAGCAACAGACCTCGGGTTCCTTCGACGGCGCCTGGTTCTGCGACCTGTCCCTGGAGCGCCCCGCGACCGGCTTGCCGAGGGACGACGAACACGGCCCCTTCGCCCGCCTCGCCGTCATCCGGAACCCGGAACTGTTCAGCGGCGCCGAAAAGCGTGGCTTCGAACGGGCCGTCTGCGGGGGCAAGGAGACTTATTTCGCCATGGACAATCTCTTCCTCGAAGAGAACACGAAGGGCCCGGTGGACAAAGCGGCCATGGACTTCTTCCGCAACTCCTCGGTCCTGGAGCGCTTCCCGAAGGCCGCGCGCACCGCTCTCGGCTGCGGCTGAGCAGGCCGCCTCGCCCCGGCACCGGCCGGGGCGGGAGGCCGACCGGGGCCTGACCGCCGCCCTACCGTCGCCGGGTCGCCGCCGCGACGGTGGCCATGAGTTCCGCGTCCAGGACGGACGGGTCGGCCAGCCGGGTCGGGGCGGCGTAGGAGTTGAGCAGCGCCTTCGTGACGCGGAGGGCGGCTTCGGGGCGGCGCACGATGGGCTTGGCCCAGGCGGTGACCGCCGCGTCCAGGTCGCTCTCGGGCACGATGCGCTGGAGGACCGACAGCTCGTACGCCTCGGTGGCGTCGAAGGCGCGTCCGGTGAGGATGAGTTCACGGGCGCGGGCGGCGCCGACCTCGTGGATGAGCCGGGGCAGTACGCCGCCCCAGGCGGTGGGCAGCCCGAGCGCCAGCTCCGGCAGCCGGAAACCGGCGGTGTCGGCGCCCACGCGCAGATCGCAGGCGAGGGCCAGCGCGAGACCGGCGCCGATCGCCTTGCCCTGGATCCGGGCGATGGTGACGGCCTGGTTCGTGGAGATCGCCTCGCAGACCCGGCGGGCCTTGTCACCGGCGATCCGGATGCCCCGCCCGGTGGGGTCCTCATCGAGCCAGTCGGCGAACTCGTTCCGGTCGCCGCCCAGGCAGAAGTCGTCCCCGGCCCCGCTGAGCACCAGTACCCGCACGTCGGGGTCCGGTACGGCCAGGACCGCCAGCAGATCGTCCAGCATCGCCTCGGTGACCGCGTTGCCGGTGCCCGGGGAGTCCAGCTCCACCCGGAGAACGGCGCCCTCCCGCTCGGTGCGCACCGTGCTCGGGCGCCTGTGCGGGGTCAGGTACTGCGGCAGCGAGAGCTTCATATCGCCACGCCCAGCGAGGTGACCCGTCTGAAGACCAGCCGGGAGGCGTACGTGGCCGGCGCGATGGCGCGCAGGGTGGGAAACCGTTTCAGCAGCTGCGTCAGGAGCGTGCGTGCCTCCAGGCGGGCGAGGGCCGCGCCCAGGCAGTAGTGCACCCCGCCCCCGAAGGTCAGATGCGTTCCGGAGCGCTGTACGTCGAAGGCGTCCGGGTCCTCGTTGCGCCGCGGGTCGTGGTTGGCGGCCCCGTACATGACGTGGACCATGCTGTCCTTGGCGATCGGCACACCCGCCAGCACGGTGTCCTCGGCCGCGATCCTGGTGTTGATGTGGATCGGCGGGTCGTAGCGCAGGACCTCGTCGACGGCGGCGTCGATGTAGCCGGGGTTCTCGCCGAGCCAGGCCCACCGGCCGGGTTCCTTCAGGAGCAGTTCCACCATGGCCGACAGCAGGGTCGCGGTGGTCTCCAGCGAGGCGATGGTGACGAACATGGTGAGCCGGTAGAGGATCTCGTCCGCCGCCTCGCGGTCGGGTTCCCGGGCGTCCCAGGTGTGGATCCAGCCGGTCAGGACATCGTTGCCGGGGTTGGCCCGGCGCTGCTTCACCAGCTCGGTGAAGTAGCTGCGCAGACGCACGGTCGCCTCGGCGGAGACGGCGAGCTGCTTCTTGGTGGGCAGCAGCTCCTGGGCGTGCACCTGGTCGTGGGTGATCTCCAGGATGTGCGCGTAGTCCTCGGGAGGTATCCCCAGCCAGGAGCCGATGGTGCTGATCGGCAACTGCTCGCTGACCGTACTGACGAGGTCGGCCTCGCCCCAGTGCAGCTTGTCGGCCAGCTCGTCCAGGAGCCGGGCGACGTGCCCCTCGACCTGCGGGGTCAGCCGCGTGATGGTCGAGCGGTCGAAGAGGTTGCCGAGGCTGCGGCGCTGGCAGGTGTGCTCGGGTGCGTTGAGGCGGGAGAGGGTCTTGGTCATCTCCTGCGTGGCGACGGCCTCCCAGCGCTCGGTGTCCGCCTGGCGTTCCTGCCAGGCGAAGTCGGGCGCCAGCCAGTTGCGTCCGCGCAGCACCTCGCTGCACGCGTCGAAGCCCGTGACGAAGTACGCCTCCCAGGGCGCGCGTACGACGTCGCCCATGGCTCTCAGATCGGCCAGCAAAGGGTAGGGATCAGCCTGCCCCTCGGGCGATTTGAGACGTTTCAGGAGAGAGATGAGGGCACGGCGGTCGACGGGGGGTCTGTCTGTGCCACATATAGCGCTCACGCAGAGTTCCTTGACCTGGTCTCATGGTTACCGGCAGAACCTACCCCTCCGCATATGCCCGCCATGCGTGGATCGTTGTTGCCCGTATCACAGAGAAACTCTGCTTCAGCCCCTTGTCATCTGTCGCGTGCGCCTCAACTCCCTCTCCTGTCACAGCTGTTATGCGCGAGAAAACCCGCTTTGCGGGCATGGGCCGTACGGCACGCCCGATTAGACGTTCCTCACACCCGGAACACGTCCAGGAAGGAACTCCACCAGCCCTTCGTCTTCTTCTGCGGCTCCGCGTGGTCGTAGTGCGGGGCCGGCGTCTCGCTCGGGGCGGCATGCCGGGCCGGAACGGGCGACTGCGCCGCCGACGTCGTGGTCCGGCGCGCCGGGGCGGCGCTGAAGAACACGGGCAGTGACACCAGGGCCCGGTGGAAGGGGCCCGGACGCCATTCGACCGCGTCGGGCGACACCGCGAGGGCGAGGTCGGGCACCGAGTTGAGGATCTTCTCGATCGCGGTGAGGGCGATGAGCTGCGCGGGCGACTTCGCCGGGCAGACGTGCGGGCCCGCGCCCCAGGCCAGATGGGCGCCCTTGCTCAGGGTCTGCCGGGCGTCGGTGAGCGCGGGGTCGCTGTTGGCGGCGGCGAAACTGATCAGTACCGGGGTGTCCGCCTTCAGCGTCACACCGCCCAGGTCGATGTCCTGGACCGGGTAGTGCGTCGCGTAGTTGGCGATCGGCGGGTTGTTCCACAGCACGTCGTCGAGGGCGTCCTCGACCAGCATCCCGGTGCCCCGCCGCTGCGCGGCCCCGGTGTCGCTGGACAGCATGAGCAGCAGCGCGTTGGCGATCAGGTTGCGCTCCGGCTCGATGCCCGCGCCCATCAGCATGACGAGCTGGTCCTTGAGCTCCTCGTCCCGCAGCCCCGCCGGGTGCTGGATCAGCCAGGAGGTGATGTCCTCGGCGGGCTGGCGCCGCTTGAGCGCGACGAGCTCCATCAGACACTCGGTCAGCTCGGCGTTGGCCCGGAGCACGTCCTCGCCGTCGAAGATCGCGGACATGCTGCGGGTCAGCCGGTCGCCGATGTCGCCGGGGCAGCCGAAGAGCTGGTTGAACAGCAGGAGCGGCAGCAGCTTGGCGTAGTCGCCGAGCAGGTCCGCGCTGCCGCGCTCGATGAACTGGTCGATGAGGTAGTCGGCTATCCGCTCCACATCCCGGCTGAGCCGGGTGGTGTTGAGCCGGCCGAGGCTCTCGGTGACCGCCTTGCGCAGCCGCAGATGCTCGGTGCCGTCCGTGAACAGGCAGTTGGGCCGGTACGCCATCATCGGCAGCACCGGGCTGTCCAGCGGTACGCGGCCCTCCCGCAGCGCGGCCCAGCGCCTCGCGTCACGGGCGAAGAAGGACGGATTCTGCAGCACCCGGAGCGCGGCCTCGTGCTGCACGACCAGGGTGGCCTCCACACCGGGGGCCAGCTCGATCGGAGCGGCGAGTCCGTGCGCCCGGAACGCGTCGTACACGCGCTGCGGATCGGACGCGAACTCCGGCCCGTAGAGCGACGTCTGGTGCTCACCGCGCATCGGGCACCCGGTGGGGGCGCTGTACGGGGTGGATCCCGGCGACGAGTCCATGTGTGATTCCTCGATGTGATCGCGGGCCCAGAAGGGCCCGGACGGTGGTAGGAGAACGGGCCCGGGAGCCATCGCCCGACCCGGGCCGTCCGAACGGCGGCCGGGCGACAGCTTCTCAGGCCACGTGTGCCAGAAGGTGCTGGACCAGAGTGATCAGGGCCTGCGCGGACGAGTTCTCGTCCCGGGCGTCGCAGTACACGACCGGGGTGTCCGGCAGCAGATCGAGAGCCTCGCGCAACTCCTCCTCGGCATGCCGGGAGTACGGATCGAAGCTGTTGACCGCGACCGCGTACTCCAGTCCGTACGTCTCGACCAGGTCGATCACCGGGAAGGTGTCGGCGAGACGGGCCGGGTCGACGAGGAGCAGCGCGCCGAGCGAGCCGCGGGCCATGTCCTCCCACAGCTCGACGAAGCGCTGCTGGCCCGGCGTACCGAACAGGTACAGCACCAGTTCGTCGCTGAGCGTCAGACGGCCGAAGTCCAGCGCGACCGTCGTGGTCACCTTGTCGGGTGCGCCGCGCAGATCGTCGATGTGCGCCCCGGCCTGGGTCATCCGCTCCTCGGTGCGCAGCGGCGTGATCTCCGAGAGGGTGCCGATGAGCGTCGTCTTGCCCACGGCGAAGTGCCCGACGACGAGAATCTTCGCCGCACGCCGTACCGCGTCCGGCACATAGATGCTGTCAGCCGAACCGGACGTGGAGTCCATGCAACACCTCTTCGAGGATCTTCCTGTCAACGAGCTGGGCCGGCGGTGGCGCCTTGCGGCGCATCAGGTGACCTTGTTCAGCTAAATCGTTCAGCAGCAGCCGCGCCACACCGACCGGCTGACCGAGGTGACCCGCCACCTCCGCCACCGAAAGATAGCCGCCGGAGCACAGCTCCCAGATGGCCCGTACCTCCGGGCTCGGGTTCGGGGGCGGCTGCCGGTCGGGCGCGATGGTGACCAGGGTGACGAGGGAGAGGCCCTCCGCATCGGGCAGGCCGCGCCCGCCGGTGATCACGTACGACCGGACGAACCCGCTGTTGACCGCCTGTTCCTCGCCCGGGGTCGTCATACGTCGATTCCCGCGTCCTGGCGGGGAGGTGTGGTCATCGCCTTCCCCAGCGCGGTGACCTGTTGCTGCATGCGGAAGGACATGGCCTCCATGTCCACGTCGGCCGCCGCGGCCGCCGCCAGGTAGGCGCCGGTGCCCGCCGCGATCAGGAAGATCCAGCCGTGGTCGTACTCCAGCAGCGTCTGGCGCCAGCGGCCCGGGGCCTGGGCGCCGATGAAGGGCGCGACGGCCCGGCTCAGCGACTGCATGGAACTCATCGCGGCCGCCACGGTCTCCGCGTCGTCCCGGCCGATCTCACTGGAGTTGGCCAGCAGCAGACCGTCGGCGGAGACGAGGATCGCGTGCCGTGCGCCGGGTACCTGGAGCACATCGTTGAGCACCCAGGACAGATCGGGGTTCACTGGAACTCGGGTCCTTCCATCGTCGTCATGTCACGCCCGGACCGGGTACCGCGCTGGAACGCGCCCAGACGGGAAGCGGTCTCCTCGTTGCTGCGCACCGGCTCCGGTTCGGCCGACGGCACGACCGACACCGGGCTCTTGCGACGACGCTTGGGCAGCCCGCCGGCGGTGGTGGCGGGCCCGGTGGGCAGCGGAGCGGCGACCGGCTGCGCGGCCGGCGGGAACAGCGGGGTCGGGGACGGCGCGTGCGCCTGGCGCCGGGGGAGCGCCGAGATCTCCGCGTCGTGGTGCTCGACGAACGTGGGCGGCGCGGGCACATCACCGGTCAGCAACTCGTCGGGCAGCAGAACCACGGCGCGTACGCCTCCATAGGGGGACACGGAATCCACCGAGACCTTGAACCCGTAGCGGGCGGCCAGCATCCCGGAGACGGCGAATCCGAACTGCGGGGGGATGCCCAGACTGGAGAGGTTGATCGCGGCCTGCGGCGCGAGGAGGGCCGCGGCGCGGTCCTTCTCCTCCTGGCCCATGCCGAGACCGGCGTCGTCGACGATGAGGCAGACGCCCGTCGGGACGGCCTGGATGTTGATTTCGACCGGGGCGCCGGGCGCGGAGTAGTTGGTGGCGTTGGCCAGCAGCTCGGCGAGGACGACGGCCACGGGCTCCACGGCCTTGCTGACGACCGAGAAGTTCACCTGCCCGTTGATCCGCACCCGGTCGAACTGCCGGATACGGCCCTGGGCGCTGCGGGCCACGTCGAAGACGGACGCGACGGTCTCCCGGCGCCCGAGCCAGCCGCCGCACAGCACAGCGATGCCCTGGGCACGCCGTCCGAACTGGCTGTTGGCGTGGTCGATGGCCATCATGTCGGCGAGGATGCCGGGGTCGTCGCCGTACTTCTGCTGGGCGTTCTCGATGACCACCTGCTGCTCGTCCGCGAGCCCCTGGAGGGTACGCACGGCGGCCTTGAGGACCGCCTTGGTCTCCTCCTCGGCGTCCTTGCGGACCTCGGTCAGCTCGGAGGAGTGCTGATGCGTCAGACCGGTGTACGCGACGTGGAGTTCGTCACGTTGGCGCTGCAACGTGTCTCGTTGCTGGTGGAGTTCGGAGTTCTGTCTGCGCAGTCCGATGTTGGTCTTGCGAGCCCGCAGAACGGCACCCACGGCGACCAGCGCGACGACAACCAGTGCCCACAGAAGAGGGCCCTGTGCAAATGTCATGAGACTCACTTCAAGTGCCATGGCTATGGATACGGCTTGACGCTCCCTCACGTGCCGCAGTGCCGGGCCGGTCTAGCCGCGGTCTGCGTCACCCAGGAAGGGCCCCTCCGGGTGTGGGGCCGAGGAATTCATTCCTCCCGGAATGCCCCCATATGCCGTCAGCCCACTGGAAGTAAGATGATCTTAACATCGGTCAGGTGGGCAATTGTCAAGACCGACACGCCAGTTGCACTCTTGCGCTGAATGTTCACAACAGAGCCGCTGTGGCGGCGGTCGGAAGTCGGCCGCAGGACGGCCGGGAGTCGGCCGCGGGGGCGGTCCTGAGTCGGTCGCAGGGGGCGGTCGTGAGTCGGCCGTGAGTCGGCTGCGGGGGCGGTCCTGAGTCGGCCGGGGGGTGGTCAGCCGACGCAGAGGAGGAGCACGCAGATCCGGCCCGGCCGGGTCGTTTCCGGCGCGGGGCTCGGGGGCGGTGCGTCCGCCGCCGGGTTGCCGGCCTGCGAGGGAGCGGGTGCGGGTGGCGTGCTCGTCTGCGGGGCCGGGGTGCCGGTGGCGGGCGACCGAGGGGTCGCCGCCGTGGCGGGACGGGCGGCGGCGACGGAGTGCCGGGTGCTGTTCGTGACCGTGGCGGGCACCGTGGAGGTGTTCCGGGGCAGGCCGGTGGCCGCGAGCGATCGGTCGTCGGTGCCGGAGCTCAGTGCGTCGCGGGTGTGCGTGCGTACGGCACGCGGCGAGCCGGCACCGGTGTCCGTGTCCGTACCGGCGTCCGTGTCGGTGTGGGGGACGTCGGCCCGGTCCGTGGCGGTGGCCGTGGATTTCGGCTCCGGCAGCGTGGAGGCCTGGGTGCTGTGGGTGGTGGACGGCCGGGACGGGAGTACGGCGAGGGTCAGGCCGCCGCCGACGAGTGCGACGGTCGACGCGAGCACCGCCCGGCGCCGGTGCTTCTTCCAGCGCGCCAGTTGGCGACGCCTGGCCGCACGGCCCTGCGGTGCGGGGGTGCGCGGCCATTCGTCGACGTGCGGTGCGGGGGCGCGCGGCTCGGAGGTGTGCGGCTCGAAGGTGGCGGGCTCGAAGATGGCGGGCTCGAAGATGGCGGGCTCGAAGATGGCGGGCTCGGCCCCGATGTGCGGCGTGTCGAAGTACCCGGCCGAGTCGGGGAACTCCTGCGCCGGCCATTCCTCCACCACCCTGACGGTGGCCATGGGCGCCGTGGGTGCCACGGTCGTCGCCGCTGCCGGGCCGTGTCGGTGATATCCGTGCGGGGCGATGTCCGGCGCGTACGCACCGCATCCGGGGCACGTCAGGGCCCCGTTGAGCGTCCGACGGCACGAGGAGCAGTAGTCCATCCGCGATCTCTCTGTGCTGACTGCGCCACCAGGAACTCCGGCGACCTGTTCAAGTTCGCACTCACGATCGAGCGGGCAACAACGTAACGGCACTTGCGGGAGGTTGTGCGCAGTCGGTGTGTTGCTCTCGCGAAGATTGTTCGCCGACGGCCGGGCCGTACTCGCCTCCGGAGTCGGCCACTATATGAGACGACCTGTCTTGCATGGTGGATTCGGTGCAATAGTTGCAGCCTGCATGCACCAGGGAGGAACGGGGAGGACCGCTGTGCGCCGTTGGATGATGCTGGCTCTCGGGACCGCGGCGCAGACGGTTGCCTGCACCTTCCTCTACGGACTCCCGTACACCTCGGAGGCGCTGAGGCGGGACAACGGGCTCACGCTCGGTCAGGTCGGGCTGCTGATCGCCTGCCCCACCGTCGGCCTCATGCTGACGCTCATAGCCTGGGGCGCCCTGGCCGACCGCTTCGGTGAGCGGGTCGTCATCACCTCCGGTCTGGGCATGACGGCGGTGCTCCTCTCCCTGGGGGCCACGATGAACGGCCTGGTTCCCCTGGGCGTGCTCCTGGCGCTGGCCGGGGCGGCGAGCGCCTCGGTCTCCGCGGCGAGCGGCCGGCTCGTCGTCGGATGGTTCTCCGCCCGGGAGCGCGGGCTCGCCATGGGGATCCGGCAGACGTCGACCCCGCTGGGGATGGGCATCGCGGCTCTGGTGGTCCCCACGCTCGCCGCGCGCGGCGGCCTGGCGGGGACCGTGCTGTTCTGCGCGGTGCTGTGCGGCGTCGTGGCCGTGCTCGTCGGCGCGCTGACCTCGGATCCGCCCCGTGCCGCGCGGACCGCGGGGCGGGAACCGGCTCCCAATCCGTACCGCCGCGCCGGGCTGTGGCGCATCCACGCCTCCAGCGCGCTGCTGTGCGTACCGCAGTTCGCCACGAACGCCTTCGCGATGGTGTTCCTGATCGACGTGCGGGGCTGGAGCGCCGTGCACGCCGGGCAGCTCCTGGTGGTGTCGCAGGTGCTGGGGGCGGCGTCCCGGGTGGCCGCGGGCCGTTGGTCCGACCGGGTCGGCAGCCGGATGCGGCCGATGCGGCAGCTGTCCGTGTGCATCGCCGTCGTCATGGGCGCGACCGCGCTGGGCGCGCTGTGGCCCTCGCCGCTGACGGACCTCGCGATGGTCGTCGCCTGCGGTGTCACCGCGAGCACCAACGGGCTGGCCTTCACCGCCACCGCCGAGCTCGCCGGGAGCTCCTGGTCGGGCCGGGCCATGGGCGTCCAGAACACCGGCCAGAACCTCGCCGCGTCGCTGACGCCGCCGCTGCTGGGCGGGCTGATCGGCTCGGCCGGTTACGCGCGGGGCTTCCTGCTGGCGGGAGTGCTGGCGGCCGCGGCATGCTTCGTGATTCCCGCGCGGGGGGCCGCGGAGACCCGGCCCTGACCCTTGCCCCGGAGACCCGGCCCTGACCCTTGTCCCGGCCGGTGTCACGGAGGGCTCGTCGGGCCCGCGGGGTTCACCGTGCCGCGGGGCTCACAGTGCCTCGGGGTTCACGGTGCCTCGGGGTTCACAGTGTCGCGGGGTTCACAGTGCCGCAGGGCTCACAGTGCCGCAGGGCTCACGGTGTCGCGGGCGTGAAGATGCGGTCGAGGTGGTGGCGCAGTACCTCGGCGGCCGACTCCGGCCGGCGCTGGCCCACCAGGATGCTGGTGCCCATGCCCGCCGCCATGGCGAGCAGGCCGATGGCCTCCGTGCGCGCGTCCACGCCGGGATCGGCGAGACCGGCCTCCTGGGCCCGGCGCAACAGCCCGGCCAGGGCGTCCTCGGCGGCGTCGGGACTGTCGATGAAGGGCTGGGCGGCCAGCGCCTCGTCGGTCACGGACAGGATCGCGTACGAGGTGTAGAGGAGGTGGAAGGTCCGGCTCTCCTCGTCGGTCGGGAGGGAGGCCAGGAGCAGCGCCTCGGCGGTCGCACGCGGCCCGGTGCCCGCGCCGCCGTCCCGGAGACGGGCGCCCACGCGGGCGGTGAACCGATCGGTCAGATGCTGGAGCCCGTGGAGCAGCAGCTTCTCCTTGGTCCCGAAGTAGTACTGCACCAGCCGCAGCGACACACCGGCCTCGGCCGCCACGTCCCGCATGCCGACCGCGTGCAGTCCACGCCGCCCGGCGACCCGGACGAGCGCCTCGGCGATCTGGCTGCGCCGTTCCTCGTGGTCCACGCGTTTCGGCATGCTCTCGTGTCTCCACCCGTCGGTCGCGCCTGTGCGGCCCGGCTTCCCGGACCTCTTCATGGTACCGCCGTATCAGCATAGTGATACCGTCGTATTACGAAGGACGATTCCTCACCGGAGGTACCGCCGTGCCCGAGACCGCCACCCGAGCCCGCCGCGACGTAGGCCACTACGTCAACGACACCCTGCGCGAGCGGTACTTCGCCGCCTGCGACGCCGTCTACGCACTGGGCGCGCCAGCCCGCTCCGAGACGGATGTCGAGACCTCCTTCGGCACCACGCACGTCTACCGGTACGGCCCCGCCGACCCGGCCGCCGAGTCCCGCACGCCCGTCGTCCTGATCCACGGGTCGGGCGGCTGCTCCGCGATGTGGTACCCCAACACCCGGGCGCTCGGCGCCGAGCGCCCCGTCTACGCCCTCGACACCCCCGGCGACCCCGGCCGCAGCGTGCACCGCGAACCCATGTGGCAGCCCGAGCGCGCCGCCCAGTGGATGGACGAGGCCCTCGACGCGCTCGGCCTGGACCGGGTCCACCTCGTCGGCTCCTCCTACGGCGGCTGGCTCGTCATCAACCAGGCACACCTGCGGCCCGGCAGGCTCGCCTCGGTCACCGCACTCGACCCCGGCGGCCTGGAGAAGGTGGGCCTGCGCTTCTTCGTCTGGATCTTCGCCAGCCTCTTCGCCACCTTCGCGCCCAAGGCGCTGCGCCCGCGCCTGGCGGCCTGGCTGGAGCAACCGGTCCTCGTCGTACCGGAGTTGCGCGCGATGGTGCGGGCGGGCGTACGGGCCTTCCGTATCCGCAGGCCCGCGCCTCTGCCGCTCTCCGACGAGCAATTGGGCGCTATCCGGACGCCGTTCCACCTGATCATGGGCAAGCGCAGCCTGCTGGTGCACCCGCAGCGGCAACTGGAGCGCGTCCCGCGTCTGATCCCCGGAGCCCGCGCCGAGATCATCGCCGCGACCGGCCATGGACCGCAGATCGACCACCCCGACCTGGTCAACGCCCGGATGCTGGAGTTCATGGAGGACGCCGACTCCCTGGGCCGTGCCGCCGACCGGGGCGTGGCCGGGGCGTGACACCGCTGCCCGCGTGACCGTGACGCGCGCGGCAGCTTCCATCCGGTGGTCATCAACGGCGATCGGAAGAGGGTCGAGCGATGAGCACACAGCAGGAAGCCGCCGGGGAGTCGCCCATCACGTCCTGATCCTGGGGGCGGGTTACGCGGGCAGGTCCGCGGTGATCCAGCTCGCGGCACGGATCGAGCGGCGCGAGGACGCGACGTGCAGGTGGTTCTGGCGAACGCACAGGAGGGGCTCCCCCTCATCCGTCGCAGGGCTCCGGCGTTTGTCGCCGGTCCCCTGCGGGTTCGTCCGCGATCCGTAACAGAGGTATCCCGTAGCGGCGTTCGTGTGACTTGATGAGAGCAGCGCAGGTCAGGGCATCGGCGGAGACAGCAAAGGGGCGGGCGGGCATGGCGAAGCACAAGGGAAAGGGATGGCACAGCCGGCTCATGGGGGCGGCGCTCGGGGTGACCGTGGTGGCCGCTGCCGCCTCGGTGTGGACCGCGCAGGCCGACACCGCCGGAGGGCGTCCGCCGCAGGCGGGTGTCTCGACGCCGGACGCCCGGCATCAGGACGGGAAGGTGACCAAGGTGGCGGAGGACATCGCGCACGCCTCGGACCGCGGCGCCCGGGGCGTCAACATCACCATCGACGACGGACCGGACCCGACCTGGACGCCGCAGGTGCTGCAACTGCTCAAGGACAACGGCGTGAAGGCCACGTTCTGCATGGTGGGCACGCAGGCCCAGGCTTATCCGGACCTGGTCAAGGAGGTCGTGGCGGCCGGGCACCGGCTGTGCAACCACACGGTCTCGCACGACACCGCCATGGACCACAAGTCCGAGGCATACCAGTCCCAGCAGATCCTGGACGCCGAACGCATGATCACCAAGGCGTCCGGAGGTGTCCGGCCGCAGTACTACCGGGCTCCGGGCGGTGCCTTCACCCCGTACAGCCGGCACCTCGCCGCGTCCCGGGGGATGCGGCCGCTGGGCTGGAACGTCGACTCCAGGGACTTCGAGCGTCCCGGTGCGGACACCATGGTCGCCACCGTCAAGCGCGAGATCCCCAACGGGCCGACCGTCCTCTTCCACGACGCGGGAGGGGACCGCTCCCAGACCGTGGCCGCCCTGCGCGAGATCCTGCCCTGGCTGAGGCAGCAGGGGTACTCCTTCGGCTTCCCCGTGCGGTGATCGAGACCCGCCCGTACTGACGCGAAGACCCGCGCGCACTGACGCGAAGACCCGCGCGCACTGACGCGAAGACCCGCGCGCACTGACGCGAAGTCCCACCCGCACTGACACGAAGTCCCACCCGCACCGACATGAAGCCCCACCCGTACTGACGCGAAGTCCCGCCCCCTGCGGCACCGGCGGACAGATCACGCATCGTCAGGCGGACGAACCGCTGTCGATGACCAGGTCGGTGCCGACCACCGCGCCGGCCGCGGGCGAGGCGAGGTAGAGCACCGCGGCGGCCACTTCCTCTGCCTCCGCGACCCGCCCGAGCGGGTTCTGCGACTTCACCCGCTCGGTACGCCCGGCCTCGGTCTCGCCGGGCAGGAGCGACATGGGAGCGGCGGAGGCGCCTGGGCTGACCGCGTTGATGCGAATGCCCTGGTGGATGTGGTCGAGAGCCGCGGCGCGGGTCAGCGCGGAGACCGCTGCCTTCGAGGTGATGTACGCGGCGGCGTTCGGGATACGCAGGTGCGCGCCCAGGTTGGAGGAGACATTGACGATGACTCCGCCGCCGTTCTCCTTCATGTGCGCGATCTCGTGCTTCATGGCCAGCCAGACGCCGGTGACATTGGTCCGCAGCACCGCGTCCCAGTCCTCCTCGCTCACCTCCCCGACAGGTACGGCGCCGCGGAGTATCCCGGCGTTGTTGACCGCGATGTCGAGCCCGCCGAAGCGGGTGACGGTCTCGCGTACGAGGTTGTGGAGCCGGCCGGAGTCGGTGACATCGGCGGTGGCGGCGGCAGCCGTGCCACCGGCCGCCTCGATGAGGCCGACCGTCTCGTCCAGGGAGGCCGCGGTGCGCCCCGCGGCGACCACGGATGCGCCCTCGGCGGCGAAGGCGAGCGCGATCGCGCGGCCGAGACCGGAGCCCGCGCCCGTGACGAGCACGGTCCTACCGGTGAAGCGGTTCATCTCGATGACTCCTTCTGAGTAGTGGATGGCTTGGCGTGGTGCGGTGGTTCAGGAGGGCACGCGGTGCGGTGGTTCAGGAGGGCAGGGGCAGCCCCGTCGCGGCCAGGGGCCGGGGGCCAGGCGTCGCGACCCGTCGGCCGAGTCCCGTCGCGCCGTTCAGCGCACTGCCCGCGAGCCCGGTCCGGTCGGACCCCGACCTGATATTGGATCGATCGGTCCATTATTTGGGCGTGCGGGAGACGGCTCCGTGGCTCCGGCGAGTGGGATTCAGTCCAGCAGGGTCAGCGCCTGCTCGGTCGCGTCCCGCACCCGGGCGGAATCGCTGGACGCCTTGCCGACGACCCGTACGCCCTGGAGCAGGACGAGCAGCAGGCGGGCCAGTGCGCGCGGATCGCGGTCCGCGGGCAACTCGCCCTGGGCCCGGGCCCGTGCGAGCGCGGAGTGCAGCGCGGTTTCGATGTGCGCCCAGCTGAGCTCGACCCGACGGGCCGCCGCGGGGTCGTGCGGTGCCAGCTCGGCCGCGGTGTTGGTGATGAGGCAGCCGCTCAGCCGGGCCTCGGGGGAGCCGGCCTCCGAGGCGAAGCGGCGTACCAGCGCCCGCACCGCCGGCAATGCGGGCCCCGGCTGGGAGAGTTCGGCGAGGAGGAGTGGATCGTGCCCCTCGGAGTACCGGTCCATGGCCTTCAGGTACAGCTCGTGCTTGTTGCCGAAGGTGGCGTAGATGCTGGCGCGGCCGATGCCGAGGTGCTCGACGAGGTCGGCCATCGACGTCGCTTCGTAGCCGCGTCGCCAGAACAGCTCAAGGGCCGACTGCAGCGCCGCGTCCGGATCGAATTCCTTGGTTCTGGCCACACCGGAGACCCTAGATCCATGTGGAACGATCGGTCAAGAAACGTCCGCCGCCGCGGAGTCGGCGCACCCGGGGCTCCGTGGCGCTCACCCGGGGACGCTCGACGACAGGACCCGCCGGTGCGTCGGGCGTGGCCTCCTCATGGAGTGCGACGCCGGGGCCCGCTGCTGCCCGGTCCTCCTGCCGGCACGTTGTGACACGGCCTTACCGATGTGGGGCGGCTTCGCCGCAGGCGCCGTCGGCCGTCTCTCCTGCGGCGAAGCTTCGGACTCAGAGCAGCGAGCGGCCGGTGGGCGCGAGCCGGAGTACCTGAGGCGCTGCCGTCTGTTCCCGTTCGACACCCGGCAGGACCTCGCCCCGTACGAGGGGATGGGATCGCACCTCGGCGAGATGCCGGCGGTGCGCACTCTCATCGGGGTACGAGGTGAAGACCGCGGCGACGTTCTCGTCGGCGCGGACCGGCAGCCCGGCGAATGTGTTGTGCGCGTGCTCGGTGGTCAGGAAGGCGAGCGGCGCCGGCCCCGTCTCCCGGAGTGCGGGCAGCAGGCCGTCCCGGATCAGTGAGATGCCGCCCTGCCGTCCGGGAGGGAAGGACCAGACGGTTGCGGACATGAACCGGCCGGGTGCGGGAGCGCCGATCGGGGGTCGCCCGGAGAGGGAGCCGGTGAGGACGCCCCGGGCCGGCACGGGGCGCAGGAGGAGGACGTCGTCGGAGTCGATCATGGTGTCGTTCGCCTGCGGACCGTGCTCGGCCCAGACGGGCCCGCCGTAGAAGTCCGTGAGCGCGCGGTGGCGGGCCACCATGTCCGGGAATCCGCGCAACCAGACGAAGCGGTCCGGATCGTCGAGGTCCCGGAACTGGCCGAGCACCCTCATTCCCACGTCTTCCTGGGGTTCGACGAACTCCCGGTCGAACAGCTCGATGAGTTCGTCGCGCCGGCGGGGACGCAGGGTGTACTGGCGGAGCTCGATCACGGCAGGCAGAGCGACGAGTTCGGTGGGTGGCACGGCAAGACTCCTGTTCGGCGTTCTCCACGCAGGGCTCCGGTCTCTTCGGCCGGAGCCGGCAGCTGTGACGACGGTAGGGGGACCGTGTGACAGGTGCTGTCAGGGTTTCCGGGGAGAATGCGCGCATGCCTGCCAGTCGACTGCTCTCGGTGCTGCTGCTGTTGCAATCACGGGGCCGCATGTCCGCCCGGCAGATCGCCGACGAGCTGAACGTGTCCGTGCGCACCGCCTACCGTGACGTGGTGCGCCTGCAGTCCGCAGGGGTGCCGGTCTACGCGGAGCCGGGCCGCGGGGGCGGTTACCAGCTGCTCGACGGCTACCGCACCCGTCTCACCGGGATGAGCGAGGGCGAGGCACGGGCGCTGTTCTTTGCCGGACTGCCCGGACCCGCCGCCGATCTGGGGCTCACGGCCGAGATGTCGGCGGTCCGGCTGAAGCTTCTCGCCGCGCTGCCGACAGGACTGCGCGAGGAGGCGGAACGGGCCGCGGCGGTGTTCCATCTGGACGCCCCCGGCTGGTACCGGGAACCCGAACGCACGCCACACCTCCCCGTGTTCGTCGACGCGGTGCTCACCCGGCGTGCGGTGGACGTGCGTTACCGCCGCTGGCGCGCCCCGCAGGAGGTGAACCGCCGCCTCCACCCCTACGGCCTGGTACTCAAGTCCGGTACCTGGTACCTCGTGGCCGCCACCGGGAAGGGGACCGCGACGTACCGCGTCGCCCAGGTCCTCGACGCGGTGCCGGGCGACGAACGGTTCGACCGGCCGCAGGACTTCGACCTGGCTGCGCACTGGGCCGCCTATCTCGACGACTTCCGGGCTCGCCGCTACACCGGCACCGCCACCGTCCGCCTGTCCCCCCGCGGACGCCGCCGCCTCCCCGACAACGTTCCCCCGGAGGTGGTGCGGGCGGTCGACTCCACGGCGACCGCTGTGGGCGACGACGGATGGGTCGAGGCGGTCATCCCGATCGAGGGCACCGAGCACGCCTGTGGTGAGCTGCTGAGGCTCGGCGCGGACGTCGAGGTCGTCGCACCCGCCGAACTCCGCCGGGCCGTGGCCACCACGGTAGGGATGCTCGCCCGGACCTACGCGGACAGGGCGCCGGGTGGTGCGGAGGTGATGGGTGACGCCTGGAGCGGCCCGGGGAACGACGCTGCCCCGGGCCGCTGACCCGGGGCAGCGTGGACGAGCGGGTGACGAGGATCGAACTCGCGCCCCGGGCACGGGAATCGCCCGGCACGTCGTGGCACGGTCGCCGAGCGGGTTCGGTGGTGGTCGGACCCGCCGTCGCCCCGCCGGCATCGTTCAGCCCCCGCCCGAACTCCGGCGAAGCGTTTCGGCAGCGCCGGGGGCGGCCTCGGCGGAGAGGCCGCCGCGTACATGAGGAGGGAACCCTCCCGGAGGTCCCTGACAGCCCCCGGGAGGTGCTTGACGGGCTTCCGGGAGGTCAGTTCCAGAAGCCGGCGTGGACCTCGCGGGCCTCGGGGAGGTCGATCGGGCCGACGACCGGGAGGTCGCGCTGGCCGGCCTCGAAGACCTCGCGGCAGGGCAGGGCCATGGTGGGGTTCTCCTCGTTGGCGCCGGTCAGGGCGAGGAGTTCGTCCTCGCCGAGCGCGTACACGACGCGGCCGATGTTGCCCCAGTAGATGGCGCCGGAGCACATCGCGCAGGGCTCGGTGCTGGTGTAGAGCGTGCAGGTGCGCAGGAAGTCGGCGTCGTACTTCTCGGTGGAGAGGCGTACGAGGTTGGTCTCGGCGTGGCCGGTGGCGTTGCGCTCCGTCGTGACCGTGTTCTCGGCCTCCAGCAGGATCTTGCCGTCGGGGCCGGTGAGGACGGCGCCGAAGGGGTGGTTGCCGGCGGCGCGGGAGCGGCGGGCGAGCTGCACGGCGGCGTGCAGGATCCGGACGTCGGCGTCGGTCGCGGTGATGGTGGGGACGGCGGTCATGCGGAGATCTCCTCGTGCGTATCGGTGGTGGTGCGGGTGGTGGCTCCGGTCCGGGTCTTCCGGGTGAGCGCGTAGTGGACGAGCCCGGCGGTCAGGAAGGCGACGGCCGCGGCACAGGCGCCGAGGGCGGGATGGCTCTCGGCGATCGGGCCGACGAAGACACCGGGCTGGCTCATGAACGGGACGGCGGCGAGCAGTCCGAGGAGCCAGGCGGCGAATCCGGGCCCGAAGTTCCGGGGGGTTTCCTCGTCGCCGGAGCGGACGAGGAAACGGTGGACGAGCATCACGGCGAGCCAGGGGGCGATCCAGTTGCCGAGGACGATGAGGAAGTTCTCGAAGGACTTCCAGTAGTCGCCCTGACCGGCGAACCAGCCGATCGCGCTCCCGAGTCCGCCGACGACGAGGACGGCCTGCCAGCGGGCCATCCTCACTCCGGCGATGAGCCAGGCCAGGGCTCCCGAATAGCAGTCCAGGCAGCTGGAGGTGATGGTCGAGACGCCGAGGGCGAGCATCGTGACGGTCGCGAGTGCTCCGGGCAGCACCTGGCCGACCAGGTCGGTGGGGGTGCCGATGAACGCGATCGTGCCGATGGCGGCGCCCAGGCTCGCGATCCACACCGAGCCGAGCCAGGTGCCGGTGAAGGCGTAGAGGAACAGCTTGCGGGGCGGGGTGTCGACAGGCATGTAGCGGGTGTAGTCGGCGGCATACGAGGAGAAGCTCAGCGCACGGGCAGCCTGGACGGCGGCGACCAGGGCGAACGCACCGACGAACCCGAGCGGGCCGGCCTTGGCGGCGTCGAAGCCGGAGCCGAGGTCGCTCTCGGTGAATCCGTAGAGGGAGACGCCGATGAAGAGCAGCGGCAGGACGAGGGCCATCGCCTTCTGCACGAGGTGGATGAAGCCGTAGCCGACGAGCGCGATCGCCACCTGGGCGACGGTGACGATCGCGAAGGCCGGACCGAATCCCGTTCCGATCAGGGTCTGGACGGCGAAGGCCCCGAGGATCGAGTTGACCGCGAACCACGCACACGCCTTGAAGAACACCAGCACGGCCGGTATCGCGGCACCGCGCCGGCCGAGGGGAAGCCGGGTCTGTACGAGCAGCCCGACGCCCTTGGGCGGGCCGAACGTGGATGTGATGCCGATGGCCGTCGCACCGACGGCGCTGCCGAACACGATCGCCAGCAGAGCCTGCGCCCAGCCCAGACCGAAAGCGGCGGTGGCGAGCATGCCACTGGTGAGGCTGGAGAACTGGACGTTGGAGCTGAACCAGAGCGTGAACGACGAACCCGGTCCGCCTTCGCGATCGTCGGCGGGTATCGGTTCGATGCCGGATGTCTCCACCGCGGTGGCCGAGCGCACCGCGGCGGAGAGCCGCTGCGCGAGAGGGCCTTGTCGGGTCATGTCGTGCCCCCTTCCATGATTCGTAGGAAGTCAGGGATTGCCGGAGTGCTGCAGCAACGGCAGTACACACCCCGTGGACAGCGGCGAGGCACCCTCTCGGACAGCGAAGTCATGGCCGAATCACCGCTACTCTTCGTACGATCGTCGGAGAGTGGAGGAGGTCGGCGTATGCAGGTGCGGGATCTGTTGGGCATGCCGGAGCTGGGGCTCACCCTGCTGACCCCGGACGGCGACCTCGCACGGGAGCTGCGCTGGGTCTACGCGACGGACCTGCTGGAACCGGCGACGTTCCTGACCGGGGGCGAGCTCGTGCTGACCAGTGAGGGCTGGTACCGCACCGCCGCGGACTGCGAGACCTTCGCCGCGTCCCTCGCCGACGGCGGCGCGGCCGCGCTGGTGGCCGGCGACATCCTGCTCGGCGAGGTGCCTCCGGCCCTGGTCGAGGCGTGCGAGAGGCGCGGCATCCCCCTCCTGGCCGCCCCGCCCGAGATCTCGTACGGCGCGCTCTCCCGTACCGTCATCGAGCGGATCAACCGAGAGCGCGGCCTCGAACTCGCCGACGTCCTCGGCCGGCACCGACGCCTTGTCGGCGCCCTCGTCGAAGGGGCGGACCTCGGAGGTCTCGTCGCCATGCTCGCCGCCGAACTCCGCACGGACTGCTGGGCCCTGTCGTCGGCGGGCCGGCTCCTCGCGGGCCCGGCCGAACCCTTCGCCGGCCCCGCACGCGCCCGGCTCGCCGCCACCGCCCAGCGGACCGAACGGCTTCCGGCGACCATCGACGGGCACCGGGTCCTGCCCATAGGCCGACGCAGCGCGGGTGGCGGCCTGCTCGTCGTACGGGGAGAACCCTCCGACCCGGAGGCCGCCGAGCAGACGGCGGAGCTTCTCGCCCTGGGCGGAGCCCGTCGCGACGAACGCCGCCGCACGGAGCAGCGCTTCCACGCCGACCTGGTCGATCTGATCGAGCAGGCGACCCCGCCCGCCGCACTCGCGACCCGGCTGCGGACGGCGGGTCTCGACCCCGCCGGCCCCCTGCTGGTCCTGACCGCCCTCACCCGTGGCGCGCTGCGTCCCTGGGACCTGGCCGCCGACCTCGCCGAGAGCGTCCTCGACGAGAGCCCGGACACCCGCACCGTCGTCGCCGGCGGCGAGCACGGACTGACCCTGCTGATCTCGCCCGGCCCCGCCCTGGACGACACCGGCCTCGCCGACCTCCTGGAGGAACGCCTCGCCCGCTTCGAACCGGCCGCCGAAGGCGGCCGCATCGCCTTCGGCCTCGGCGCCCCCGCCACCGACGCCACCGGACTCGCCCGCGCCCTGGAGGAGTCCCGCCACGCCGCCCGCCTCGCGGCCCTGCGCCCCGCGCGCCTGGCACTGGTCACGGCACGCGCGCTCGACTCACACCTGCTGCTCCTCGCCGGTGTCCCCGCGGACATCCGCGCCTCCTACCGGCGGCGGCTCCTCGGCCCCCTCCAGGAGTACGACGCCGAGCACAGCGCCGACATGGTCCACACCCTGACCGTCTTCCTGGAACACAACGGCGCCTGGCGCACCACCGCCGCCGCCCTCCACATCCACGTCAGCACCCTCCACTACCGCATCGGCCGCATCCAGCACCTGACCGGCCGCGACCTCTCCACCGCTCGCGACCGAGTCGACCTCTACCTGGCCTGCGCGATCGACGAGGGCTGAGACGGGACCGGTCACGACCCGCGCGCGGCATCCCCAGCGGGTCCGGACAACACAGCAGCCCCAGGTCCCAGACCTGGGGCTGCGCAGAAGAGCGGGGGACGAGAACCGAACTCGCGCCCCGGGCGCGGGAATCAGCGGTCCCTGGGCCACCACGGTGGCCCAGGCCCGCGTGTCTGCCCGGACCGAGTGAGGTCGGCGAGGCATCGGGGAGCCGTACTCGACCGCTGCTGTCCGCTCCGAGGGCACGGATGGAGCACGGAGGGCGAGGGGCGGCCAACTCCTGTCGCGCATCGCGTTCCTGCCGAGCGGCGCCGGGCGTCCGTGAGGCCGTTGGTCCTCGTGCGGAGCCTCAAGCTCGTGGAGCCGTTCCCCGATGTCGTCGGCCCAGGCCCAGGCCCAGGCCCAGGCGTAGGCCCAGGCCCGTGCCCACTGCCGCAGCCCGGCGATTGCCTGCTCGTCGAGTCCGTGGGCGGCGAATTCCGTGTCGTCGATCCGGTCGGCTCCGGGTGGGGTGCCCGGCCGGCACCCCACCCCATGCGTCAGGCGTGGGAGCCGGCCTTGCGACGGCGTACCAGGAACACCGCGCCGCCGCCGATCGCCACGGCCGCGCCGCTCGCGAGGGCGAGCTGCGGCATCGCGGAGGACGAGCCCGTGGCGGCGAGGCTGCCGCTCACCGGACGGGACGCGCTGCTCTGCGCCTTGACGTCCGAGGTGTTCGGCTTGGTGGTACCGGGCTTGGCGTCGTCGACCTTGCCGGGCTTGCTGCCCGCGGCGGCGATCAGGAACTCGTAGCCTTCCAGGTCCGGGTTCCCGCCGCAGGTGCCGTTGTCGTTGAAGTAGTCACCGGCGACGAAGGTGACGCCGTTGCCTGCGGGGGCCGAGGCGTCGATCTTGAGGCGCATCTTGATGTCGGCGTGGGCGCCGGCCTTCAGCGGGCTGATGGCGTCCATGTAGTGCTTGTTGTCGACGGTCTTCCACTTCGAGGACGAGGCGGAGGACCACTGCAGGTGCACCAGATCGTCGATGCTCTTGAGCCCGCTCCGGTCGGTGGCGTGGACGTAGGCGAACGGAAGCACCTCGTCCATCGTCTTGTCGGTGCCGTTGGTCACCCGGAGATCGAAGTCGACCTTCGTGCCGGCGACGACGGTGGACGGAAGACCCGTGACGACCGTGGTGAGCCTGGCCTCCGGGACGCAGGCCTCGCCGTCCTCGCCGTCCTCCTCCTTCGCCTTGGCCAGCGCCTCGTCGGCGGCGGTCTTGTCGGCGAGGGCCGCCTTGGTGGCCTTCTGCGCCTGGTCCAGCTTCCGGACCGCGGCGACCCGCTCGTCGTCCCGCGCGTCCAGGGCCTTCACGACCTCCGCGTCGGCGGCGGCCTTGGTCTCCTCGGCGGTCTCGGCGTCGGCCTTCGCTTCGGCGAGCTTGGTCGCGGCGGCGGTCTTCTCCTCCTCGGTGGCCGTCTCCGGGAGGGCGTCGACCACGGCCTGGGCGTCGATGACCGCCTGGTCGGCGTCCACCTTCGCGGTGGCGGCCTTCGCCGCCGCGGCCTCGGCGGCCTTGGCGGCCACGGCCAGAGGATTGGTGTCGGACAGGATGACTTCCAGAGCCGCCTCGGCGGCACTCTCGGCCTCCACGGCGTCGTCGTACACCGCCTTCGCGGCGGCGGCGGCCTTTTCCAGCTCCGCGATGGACGGCTTGTCCTGCGGCTTGTCCTGCGTCTGCGCGGCCGGCCTGTCGTCGGCGAACGCGGGGGCGACCGACAGCAGGAGGGCAGGCATGGTCACTGCGGCGGCAACAGCTGTGGCAAGAACCGGGCGAATCTTCACAAGAGCCCTTCGGTGTCCGGAAGAAGAGAAGAAGGGGTCGCAGCGGGAGGGGGGCACGCAGATGCGACTTGAGGGGATCGTATGACCGGGCCGACGGTCCACCATCACGAATTCTTCACCTGCTCCGGCTGATGCCACAGCACCGGGAACGACAGAAAAGACGAAAAGGTGCAGTTGTATTCACCGCCCGCACTTTCGCTGTGATCAATGCCATAGACCCCTGGCTGTGGTGTTCCACGCGTCCCCGGGCCGCCGCCCTGCCGTCCTCGACACCGACACCGACACCGACACCGACACCGACCGCGCCGGTGTCGACGCGCTTGCGGGCCCCGAGAGGGCACGCGAAGAGCACGCGGAGGGCACGCGGAGGGCACGCCGGGAGGCGGCTTCGCGACCTCGTTCGCCCTGTGTCCCGTACTGCCCGCGGCCGTGCGCGAACTCCAGCGCCAGGACTGACCCGGACTCACCGTCCGCGCGGCTGAGCCCGGTCGACGGGGACCCTCAGGTCACCGGCCCGAAGGTTCCGCGTCCGGGGGAGCGACGAGAAGCGGATGCCCACGCACGAAGGCTCACCTGCGCCCTTCCGCGGTCAGTCCTCGGCCACGGCCGGCCACGGATGCGGCGAAGTCGGCGATCGCCTTCCGCAGCGGTTCGGCCGCGGTACTCGGATCGGAGCGGGTGTCCAGGCCGAGCGACAGGATGCACCCCACCAGCCCGCGCGGCCCACGGAATTCCAGCTGGTGGGCGGAGGGTCCTTCCGGGTCGGGATGGACCACCAGGGCGAGGGGATTGCCGGGGTCGGTGTACCCGGCGATGCAGGTGAGGGGGATGAGCCGGTCGTTGCTGCACGGGTTGTCGGTGGCACGTACTAGCGTGTCCGCAGCGTTCGTCGCTGTTTGTACGCCTTGAGAATCCACGATGCCCGGAGGTGCGCCCGACTTCCCGCGAAGGACCCACATACCCTGAGTGCCCTGATAAACAATTTTGATCCGATCGGAGTTGTCGCTCGGTGCGCGCATTTCGGTGTTTTGTCTGGGTTGCGGCACAGGGTGCTGTGAATGCGTAATCTACTTGTGTTGTCCCCAAGGGGTGTCCAGTCCTGTAATCCCGGGCGGGCGGGCGACGGCAGACAAGGCGCCTCGCGGCGCTGTCGGAGCGTCCGTATACATCGAGTTTGCAGATGCCCCTCCGCCTTGCAATACACCGCGTCTGAAACCGCGAGCTGATCCACCAGGGATTTACGGAACAGTCCTTGGCCCGCACGGTCCTGGCGCCGAAAATCCGACCGACTTCACCTCGGTGACCGGCGTTGTTGCCGAGAACAGCGCCGAGGTGAGAAGGTCCCTCCTGGGGAGTGCCGTCGTATTTCTCCATGGGTACTGCGTTTCTTCGGTGATGCAGGAGGAGTTGTCCTCTGCTCTCCCGGAAGGAATTGCTCGCAGGCTGCCCGGTGTCGCCGTGAGTGCGAAGCCATGCGTAATGGGAAGTGACTGATCCTTTTCGTGGTAGAGTCTTAATGAATTCACAGGACGCCGCGATTAAAAGGGGAATGGCGTGAATACCGAGAAGGTTACGGCTCGACGTCTTACGGCCGAGGAGATTTCAGGCTTGGGCCTCCAGGACGAAATCTTCGTCTCGGCAAGGATGGATGGCCTTCCTCTCGACTGCTATGCCCCGGCTTTCCTTACGGAGCCGGGCAAAAATTTCGAGGGAGGGTCCTTCGCCGCGAGGACGGTTTTCGGTGAGGAGATTCACGTCCTCCCGGACAACGCTGAAGAGAGCGGCATCTGGATCGCTGACAAGGAGGGGGAGGAGATCGAGGTTCTCCAGAGTGCCGGCGTCCTCCTGAACCTCGCCCTCTTCGTGCCCGGCGGGAACAAGGAATCCCTGGAGTCGCTCTACTCCGCCGCGCGGGACGCGTTCGGTGCGGGGGTCGTTCAGCGCTGGAGCGAGGAAGTCGCCGCGGTGCCGGACGTCAAGGTCGACCTGTACGAGGAGCCGGCCCGGGCGCGGAAGGGCGCGAACAGCCAGAACCGCGACCGCCGCGCCCTGGACATCTACCCGACCCGAGTGCGGTTCCTGGAGCCCAGCGAGGGCTGGAAGTTCATTGTCGAACCGCACAAGGAGATCGTCGACGACACACCGACGATCTGACCTGATGGCAGCCCGGAGGCCACGCCGGATGCATAGGCACGCTCCTGGTGGCGGATTCAGGAGGGTATAGCAACCCGCTGGTCAAGCGGCTGTTGTCAGCAGTTCGGTCAGACGCTCGGCTGGATTTTCCCAGCCGAGCGTTCTGTGTGGGCGGGAGCCGGATTCCGTGGCGACAGCGTCCGGGCGGTCGTGGCACCGAGGACGACGGTCAGGGCGAAGACGGCAGAGACGGCGGTCCATTCCACAACCACCGGAATGTCTCCGGGCCGGGCCGGTCCTGGAGGCTCATTGTCCGTGGCGGTCGATTTCAGGTGGCCCATGGCCGGGTGATCCAGGGCCCTCAGGGCGCCGGAGTTTCGGGTTCTGGGATGCGCCAGACGATTCGGACCTGCTGGTCAAGTGGCAGTGAAGGCCCGGAGATGTAGTTGCGGCGGATGAGGCAGTGGAGAGTAAGCCGGAATGCCTCCGGCTCGATGCCGTGCACCGTTGTCACCGTGGCCCGGCTCAATTCGGTTACCTGGCGGACGATGCGTGGGTCGGCTTCGAGGTGACCGAGCCCGGCGACGATCTCGGGCCCGATTTCAGCATCCTCACTCATGGCGAGGATGGAATGACGCAGTAGGCTGGGTCCGGCCTCGATCCGGTCGAGGATGCAGGCCATCACGCAGTCGTGGAAGACGTCGGCCTCGATACTCCCGTGTTCCTCGGGCTCGCAACAAAAAGGGCCCGAGCCGCTGACCCCGGCCTTCATCAAAGAGCGAGTGCCGAGAATCGAACTCGCGCTCTGAGCTTGGGAATCAACGGTGCCTACTCAGTGGGCAGGTCGCTGACCTGCTTGTTTGTGCTCACAGGTGGGGATTGCGCGGGCTCTGGTGGCCGTGCTTGACCGCTGTTGTCCGGTCCGGAGGGAACGGATGGGGCACGGTCGCTGGGGCCGAGTGGCCCGATGCGTATCTTGCTGAGCGTGTCCGGTCTCCATGCGGCCATCAGTCTTCGTGCGGGGCCTCCAGCTCTTGGAGTCGTTCGTCGATGTCGTCGGCCCATGTCTGTGCCCACTGCCGCAGCCTGGTGATGGCTTGCTCGTCGAGTCCGTAGGCGGCGAATTCCGTGTCGTCGATCCAGTCGGCTCCGCCCAGTCGCGCCTGGAGCTCGCTCAGTTCGAAGGAGTTACGGGCATGGCGCCGTCCGAGCTCCTCGAGTTCGACATGGCTCCAGCGGTCCGCCGCGGCCTGTACATCGATCAGGTCCCTGGCGAGTCCGCGGTCGGACAGTGCACGGACCTTGGTTCCGACGACATCCTCAAGGGACAGCACCAAGCCGTGCTGTGCGCACAGGTGGCCGCCAGAGTGCTTCCTTGAGGATGTCGACTTCGCATTCTTCACGACTGCCGGGATCCGTGACGATCAGGCGGGCGGAGAGCGGGTCTGTTTCCAGAGTGCTGACCTGCCACCCGCGTTGTTCCAGACCGGTTCGTACGGCAGTAGCGATGTCCTCCATGCGATCGGGGTTCTCGGTCGCGACATCGAGGTCCTGGCTGAGCCGGTCGACCAGGCCGTGCGCCTTGACCGCATAGCCGCCGGTAAGGGCCAGAGGATACCCACCGCCTACGACGAGCACGTCTGCGAGCAGACGACGGTGCAGGTCTGTGAGGTTCACGCAGCGGCTTGGGCGCTGTGGGCCAGTTCATCGAAGGAGCGTTCCCAGACTTCACGAACATCACGGCTGATCAGTGTGCGCAGTGTGGGCCACAGGCCGATGAGGAGTCCGCGATTCAGGTACCGGACCAGGTCGTCGTGCCGGCCCTCGGCCAGGACGATGCGGTAATAGCTCATCCGCAGCCGCGGCTGGTCGAGGTCGAACGTGGTCAGCCCTGACCACGCAACGTGGAGCGGCAGGCTCACTGTGCCGTGCTCGGGACCGGCAAGCTCGGAGAGTGTTGCGGGCACGCGCCGGGCGAACTTGGCGCGGCGGAGATCGGAAAGGCTGGGCTGTGATGCCATGCGTCGATTATCCAGGAAAAGGCCCCACGGGCACTCGGCCAGCCGGTGGCACGGCACTGCAAAAGAAGAAGCCCCCGGCCGCTGGCCTGGGGCTCTTTTATGGAGCGGGTGACGAGAATCGAACTCGCGCTCTGAGCTTGGGAAGCTCATGTTCTACCATTAAACTACACCCGCGAAGCATGCCGCCTGAGCGGCGTCTACCGTTCCATACTGTACCCCATCGCAGGTCCCCGGCGTTTGAGCCGTGGGGCCTTTTTGTTGCGTGCGGATGGTGGATGCGGGTGCCGTGGGCGGGAGTTGAGGGCGTAGCGTGGGTGCTCGGAGTGCCGCCTGGAGTGGCGTCCCGTTCATCCCCTAATGTGGCTTTCTCGTCCAAGGCTTGTTGGGGAAGGGACTTGATGGACTCCATGGAGCGCACCGTCGTCCGCTGTGCCGAAGGGCACGTTTTCGCTACCGCTTCGTTCCCGATGCAGCAGCTCGGGGCCGGGCGGATCGGGCCCGGGCGGCTCATTCGCTGTCCGCGCTGTGCGCGGTTGCGGCATGCCGTGCCGGTGGTGTTCGAGCAGCGTTAGGCGGTGGTGGCAGGCGCGCGGGTGGTCCCGGATTGGGGTGGGCCCGCGCGTTCTGCGTATCCTCGGGGCGTGCTTCTCTCAGATAAGGACATCCGGGCCGAGATCGACGCCGGACGTGTGCGCATTGATCCGTTCGACGCGTCGATGGTGCAGCCCTCGAGCATCGATGTGCGGCTCGACCGCTACTTCCGGGTGTTCGAGAACCACCGCTATCCACATATTGATCCGGCCGTCGAGCAGGCCGATCTGACACGCATGGTCGAGCCGGACGGGGACGAGGCGTTCATCCTGCACCCCGGTGAGTTCGTGCTCGCTTCGACGTACGAGGTCATCTCGCTGCCCGACGATCTCGCGTCGCGGCTGGAGGGCAAGAGTTCGCTGGGGCGGCTCGGGCTTGTGACGCATTCGACCGCGGGGTTCATCGACCCCGGTTTCTCGGGGCACGTGACGCTGGAGCTGTCGAATCTCGCGACGCTGCCGATAAAGCTGTGGCCGGGGATGAAGATCGGGCAGCTGTGCATGTTCCGGCTGAGTTCGCCCTCGGAGTTCCCGTACGGCTCCGAGCGGTACGGATCGCGGTACCAGGGCCAGCGCGGGCCGACCGCGTCGCGTTCATTCATGAATTTCCACCGGACCCAGGTGTGATGTCCCATGAGCGATGAGGCGGATGACGTGCGCGAGAACCTGACCTACGAGGGGTTCGGCCGTGCCGTGCGTGAGCTGGCGCAGACCGTGGCGGACGACGGGTTCGAGCCCGACGTCGTGCTCAGCATCGCGCGCGGCGGGGTGTTCGTCGCCGGCGGGCTCGCCTACGCCCTGGATTGCAAGAACATTCACCTGGTGAACGTCGAGTTCTACACCGGTGTGGGCACCACGCTGGAAATGCCGGTCATGCTGGCGCCCGTTCCGAATGCCATCGACTTCTCGGACAAGAAGGTCCTGATCGCCGACGACGTCGCCGATACCGGGAAGACGCTGAAGCTGGTGCGTGATTTCTGTATCGATCATGTCGCCGAGGTGCGCAGCGCGGTCATCTACGAGAAGTCGCATTCGCTTGTGAAGTGCGAATACGTGTGGAAGAAGACCGACCGCTGGATCAACTTCCCGTGGAGCGTGGACAAGCCCGTCGTACGGCGCAGCGGGCAGGTTCTGGACGCCTGAGCGGGATGGGACGCGAGAAACCCCCGGCACATTCTGTGTGCCGGGGGTTTCGGTGTTCTCGGGCGGGCGGGCCGGTGGTGTCAGATCGTGCCGAGTTTGATGATCGACAGCAGGGCGAGCAGTTGGATCGCGGATGCGCCCAGCGCCTTCGGCCACGGCAGGTCGTGCGATTTGCTCACCATCGAGGTGAAGAGCGCGGCCGAGGCCAGCCAGGTGATCCAGCCGAGAATCTGGACCAGGGAATTCTCGCCGCCGAGGAAGAGCGCGAATATCAGGCGGGGCGCGTCCGTGATCGACATGATCAGCATGGACAGGCCCACCGTCGGCTGCCACGCGCCGTCGCCGCCCAGCTGGCGGGCGAGCGTGTGCGTGACCGCGCCCAGGACCAGGCCGCCGATGACGAAGCCGAGGCCCGTGATGATGACGTAGGGCACCGCTGTGGAGATCGTCGCGTTGATCGCGTCGTCCCGGGCCTGGTCGAAGCCGAAGAGCGCGAGCAGGCCGTACAGGAACGTGACGATCAGCGCCGGACCCCAGACGGGGTAGTCGCGCATCTGCCAGAACGTCGGTCCCGGGCGCAGCACGATGCCGGTGAGCAGCTCCTTCCAGCGCAGCCGGGGGCCCGCGGGCTGGGCGGGGGCCTGGCCGGCGCGGTAGGTGTCGCCGGGGCCGTACGGGTCCTCGCCGATGCTGAATGCCTGGGTGTGGCCGGCGGTGTTGGCGTACGGGTCGCCCTGCTGGGGGGAACCGTGGGGGTGCTGGGGCTGGTGGTACGGGTCGCCGAAGTACTCCGGTTCACCGTGGCCGCCGCCCTGGCCGCCGCCGTAGCCGCCATTGCCATTGCCATTGCCGTAGCCGCCACCGCCGTAGCCGCCGTTGCCGCCGTTGTTGTACGGGGGCGGGGGCGGGGCCGTGTTGCCTCCTGCCGGGGGCCAGGGCTGCTGGCCGTACGGCGGCGGTGCCTGTGTGCCGTACGGCTGCTGCCGCGGTTGCTGTTGCGCTTGCTGCGGGGTGCGGTTGTCCCGGCCGCGTCCGATCCTGAATCCAGCCACGTCATCGAACGTACCTGGTCCGGGGCGGTGCGGTCAGAGGGCCTGGGGAACCTGCCCGCCATTGCGGCCGAGCTGTGACATCCCCTAGGGGAACCCCGGGGGGACAGCCCCGGGGCGGGAAAGCAGAAGCGGCCGGTCCTGCCCCCGAGGCAGGTCCGGCCGCTTCCGTCACGCGACTGAGCGCTCTACTTCACCGGTTCCGGCTCCGGCGCGTCCGCCGGCTCCGCCTCCCCGGCCGGGTCGGCAGGGGTCTTCACGGAGTCCAGCAGCAGCTGCGAGACGTCGACGACCTGGACCGACTCCTTCGCCTTGCCGTCGTTCTTCTTGCCGTTGACCGAGTCGGTCAGCATGACCAGGCAGAACGGGCAGGCGGTGGAGACGATGTCCGGGTTGAGGGAGAGTGCCTCGTCGACGCGCTCGTTGTTGATGCGCTTGCCGATCCGCTCCTCCATCCACATCCGGGCACCACCGGCGCCGCAGCAGAAGCCGCGCTCCTTGTGGCGGTGCATCTCCTCGTTCCGCAGGCCCGGTACCTTCGCGATGATCTCGCGCGGCGGGGTGTAGATCTTGTTGTGACGGCCCAGGTAGCACGGGTCGTGATACGTGATCAGGCCCTCGACCGGGGTCACCGGGATCAGCTTGCCCTCGTCGATGAGGTGCTGGAGCAGCTGGGTGTGGTGGATGACCTCGTACTCGCCGCCGAGCTGCGGGTACTCGTTGGCGATGGTGTTGAAGCAGTGCGGGCAGGTCGCGACGATCTTCTTCGACGACTTCGGCTTCTTCGTCTCCGGCTCGTCGTCGTCCTCGCCGAACGCCATGTTCAGCATCGCGACGTTCTCCTGGCCGAGCTGCTGGAACAGCGGCTCGTTGCCCAGGCGGCGGGCGGAGTCACCGGTGCACTTCTCGTCGCCGCCCATGATCGCGAACTTGACGCCCGCGATGTGGAGGAGTTCGGCGAAGGCCTTGGTGGTCTTCTTCGCCCGGTCCTCCAAGGCACCGGCGCAGCCGACCCAGTACAGGTAGTCGATCTCCGTGAGGTCCTCGACGTCCTTGCCGACGATCGGGACCTCGAAGTCGACCTCCTTGGTCCACTCGACGCGCTGCTTCTTCGCCAGGCCCCAGGGGTTGCCCTTCTTCTCCAGGTTCTTGAGCATCGTGCCCGCCTCGGACGGGAACGCGGACTCGATCATCACCTGGTAGCGGCGCATGTCGACGATGTGGTCGATGTGCTCGATGTCGACCGGGCACTGCTCCACGCACGCACCGCAGGTGGTGCAGGACCACAGCACGTCCGGGTCGATGACGCCGTTCTCCTCGGCCGTGCCGATCAGCGGGCGCTCGGCCTCGGCGAGAGCGGCGGCCGGGACGTCCTTGAGCTGCTCCTCGGACGCCTTCTCCTCGCCCTCCATCGTCTTGCCGCCGCCGGCCAGCAGGTACGGGGCCTTGGCGTGCGCGTGGTCGCGCAGGGACATGATCAGGAGCTTGGGCGAGAGCGGCTTGCCGGTGTTCCAGGCGGGGCACTGCGACTGGCAGCGGCCGCACTCGGTGCAGGTGGAGAAGTCGAGCAGGCCCTTCCAGGAGAAGTGCTCGATCTGCGAGACGCCGTAGACGTCGTCCTCGCCCGGGTCCTCGAAGTCGATCTCCTTGCCGCCGGAGGTCATCGGGAGCAGCTCGCCGAGCGAGGTCTCGCCCTTGGCGTTGCGCTTGAACCAGATGTTGGGGAAGGCCAGGAAGCGGTGCCAGGCGACACCCATGTCCTGCTTCAGCGCGACCGTGATCATCCAGATGAAGGAGGTCGCGATCTTCAGGCCGGCGAAGAAGTAGGTGAGGTTCTGGAGGGTGGAGACGTCCATGCCCTCCAGCCAGTTGACCACCGGGTACGAGATGAAGAAGGAGGACTCGTAGCCGGCGACGTGGTGCTGGGCGCCTTCGAGGGCGTGCAGCATGAAGATGCAGACGCCGACGATGAGGATGACGGCCTCGACGAAGTACGCCTGGCCGAAGTTGGACCCGGCGAAGCGGGACTTGCGGCCCGGCTTGCGCGGGTGGGCCAGCTGGCGGATGACGATCAGGGTCAGGATGCCGAGCACGGTCATCGTGCCGATGAACTCGACGAAGACGTTGTACGGCGCCCAGTCGCCGATGATCGGCAGGATCCAGTCGGCCTTGAAGAGCTGGCCGACCGCGTTGACGATCGTCAGCAGCAGCGAGAAGAAGCCCACCGCCACGAACCAGTGCGCGACACCGACGATGCCCCAGCGGTTCATCCGGGTATGGCCGAGGAACTCCCTGACCACGGTGACGGTGCGCTGTGCGGGCTCGTCCGTGCGGGTGCCGGCGGGCACGTTCTGGCCGAGCCGCATGAAGTTGTAGATCTGCAGGAGGGCGCGGAGGAACAGGGCCACGCCGACCACGATCAGAACCAGCGACACGATGATCGCGGCGAGTTGCATTTGGGGGCTCCTCGGGCCTGCGAGGGTGGGGAGGGTCGGATCCGGCGTCGATGAGACGCGTACTGGCGATTATCTGTGATTACTAAGCAGTAACTTAATCAGTCTGTGCTGACACTACCCACTTCTTCTGTCGCGCTGTAGCCGGACAGGCGGTGATCTGTGTCGCTCAGGCGTGCCTTTCCGCGCCGGGTGAGCCCTCGGGCCGCCTCGCGGAGTGGAGCATGCACCGACCTCGCCAGGATGGCCAGGTCCAGTCCCACTCCGTGGTGCTCGGCGTAGTGCTGGTCCAGCAGCGCCGGCTCGTCCCACGGCATCCCGGAGCGGGAGCGCACCTGCGCCAGGCCGGTGAGGCCCGGCTTCAGTTCCTGCCGCCAGTGTCTCGCGGCGGGGGAGGTGCCCGGGTACGCGGCGCGTCCCGCCTCCGCCTCGTCCGGGGTCAGGGGCTCCGGGCCGACCAGGGAGAGGTCTCCCCGTACGACGTACGGCAGCCTGGAGAGCAGGTCGAGCCGGAGCCGCCGGGTGCGCAGCGAGCGCAGTACGAAGACGTGGCCGTCCTGCCCGACCCGTGGTGAGTGGGTCAGTACGCCGCCGGGGGGCCGCCGTGCCGCCAGGACGGCGGCGCCCGTGGCGAGCAGCGGGGCGGTCAGGGCCAGGAGGGCCGAGCCGAGGGTCAGGTCCAGTACGCGCTTGGCCGACGGTCGCTCCCGGCGCGGCCGTCCTCGCCCTGCGCGCACCGCGCTCTGCCTCTGTCTCTGCTGTGTCTGCATCGTTCGCACCTGCCCGGGGTTCGCGGCGGATCGAGTGCCGGTTTTGCGTGGCTCACTGCATTTTGTGACAGAACGATCCCATGCGGCGATGATGGGGAGGGGTTGCGTGGCCAGGGGGCGGCGAGTGTCGCGCGCGATCGGCCCGCGCGTATCTCGCAGGTGCCTTCCCGTGCGCGTCTCGCATGGGGAAATCCGCAGGTGGCGGTAGGTGTCCGCACGATAGTTGAGTCCGCTCGACTCAGGTCTGTTGACAGTGGGACGGGTGTCATGCATCCTTGAGTCAGATCCACTCAAGTAGTCAAGCTGGAGGAATTGAAATGGCACGTGCGGTCGGCATCGACCTGGGCACGACTAACTCCGTCGTCAGCGTTCTCGAAGGCGGCGAGCCCACCGTCATCACCAACGCAGAGGGCGCCAGGACCACGCCGTCCGTCGTCGCCTTCGCGAAGAACGGCGAGGTGCTGGTCGGCGAGGTCGCCAAGCGCCAGGCAGTGACCAACGTCGACAGGACCATCCGCTCGGTCAAGCGCCACATGGGCACTGACTGGAAGATCGACCTGGACGGCAAGAGCTTCAACCCGCAGCAGATGAGCGCCTTCATCCTGCAGAAGCTGAAGCGTGACGCCGAGTCGTACCTGGGCGAGAAGGTGACCGACGCGGTCATCACCGTCCCCGCGTACTTCAACGACTCCGAGCGTCAGGCGACGAAGGAGGCCGGCGAGATCGCAGGCCTGAACGTCCTGCGTATCGTCAACGAGCCGACCGCCGCCGCGCTGGCGTACGGGCTCGACAAGGACGACCAGACGATCCTCGTCTTCGACCTCGGTGGCGGCACCTTCGACGTGTCGCTCCTGGAGATCGGCGACGGCGTCGTCGAGGTGAAGGCCACCAACGGTGACAACCACCTCGGTGGTGACGACTGGGACCAGCGCGTCGTCGACTACCTGGTGAAGCAGTTCGCCAACGGTCACGGCGTGGACCTGTCCAAGGACAAGATGGCTCTCCAGCGTCTGCGCGAGGCCGCGGAGAAGGCGAAGATCGAGCTCTCGTCCTCGACCGAGACCACGATCAACCTGCCGTACATCACGGCGTCCGCCGAGGGCCCGCTGCACCTGGACGAGAAGCTCACGCGCTCGCAGTTCCAGCAGCTCACGGCCGACCTCCTGGACCGCTGCAAGAGCCCGTTCCACAACGTCATCAAGGACGCGGGCATCCAGCTCTCGGAGATCGACCACGTCGTTCTCGTCGGTGGCTCCACCCGTATGCCGGCCGTCGCCGAGCTCGTCAAGGAGCTGACCGGTGGCCAGGAGGCCAACAAGGGTGTGAACCCGGACGAGGTCGTCGCCATCGGCGCCTCGCTCCAGGCCGGTGTCCTCAAGGGTGAGGTCAAGGACGTCCTGCTCCTCGACGTCACCCCGCTGTCCCTCGGTATCGAGACCAAGGGCGGCATCATGACCAAGCTCATCGAGCGCAACACCACGATCCCGACCAAGCGCTCCGAGATCTTCACGACGGCCGAGGACAACCAGCCGTCCGTGCAGATCCAGGTCTACCAGGGCGAGCGCGAGATCGCGGCGTACAACAAGAAGCTCGGAATGTTCGAGCTGACCGGCCTGCCGCCGGCCCCGCGTGGCGTCCCGCAGATCGAGGTCGCGTTCGACATCGACGCGAACGGCATCATGCACGTCGCCGCCAAGGACCTCGGCACCGGCAAGGAGCAGAAGATGACCGTCACCGGCGGCTCCTCGCTGCCGAAGGACGAGGTCAACCGGATGCGTGAGGAGGCCGAGCAGTACGCGGAGGAGGACCACCGCCGCCGCGAGGCCGCCGAGTCGCGCAACCAGGGCGAGCAGCTCGTCTACCAGACGGAGAAGTTCCTCAAGGACAACGAGGACAAGGTCCCCGGCGACGTGAAGACGGAGGTGGAGACCGCGCTCACCGAGCTGAAGGAGAAGCTCAAGGGCGAGGACACCGCCGAGATCCGTACCGCCACCGAGAAGGTCGCGGCCGTCTCGCAGAAGCTGGGCCAGGCGATGTACGCCAACGCCCAGGCCGACGGCGCCCCGCAGGGCGACCCGCAGCCGGGCGCCCAGGGCAAGGCCGACGACGACGTCGTCGACGCCGAGATCGTGGACGACGAGAAGGACGCCAAGGGCGGTGCGGTGTGACCGAGGAGACCCCGGGCTTCGAGGAGAAGCCCGACGTCCCCTCCGGCGCCACCCCTGACGGAGCTGAGCCGAAGGACGCCTCTTCCTCCTCTTCGGAGGAGGGGGCGGCCCCGGCCGGGGACGCAGTACAGACAGTCGGCCTGACCGCGCAGCTGGACCAGGTCCGCACCGCGCTCAACGAGCGCACGGGCGACCTCCAGCGGCTCCAGGCCGAGTACCAGAACTACCGCCGCCGCGTCGAGCGGGACCGGGCCACGGTCAAGGAGATCGCCGTAGCGGGTCTCCTGTCCGAGCTCCTGCCCGTGCTCGACGACGTCGGCCGGGCCCGGGACCACGGCGAGCTCGTGGGCGGGTTCAAGTCGGTGGCCGAGTCTCTCGAGACGGTCGTCGCCAAGCTGGGCCTGCAGCAGTTCGGCAAGGAGGGCGAGCCCTTCGACCCGACGATCCACGAAGCCCTGATGCACTCGTACGCGCCGGATGTCACCGAGACGACCTGCGTGGCGATCCTGCAGCCGGGGTATCGGATCGGCGAGCGCACCATCCGCCCCGCGCGGGTGGCGGTGGCCGAACCCCAGCCGGGTGCGACACCGGCAGCGGCCAAGGAAGAGAAGGCAACCGACGAGGAGAGCGGTGGCACCGAGGAGGTCTGACATCCCGTCTGACCATCTCGCCGCACACCGCCCGGCCATGCGACCGGCCCACGGGCCGGTCGCATGGCCGATCGTCCGGAAGGAGGGACGTCGATGAGCACGAAGGACTTCGTCGAGAAGGACTACTACAAGGTCCTCGGCGTCCCCAAGGACGCCACCGACGCCGAGATCAAGAAGGCGTACCGGAAGCTCGCCCGCGAGTTCCACCCGGACGCCAACAAGGGCGACGACAAGGCGGAGGAACGCTTCAAGCAGATCTCCGAGGCGAACGACGTCCTCGGTGACAGCAAGAAGCGCAAGGAGTACGACGAGGCGCGCGCCCTCTTCGGCAACGGCGGCTTCAGGGCCGGGCCCGGAGGCGCGGGAGGCAACTTCAACTTCGACCTCGGCGACCTCTTCGGAGGCGGCCAGGGCGGCGGTCAGGGCGGCGGAGCCGGCGGTTTCGGCGGCGGAGGCGGCGGTCTGGGCGATGTCTTCGGCGGCCTGTTCAACCGGGGCGGTACGGGGACACGGGTGCAGCCGCGACGCGGCCAGGACATCGAGTCCGAGGTGACGCTCAGCTTCACCGAGGCGGTCGACGGGGCGACGGTCCCGCTGCGGATGTCCAGCCAGGCGCCCTGCAAGGCGTGTTCCGGCACCGGTGACAAGAACGGCACCCCCAGGGTCTGCCCGACCTGTCTCGGCACCGGCCAGGTCTCGCGCGGCACCGGCGGCGGCTTCTCGCTCACCGATCCCTGCGTGGACTGCAAGGGCCGGGGCCTCATCGCCCAGGACCCCTGTGACGTCTGCAAGGGCAGCGGACGGGCGAAGTCCTCCCGGACCATGCAGGTCAGGATTCCGGCGGGCGTCTCGGACGGCCAGCGGATCCGGCTGCGCGGCAAGGGCGGCCCGGGCGAGCGCGGTGGACCGGCCGGCGATCTGTATGTCGTGGTCCACGTCGGCGCCCACCCGGTCTTCGGCCGCAAGGGCGACAACCTCACGGTCACCGTGCCCGTCGACTTCACGGAGGCGGCGCTGGGCGGCGAGGTGAAGGTGCCCACGCTCGGCGGACCGCCGGTCACCCTGAAGCTGCCCGCAGGCACCCCCAACGGGCGCACGATGCGCGCCCGCGGCAAGGGCGCCGTACGCAAGGACGGCACCCGGGGCGACCTGCTGGTCACCGTCGAGGTGGCGGTCCCCAAGGGCCTCAGCGACGAGGCCAGGGACGCACTGGAGGCCTACCGGAAGGCGACCGCGGGCCAGGACCCGCGGGCGGAACTGTTCCAGGCGGCGAAGGGAGCTTGAGGTGGACGGCCGACGACGCAATCCGTACGAACTGACCGATGAATCACCGGTGTACGTGATCTCGATCGCGGCCCAGCTCTCGGGCCTGCATCCGCAGACGCTGCGCCAGTACGACCGCCTCGGCCTGGTCTCGCCCGACCGCACGGCCGGGCGCGGCAGGCGCTACTCGGCCCGCGACATCGAGCTGCTGCGCACCGTGCAGCAGCTGTCGCAGGACGAAGGCATCAACCTCGCCGGCATCAAGCGCATCATCGAGCTGGAGAACCAGGTTGCCGCGCTCCAGCAGCGTGTCGCCGAGCTCTCGGCGGCCGTGGACGGCGCGGCACAGGCGATGCAGCAGCGCGAGGCCCAGGTCCACGCCTCGTACCGGCGCGATCTGGTGCCGTATCAGGACGTGCAGCAGACCAGCGCGTTGGTGGTCTGGCGGCCGAAGCGTCCGAAGGACTGAGCGGGACGGGCGACCGGGCACGGCTGTGCCTGGTGGACCGCCCGCCCGCACGGCGAAGGGCCGGGGAGCCGACTCACGGGTCGGTTCCCCGGCCCTTTGCCGTACACCGACGCGAAGGGGGAAGCTGCTCGCGGGGCGGGCGGCGCCTCAGTTCTGCTCCTCTTCCAGGATTCCCGACCGGGCTATCAGATAGCCGAGCTGGGCCCGGCTGTTGCTGCCGAGCGCGGCGGCGAGTTTGGCGACATGGGCCCGGCAGGTGCGGACGTTCATGCCGAGACGGCGGGCGATGGAGTCGTCCACGTGGCCCTCCACGAGGAGCTGGGCGATGGAGCGCTGGACCCCGCTGATGCCCAGGGAGGTCGGTTCGTACTTGACCTCCTCCCGCAGCGGAGCCGCCCTGGTCCAGAAGTGCTCGAACACGTTGGCCAGGTACTGCACGAGCCCGGGGTGGCGGAGTTCCAGGGCGACGTGGTCGTCGTCGCTGGCCGGGATGAAGGCGACGGTCCGGTCGAACACGATCAGGCGGCCGATGAGCTCTTCGAGCGTGCGTATTTCCACGTTGTCGTCGGTCATGCGTTCCGCGTACGCGAGTGTGCTGGGGCTGTGGCGCGCGGTGTGCTGGTAGAGGGTGCGCATGCTGACGCCGCGGTGGATCACGGACAGGCCGCGTTCCAGCGACTTGCTCAGACGATGCTCGGTCCGGCCGCCGCCGGGCTGGACGGTGAGCACTTCGGTGCGGCACTCTGCGGTGGCGAGATCGAGGGCCGCGTTGATCCGGTTCCCGCCCTCCAGCACGGTGATGGCGTGGGTGCTGGGCGGCCCCAGAGTGCTGATGTCCATGAACGGCTCGAACGACTCCGTCAGTTCGACCGAGTGCCGGCGCCGTTCCAGGATCTCGCGCTCGATGGGATGCAGATATTGCGCAAGAGCGGTGGACGGCGGAACGGGCCGGAGCCAGGCCGCGTCGTCCGGATCGGGATGCAGCAGCGCGAACTCCATCAGGCAGGGCGCCGGTTCCACTTCGACGCGGGCGATGCGTCCCAGCCGCAAAGCGCTGGCGTAAAGGCGTGCTCCCGCGTCGCACAGTTCGGTGATCCCGTGAGAATGTGTCGGCTTTGTGTTGCTTGTGGTCATATCGTCACCCCCCAGGTTCCTGAACATGCAGGAACATGATGCATCTACTCAGTGGTGCTGGCGTGCCCAGGTGAGACATCGTCTTAGGTGCGGGGGAGAAGAATCCACAAGTGAGGACGAAGCCGACTATGTATAAGCGAATGCATCGCTCGGCGCTTGCCGTCTCGTTCGTCGCGGCCCTGGGCATCGGGCTGCTGGGCGGCAGCGACATTGGCTGGAGCGAGGACAGTGTTGCCGGTGGCGACATCGGGTGGGCTGTCCAGGCTGCGGCCGACGGTGACATCGGGTGGCCGGTCGCACCTGCCAAGTCGTCCGACATCGGGTGGGTCGTCCAGGCTGCGGCCGACGGTGACATCGACTGGGGTTCGCCCGGCAAGTCGTCCGACATCGGCTGGGTCGTCCAGGCCGCGGCCGATGGTGACATCGGGTGGCCGGTCGCACCTGCCAAGTCGTCCGACATCGGCTGGGTCTCGCCCACCGGCTCCGCCACGGCCCGCACAGGCGCATGACCATCCCGCCGGACGACCGGACCTTCCGGCGAGAGATGGCCACGGCCTACCGATCAGGCTGGCATTTCATCGATCTCGTCACTGCCATCCCCCACTGTGGCGACTCGTTGATGGTCACTCTGTTCGGCGACCCCATCGTTGTCGCACGTGAAGAAGACGACGAAGTACGTGCCTACCGTTGCCTGCGCAAGCCGCGCGGAGCACCGCAGCCCGTTCGCTGTGCGATCCGGTACGACATGATCTTCGTCAACCTCGACCGGCGGGACCACCAGCTGTTCGAGCCAGAGACTATCTCCGCCACCCCCCGCAGTGCCTGAGCGATCCCCCGTCGTTCCATGTCGCTCAGTCACTCCCCCACACAACGGCGCCATCGTGACCTGAACACGATGGCGCCGTTGTGCTTTTCCCGGCCGCGCCCGCCGTGTCTTCCCCGGCCCGGCGCGGCCCCCGGCCCGCGGACCGCTCAGGCCCTGCCGAGCGCCCGGTCCACGGCGATCTCGATGACGATCCGGTCCGGGTTGGGCTTCGGCGTGCGCCCGTAGCGCTCCGTGTAGCGGCGTACCGCGTCGGCCACCGCCTCCGGCTCCGTGCGCACCGTCGCGCGCCCCTCCAGCGTCGCCCAGCGGCGCCCGTCGATCTGGCAGACGGCGACCCGTGCGCCGTCCGGGCCCGCGGCCAGGACGTTTGCGGCCTTCCGGGTGTTCTTGCCGGTGATGACGCGCGCCAGCCCCGTCCCGGGGTCGTACGTCACGCCCACCGGCACCACGTGCGGTGTGCCGTCGGGACGGGGCGTGGTCAGGGTGCACACATGGCGTGCGCGCCAGAAGGCGAGGTACTCGGGGCCGGGGTTCGTCACGTCTACTGCCATGGGGACAGCGTAGGCAGCGCGGGCGCGGCGCCGGCCGTGCCGTGGGCCCGCTGCGGTGGCGGAGGGCCGGTGCGGCCGGTTCACTCGAAGCACCGGGACGAGGGCGGGGCCCGCGCGGACAGCTCCCGGCATCAAGTTGAGTGGAGTAGACTCAACATTGGCTTGAGTGGAATAGACTCAACTTTATGCACGTTGACTAAGTCAGTGTTGTCGAGAGGGCAAGTCGCCGCAAGGAGGAGAAAGCGCACGTGGACGCCGAGCTGACCAACAAGAGCCGGGACGCCATCAACGCGGCCACCAGCAGGGCCGTGAAGGACGGGCACCCCGATCTGACCCCCGGGCACCTGCTGCTCGCGCTGCTCGCGGGCGAGGACAACGCGAACATCACCGATCTGCTCGCCGCCGTCGAGGCCGACCAGATCGCCGTACGCACCGAGACCGAGCGGCTGCTGGGCGCGCTGCCCAGCGTCACCGGGTCGACCGTCGCCCCGCCGCAGCCCAACCGCGAGCTGCTCGCCGTCATCGCCGATGCCGCGCAGCGCGCGAAGGAGCTCGGTGACGACTACATCTCCACCGAGCACCTGCTGATCGGCATCGCCGCCGAGGGCGGCCGCGCCGGTGAGATCCTCGGTGGGCAGGGGGCCAGTGCGAAGAAGCTGCTGGACGCATTCGAGAAGAGCAGGGGAGGGCGCCGGGTGACCACACCCGACCCGGAGGGCCAGTACAAGGCGCTGGAGAAGTTCGGTACGGACTTCACCGCGGCCGCACGCGAGGGCAAGCTCGACCCGGTCATCGGGCGCGACCAGGAGATCCGCCGCGTCGTCCAGGTCCTGTCCCGCCGCACCAAGAACAATCCCGTGCTCATCGGTGAGCCCGGCGTCGGCAAGACGGCCGTCGTCGAGGGCCTCGCCCAGCGCATCGTCAAGGGCGACGTCCCGGAGTCGCTGAAGAACAAGCGGCTCGTCTCGCTCGACCTCGGCGCGATGGTCGCGGGCGCCAAGTACCGCGGTGAGTTCGAGGAGCGCCTGAAGACCGTCCTCTCCGAGATCAAGGACAGCGACGGGCAGATCATCACCTTCATCGACGAGCTGCACACCGTCGTCGGCGCGGGCGCCGGCGGCGACTCCGCCATGGACGCCGGCAACATGCTCAAGCCGATGCTGGCCCGCGGCGAGCTGCGCATGGTCGGCGCGACGACGCTCGACGAGTACCGCGAGCGGATCGAGAAGGACCCCGCTCTGGAGCGCCGCTTCCAGCAGGTGCTGGTGGCCGAGCCGAGCGTCGAGGACACCATCGCGATCCTGCGCGGGCTCAAGGGCCGCTACGAGGCCCACCACAAGGTCTCCATCGCGGACTCCGCGCTGGTGGCCGCCGCGACCCTGTCCGACCGTTACATCACCTCCCGCTTCCTCCCCGACAAGGCCATCGACCTGGTCGACGAGGCGGCGTCCCGGCTGCGCATGGAGATCGACTCCTCGCCCGTCGAGATCGACGAGCTCCAGCGCGCCGTCGACCGCCTCCACATGGAGGAGCTGGCCCTCAAGAACGAGACCGACCCCGGCTCCCGGCAGCGCCTGGAGAAGCTCCGCCGCGACCTCGCCGACAAGGAGGAGGAGCTGCGCGGCCTCAACGCCCGCTGGGAGAAGGAGAAGCAGGGCCTCAATCGTGTCGGTGAGCTGAAGGAGCGCCTCGACGAACTGCGCGGCCAGGCCGAACGCGCCCAGCGCGACGGCGACTTCGACACCGCGTCCAAGCTTCTCTACGGCGAGATCCCGGGCCTGGAGAGGGAGTTGGAGGAGGCGTCCGAGGCGGAGCAGGAAGCGGCCAAGGACACGATGGTCAAGGAGGGCGTCGGCCCGGACGACATCGCCGACGTCGTCGGCTCCTGGACCGGCATCCCCGCCGGACGCCTGCTGGAGGGCGAGACCCAGAAGCTGCTGCGCATGGAGGACGAGCTCGGCAGGCGCCTCATCGGGCAGGGCGAGGCCGTGCGTGCGGTGTCGGACGCGGTGCGCCGTACCCGCGCCGGAATCGCCGACCCCGACCGGCCCACCGGATCGTTCCTCTTCCTCGGCCCGACCGGTGTCGGCAAGACGGAGCTGGCGAAGGCCCTCGCCGACTTCCTGTTCGACGACGAGCGGGCCATGGTCCGCATCGACATGAGCGAGTACGGCGAGAAGCACAGCGTGGCGCGGCTCGTCGGCGCCCCGCCCGGATACGTCGGCTACGAGGAGGGCGGCCAGCTCACCGAGGCGGTCCGCCGCCGCCCCTACAGCGTCGTGCTGCTGGACGAGGTCGAGAAGGCCCACCCCGAGGTCTTCGACATCCTGCTCCAGGTCCTCGACGACGGCCGGCTCACCGACGGACAGGGCCGGACGGTGGACTTCCGCAACACCATCCTGATCCTGACCTCCAACCTCGGCAGCCAGTTCCTGGTCGACCCGCTGACCAAGCCCGAGGAGAAGAAGCGGCAGGTCCTGGAGGTCGTCCGGGCCTCCTTCAAGCCGGAGTTCCTCAACCGGCTCGACGACCTGGTGGTCTTCTCCGCGCTCTCCGGCGACGAGCTGGCGCACATCGCGCAGCTCCAGATCGACCGGCTCGCCGGCCGCCTGGCCGACCGCCGGCTCTCCCTCGACGTCACGCCCGAGGCCCTGGCCTGGCTGGCCGAGGAGGGCAACGACCCGGCGTACGGGGCACGGCCGTTGCGCCGGCTCATCCAGACGGCGATCGGCGACCGGCTGGCGAAGGAGATCCTCGCGGGGGAGGTCAGCGACGGGGACACCGTCCGGGTGGACCGGGTCGGGGACGACCTGCTCGTCGGCCGCGCGACCTCGGACGCCGGCGCGGCGGCCCCGGGCGGCGCCGCGTAGAAGGCACACGGACCGTCGATGCGTTCGCCCCTTGCCGTGCGGAAGGCCGCCGCGCAAGGGGCGATGCATTGCGGTGATTTCGGGAGAAAGTGAAAGCGGTCGCCGTCGGGGGTGATCCATTGTTCAACATCGGTATTGAGCCAAACGCCTCGCTGTGCACCGGTGGGCGGCATCTCCTGAACCGGCGCCGCCACGGACCGCATCACCCGCCCCTGACAAGGGACTTCCGTGCGGGTGCGGGCAGTGTCCGCCCAGCGGTGAGGGAATAATCAGGACACCTCGGTGGGCCCGTCATGACCTGCTCGCAAGCAAGGTTGGGGGTCGAATTCGGCAGTCGGTAGCGTGCCCGTATGAACGAGCGGATGGGCGATGAGATAAATCCGGGGCCAAAAAAGCCCAGATCTGACAATCTCTTTCACCTTGGCGAATTCCGTACCCTTTGGGCTGCTTATGCTCAGTCGATCCTGGGTGACCAACTGGCCCGCGTGGCCCTGTCGTTGCTCGTGTTCGAACGCACCGACTCGCCGGGGTGGACCGCGGCGACGTACGCGCTGACCACCTTGCCCGCTCTGTTGTCCGGGGTGCTCCTGTCCGGACTGGCGGACCGGTTCCCCCGGCGTACGGTCATGATCGGCTGCGACCTGGTGCGGATGGTGCTGGTCGGGCTGATGGCCCTGCCCGGGATGCCCCTGCCGCTGCTCGCCGGACTGCTGGTGCTGGCGCAGCTGGCCGAGGCGCCCTTCGGTGCCGCCCAGGGCGCGCTGCTGCCCACCGTGCTCGGCGCGCAGAGGTACGAACGCGGCCAGCGGGTCATGCAGATCACCCACCAGACCGGACAGCTGGTCGGCTTCGCCGGTGGCGGTCTGCTGGCCGCGTGGCTGGGCAGCAACCTGTCCCTGGGCGTGAACGCGGTGACCTTCCTCCTCTCGGCGACCCTGGTCAGGTTCGGCGTGAAGGCCCGTCCCACGGCGAGTGCCGACGCCCGCAGGACGCGGCTCGGCGCACAGGTCGGGGGCGCGGCCGCACTGATCTGGTCGGACCGCAGGCTCCGGTCGCTGCTCGCACTGGGGTGGCTTGCGGGGTTCGTGGTCCTGCCGGAGGGACTGGCCGCCCCGTTCGCGGACGAGGCCGGTGGCGGCGCCTACTCGGTGGGACTCCTGCTCGCCTCGCATCCGGCGGGAATGGTGCTGGGAGCGGCCCTGCTGGGGCGGGCCAAGGTCGGCGACGAGTCGCGGCGCCGCCTGTTGGGGCCGCTGGCGGTCGGTGCGAATCTGCCGCTGCTCGCCTACTGGCTCGATCCCAGTGTGGGCGTGGCCATGTTCCTGCTGCTGGTGGCCGGGGTGTGCTCCGCGTACCAGATCACCGCCGGGGCCACCTTCGTGCTTCTGACCCCGGCCGACCGGCGTGGCCAGGTGCTGGGGCTCGCCAGGTCGGGGGTGACCGCCATGCAGGGGATCGGCGTCGCCCTGGGGGGTGTGGCGACGGAGCTGACCGGCTCGTCGGCGAACACCATCGGCGCGTCCGGGCTCCTCGGAGTGCTGTGCGCGATTCTTGCCGCCACTGCCTGGGCGCGGGCGCGGGGAGCCGATGCGCAGATGATTACCCGCAGTGCGTAGGGCCTGGCGGCGAAACGCGGCTAGGGTCGTCGGCAGGAAACCACGTGCGATCCACAGGAGTACCCAGCGATGTCTATCGATCCGTCCTCGATTCCGAATTTCGGGGGCCAGCCCGAACCGCAGGCGGCAGGACCCGAGGGCCCCGTTGTCCCTGACCAGGACCTCGTCAAGCAGCTTCTCGAACAGATGGAGCTGAAGTACGTCGTCGACGACGAGGGCGACCTCGCGGCGCCGTGGGAGGACTTCCGCACGTACTTCATGTTCCGGGGCGAGGACGAGCAGCAGGTCTTCTCGGTCCGTACGTTCTACGACCGCCCGCACGCCGCGGACCAGCGTCCGGTCCTCCTCGACGCGATCGACGACTGGAACCGCCGCACCCTGTGGCCCAAGGTCTACACGCACACCCACGAGCCCGAGGAGGGCTCCGAGGACACCGAGATCTCGGTCCGTCTGATCGGTGAGGCGCAGATGCTCATCGGTACGGGCGTCAGCCTGGAGCACTTCGTGTCGTCGACGGTCAGCTGGGTGCGCGCCTCGATCGAGTTCGACAAGTGGCTCCAGGAGCGTCTGGGCCTGGCCCCGGCCGAGGAGCCGGCGGACGGCGAGGACCCGGTCCCGCCGAGCGCCTGAGCCCTCGTACGGCAGTGACACCCCCACCCCGGGGCGGCGGTCCCAGTGACCGCCGCCCCGGGGTGCTGCCGTTTCAGGGCGCCAGACGCCGCAGGCGGGCGACCGCCTCGTGCAGGACGTCGTCCTTCTTGCGGAACGCGAAGGTGTACACATCGATGGCCGGGCAGCACTGGAAATCAGAACAGGATCTGAGTACACTCTGATCATGTCTAGCCTGCGCCTGGAAGCAGAAACGGAATCCGTCTCCTTCACCGATCTCTCCCGCAACCCCAAAGGGGTCGCGGCCAGGGCTGCGGCCCTGGGGCGCCTTCGCGTGACACATCGGGACGCGCCGGACATGGTGCTGACCACGGCAGCACGGGCGCAGAATGACGAGGAGAACCTGACCACCGCCTCACGGCTTTTCCTCGCACTCATGAAGCGGGACGACGGCGCCAAGTCGCTCCTTCTCGCGCTCCCTGAAGTGTTCCCCTGGGTGCGGCACCTGGACGCGGAAGAAGTTCGGGCCTTCACCGTCGAGCTCCTTGAAGCGCTGTCGGACGCTGCTGAACTGGGGGCGGGAGAGGCGGTGCATCGCGCGATCATCTCCTGGCGCGCCACGGCTCGCATCAATGCCGATCCCGACCAGCTCCGGGAGTCGGTGCGGCCGCTCGATGGTGATGACCTCGGCCCGGTCGAGGTGCGTGGATGAGCCCGAAGAAAGGGGATCGGGTCAGTGTCCCGCCCCTCAACGGGTGGAACGTCGTCTTTGGAACCACGGAGGCGGTGACCGGCTGGGAGGAGCTGTGCCGCGTTGCGTTGCCGAGCGCGCATCGCTGCCTCGACGCCCTCCGAGGAGACCCCCTGTCCCGCTCCAACTGGAATCGCCAGCATCAGTTACGAGGCAGGCACGCGACCAAAGCGTGGAAAGGGTCCGACCTTGAGCAGTGGGAGTACGAGGTCACCAGCGGTGGTCGAGTGCGCTACCTGGTCAGCGCGGAGACTTCCACCGTGATCCTCGTGTACGCCTCCCCGCGGCATCCGAAAGACACCGAGTGAGCCGTGGTCGCTTCGGGGGCGGGGCTTGAGCAGCTCCCGGCGCCGAAGCGAACCGGCGGCACTCTTTTCGCGCTCCCCTGTCAGACCGTCAATCGCTTGAGGCGGGTAACCGCTTCTTCCAACACACCCTTCCGCTTGCAGAAGGTGAAGCGGACCTGGCTGCGGCCGGCGTCGGGGCCGTCGTAGAAGACGGAGTTGGGGATGGCGACGACGCCGCAGCGTTCGGGGAGCGCGCGGCAGAAGGCGTAGGCGTCCTTCTCGCCGAACGGGGTGATGTCGGTGGTGATGAAGTACGTGCCCTGGGGCCGGTGGACCTCGAACCCGGCCGCACGCAGGCCGTCGCCGAGCAGGTCGCGCTTGCGGCGCAGGTCTGCGCGGAAGTCCTCGAAGTAGGTGTCCGGCAGCCGCAGTGCTTCGGCGACGGCGTACTGGAACGGGCCCGCGCTGACGTAGGTCAGGTACTGCTTGGCCGTCCGGACGGCGGCGACGAGCGGGGCGGCCGCGACGACCCAGCCGACCTTCCAGCCGGTGTACGAGAAGGTCTTGCCGGCGGACGAGATGGAGACGGTGCGCTCGCGCATGCCGGGCAGTGAGATCAGCGGGATGTGTTCGCCCTCGAAGACCAGGTGCTCGTACACCTCGTCGGTGACCACCAGGAGGTCGTGCTCCACCGCCAGTCCGGCGATCGCGGTCAGTTCCTCGCGGGTGAGGACCATGCCCGTCGGGTTGTGGGGGCTGTTCAGCAGCAGCAGCCGGGTGCGGGGCGTGATCGCGTCCCGGAGGGCGTCGAGATCGGGGCGGAAGTCCGGGGCGCGCAGGGTCAGCGGGACGCGGACGCCGCCGGCCATGGCGATGCAGGCGGCGTACGAGTCGTAGAAGGGCTCGAACGCGATGACCTCGTCGCCGGGCTCCAGCAGGGCCAGCAGGGTGGCGGCGATGGCCTCGGTGGCGCCGGCGGTGACCAGGACCTCGGTGTCGGGGTCGGTGGTGAGGCCGTAGCGCCGCTGCTGGTGGTCGGCGATCGCGGTGCGCAGTTCGGGGACGCCGGGGCCCGGCGGGTACTGGTTGCCGCGCCCGTCGCGCAGCGCCCGGACCGCGGCCTCCCGGATCTCCTCGGGGCCGTCGGTGTCGGGGAAGCCCTGGCCGAGATTGATGGAGCCGGTACGTACGGCAAGCGCCGACATCTCCGCGAAGATCGTCGTACCGAACCCGGCGAGGCGGCGGTTGAGCAGCGGTCGTCCCTGTGTCATGGCTGCCATCCTGCGCGGAAGCTCTGGAGTTGCTCAAGTCTGCTTTGGCCCTTCGGGGGCGGGGGCATCCCCCACACACGCGACAGGCGCGGGGGAAGCGGGGGACCTCGCTTCGGGGGACGGAAGGACGTGAGGTCGGTGTCGATCTTCGCAGGCGTAGGTGTGGTGATAGCGGTCGCTCTGATCGCGCTGTTGGTCTCGGTCCTGAGGGGCGGGGGCAGGGCGAAGGTGTCGGGCCGGCGCGGCGGGCGACGGAGGTCGGGCGGCAGCTCGAACGGGGGCAGCTGGTGGGCGGGGGGTGACAGTGGCGGCGGTACGTCCTGCGGAAGCAGCAGTGGGCACTCCGGTGGGCACTCCGGAGGCCATTCGTGCGGCGGCGGCCACTCCTCGTGCGGCGGCGGATCGTCGTGCGGCGGCGGGGGCGGATGCGGTGGAGGCAGCTGATCAGGACGGCTGTTTCCAGAGGTGTCCGGCGGGTGAACTCCCGCCGGACACCTTTTTGTTGGGGCTTTTCGCGAGTTGCCGGTGAACAGATGATCCGAGAGGCCCCCGAGCGGATGGAAACCACGGCAAGTTGGGTAAAAACCCTGTGGATGCGACTTATTCGTGGTTCCCTCGGTGGAGAGAACATTCAGCCCTCGGACCCCAGTTGGACCTGATCGGGCGCTCCACCTCCCACGTGTGTCACGTCGGGGGCGTCCCCTGTCCATGCGTCCATGCTTGCTTGCGGAGCCGACTCATGCTCACGACCCTCCAGACGGCCTATTCCGACACCCGTGCGGCCGACCTGGCCTGGACGCTGGGGCGTGAACCGCTCCCCGCCCTGGCCGTGCTCGATCTCGATCTCGCGGGTGCCCGGCTGCAGATGCGCCTGCTCGGCGCCTCCCACCAGGTGCTTCTTGAGGAGAAGCGCGGCACCTGTTCCGAAACCGTGGCGTGCATCCCCGGCAGCAGTACGCCGCTGCCGCTCGGTGTCTCCAAACGACTCGGTGAATGGGAGTACGAATTCGCGGCGCGCGTCGAGACGCTCTCGGCGGGCTCGTTCGCGGGGCGCGCGCAGGAACTCCTCGCGCTGGTGGCCGACCATCCCCAGGGTCTCGCCGGGACGTTCCCCGGCAGCCCGCACGCCTTCACCGCCATGCTGGCCCAGCGGACCGAGGGGCAGGTGCGGTGGCGCACCTGGCACGCGTACCCGCAGGAGGGGCAGTTGGTGGTGACGCGCACCCGAGTGGGGGTGCGGATGCCGGCGGCGGCACTCCGAGAAGTCCCAACTCCGTTGTGAGCACGCCACTTGCACCCTTGTGGGTGACAGGCTGCCATCTGATCGTGACGTAGCGTTCGCATCATGATCGACCAGCAGGTGTCGCTGCGAGGGGGCGCGGCGTGTCTTCCCGTACGGCCGAGAACCGGTCGGTGTCTCGTGCTGGCCGCAGTCTTCGTCTGTGCTGCCTGTGGTCTGGTGTACGAGCTCGAACTGGTGGCGCTCGCCTCCTACTTGATCGGTGACTCCGTCACCCAGGCGTCCGTCGTGCTCTCCGTGATGGTGTTCGCGATGGGCGTCGGGTCGCTTCTCGCGAAACGTTTACGCAGCCGTGCCGCAGTGGGTTTCGGGCTGATCGAGGCGGCTCTCGCGCTCGTCGGCGGCTCCTCGGCGCTCGTGCTGTACGCGTCGTTCGCCTGGATCGGGGAGTCGCGGTACGCCCTGGTCGGGTTCTCGCTCACGATCGGCATCCTGATCGGTGCGGAGATCCCGCTGCTGATGACCCTGATCCAGCGCGTCGACCGGCAGGACGCGGGCGGTGCCGTCGCGGATCTCTTCGCCGCCGACTACGTGGGCGCGCTCGTCGGCGGGCTCGCGTTCCCCTTTCTGCTGCTGCCGGTGCTCGGGCAGCTCACCGGGGCGCTGTGCACCGGTGCGGTCAACGCGGCGGCGGGCGGGGCGCTGGTGCTGTGCGTCTTCCGGCGCGATCTCACCCCGCGCTCGCGCCGGCTGCTGATCCTGGCCAACGTGGCGGTGATCGTGGTGCTGGCCGTCACCGCCGTGCTGGTCGACGACTTCGAGCGGGCGGCGCGGCGGGCCGTGTACGGGGACGGGGTGCGGGTCGCGGTGCAGACCGAGGTGCAGGAGGTGGTGCTGACGGGGTCGGGCCGCAGCTCCCTGGACCTGTATCTGGACGGACGGCTGCGGGTCAGCGCCCGCGACGAGTACCGCTACCACGAGGCGCTGGTGCACCCGGCGATGAACGGGCCGCACGCCCGCGTCCTGATCCTGGGCGGTGGCGACGGCCTCGCCGCCCGGGAGGTGCTGCGCTACCCGGACGTACGCGCCGTCACCGTGGTCGAGATCGACCGGGGCGTCACCCGCCTGGCCCGTACCGACCGGGCGCTCTCGGAGCTGAACGGCCACGCGTTCGGCGACCCGCGGGTCACGGCCGTCACCGCGGACGCCTTCAACTGGCTGCGGGCGGCCCACGGCCGCTACGACGTGGTGATCTCCGATCTGCCCGATCCGGGGATCTCCACCAGCACGAAGCTCTACTCGGCGGAGTTCTACGGCCTGGTCGCCGAGTCGCTGGCGCCCGGCGGCCGGCTGGTGGTGCACGGGGGCCCGCCGGTCTCCCGGCCGCGTACGTTCTGGACGGTCGAGGCGTCGATGCGGGCGGCGGGCCTGCGCACCCGCCCGTACCGGATGAGCGGCCGGCTCACCGACTCCGCGGCCGGCCCCGACCGGGCCACGCACCGGGCGCGCCCCGCGTACGGCTGGGGCTTCGTCCTCGCCGGCCCGGGGAAGCGGCCGGAGCTCGGCCTCGCCCCGAAGGCGCCGGAGCTGCGCTCGGTGACGGAGCCCGCGCTGCTGGACGCGGGGCGGGAGACGGAGCGGGCCCGGCTGCCGGGGCTGCCGCCGTCGACGCTGGTGCATCCGCGGTACTGGGAGGACCGGTGAGCCCGGGTCGTGCGCGGGGCGAGAGGGCCCGGGTTCGTGGTCCGGGCGCCATGGTTCGTGGTCCGGCTGTCCGGGGCCGGTGCCCGGCGGCCTCGCGGGGCCGAACCGCTGACGTGACGGCCGGGGCTGAGTAGGCTCGGTTTCCATGGAGCATGAGGTGTTCGTTCCGGTTCCGGCCCCGTCCCTGCGGCGGACGCTGGGTGACCCCGCCCGCGTCGCGCGATGCGTGCCGGGGCTCCAGCAGGACGCCGACGCGTCCGCGGGCCCGCTGTCCGGCCGGCTCAGGATCCGGGTCGACGGCCACACGATCACGTACCGCGGCGCGCTCGGGCTCACCGACGCGCCGCAGGACGGACCGGAGGGGGCGCGGGGAGCAGCGGTCCTGGTGACCGGCGAGGGCTCCGAGGCGAGAGGCAGCGGCTCGGCGGAGCTGACCCTGACGATCACGCTGACCGAGCGGGACGGCGGCACGGCGATCGGGTTCTCGGGTACGGCGAGCGGTGACGGCCGGTTCCTGGAGCTGGACGCGGCGGCGGCGCTCGCCGCGGCCCGCCGGCTGCTGGACCGCTTCGCCCAGCAGCTGGTGACCGAGACACTGGCGGCCGGTGCGGAGGGCGGTGCCGAGCCGGGGGAGGTGCTCGGGGAAGCCGAGAAGTCCGTCGGGGAAGCCGTGGAGCAGGCCATCGAGGAGGCGGCGGAGGAGGCCGACACTACCGGCGCGGCTGCTGCCGACGACGCGGCGCCCCCTGCGGAGAAGCCCGAGGAGCCCGAGGAGTCCGAGGCGTCCCAGGAGCCCGGGAACCCCCCGGGCACCGGCTCCGTCTTCGACGCGCCCGTTCCCCCGCCCCCGCTCGACCCCGTCTCCGAGGTGGAGTTCACCGTCCCCGACGGCCCCCCGGCGGAGGCCGCGCACGCCAGACGCACCATGATCGGCCGCAGCGCCGAGGAGGTCGACCACGCGCCGCCGCGCGGCCGGTACGCGCCCGTCCCGTCACCCGATTCGACCACCGCGGGTGCCACGCTCCGCTGGGTCGCCCCGGCCGCCGCACTCGCGCTGGCCTCGGCCGTGGTGGTGAGCCGGGCACTGAGGCGGCGACGGTAAGGGCCGCCCGTGACCCAGGCCGGCGTGCGGTGTCCAGGGATCACGGGACGGGCCGTGGCCGCCGCGCCAGTAATCTCGGTCGGGTGAGTAGCAGCGAGAAGGATGTCCGGCTGTCCGTCGGCGACACAGAGTTGACCGTGAGCCCCGCCCATGGCTGCCGCATCGGCAGCCTGCGGATCGGTGGCACCGAGCTGCTGCGGCAGGGGGAGCGGTACGGCTGCTTCCCGATGGTGCCGTGGTGCGGGCGTACCGGGAACGGGCTGTTCCACAACGGCGGCGTCCCGCACCGGCTGCCGCTGAACTCCCCGCCGCACGCCATCCACGGCACCGGCCGGGACAGCGTCTGGCGCACCGCCCGACTGGGCGAGCGGGAGGCTGCGTTCTACTACGACCTCGCCGACCCCTGGCCGTATCCCGGCCGGGTGACCCAGACCTTCGAGCTGGCCGAGGACTCGCTCACGCTCGCCTTCGGCATCGAGACCTACGGGGACTCGTTCCCGGCGCAGGCCGGCTGGCACCCCTGGTTCCTGCGCAACCTCGGCGACGGCGGCAAGGACGTGCAGCTGGCCTTCGACGCGGCCTGGCAGGAGGAGCGCGGCGAGGACCATCTGCCGACCGGCCGCCGCATCCCGCCCCTGAGCGGCCCCTGGGACGACTGCTTCGGGATGCCGGACGGGGTCGAGGTGACGCTCACCTGGCCGGAGCAGCTGGAGCTGACCGTGAAGAGCCGGGACGAGTGGGTCGTGATCTACGACGAGCAGGACGAGGCCGTCTGCGTGGAGCCGCAGTCCGGCCCGCCGAACGGGCTGAACACCGCGCCCCGCTACGTCACCCCGATCGACCCGCTGGAGATCTCGACCACGTGGAGCTGGCGCAGGCTCTGACCCCGGCGGTGGTCCGCCGGGCAGGCCCTAAGCTCGTAGCCATGAGTGACGTACGTGCTGAGCTGCTCCAGCAGATCAAGGACAAGGCCGTGGTACACGGCAAGGTGACCCTCTCCTCGGGTCTTGAGGCCGACTGGTACATCGACCTGCGCCGCATCACGCTGGACGGCAAGGCCGCTCCGATGGTCGGTCAGGTCATGCTCGACGCCACCGCGGAGCTGGACTACGACTGCGTGGGCGGGCTGACGCTGGGCGCCGACCCGGTCGCCACGTCGATGCTGCACGCCTCCGCCGCGCGCGGGCAGGAGCTGGACGCGTTCGTCGTCCGCAAGGCCCAGAAGGCGCACGGGATGCAGCGCCGCATCGAGGGCACGGACGTGAAGGGCCGTCGCTGTCTGGTGGTCGAGGACACCTCGACCACCGGCGGTTCGCCGCTGACCGCCGTGGAGGCGGTGCGCGAGGCCGGTGGCGAGGTCGTGGCCGTGGCCGTGATCGTGGAGCGGGGCGCGGCCCCGGCCATCGCCGAGGCGGGCCTCCCGTACGTCCACGTCTACTCGGTGGCCGATCTCGACCTGGCCTGAGGCCTGAGGCCCGGCCCGGCGTCCGGCCGAGGCCTGGATGCGGCCCGGCCGGGGCCCGGCCTGACATCCGGCTTGACCTGCGGCTTCTTCCGGGGGCGGGCTGTTTCACGTGAAACAGCCCGCCCCTTCCGCATGTCTGCCGCGCAGCTGCGGGACCGGCCAGGCGAAGGGCCGGGTGGAGCCGGAACGAGAGTCTGGGAAGATAGGGGCGACGATGACGTCGCCCCCAGGTCAGGGAACCAGCAACGCACACCCGCATATCCCAAGGAGCGGTCAGATGCCCATCGCAACCCCCGAGGTCTACGCCGAGATGCTCGACCGGGCGAAGGCAGGCAAGTTCGCCTACCCGGCCATCAATGTGACGTCGACCCAGACCCTGCACGCTGCGCTGCGCGGCTTCGCGGAGGCGGAGAGCGACGGCATCGTCCAGATCTCCACCGGTGGGGCGGAGTTCCTGGGTGGTCAGTACAACAAGGACATGGTCACCGGCGCCGTCGCCCTGGCCGAGTTCGCGCACATCGTCGCCGCCAAGTACGACGTCACGGTCGCGCTGCACACCGACCACTGCCCCAAGGACAAGCTGGACGGCTATGTGCGTCCGCTGCTCGACATCTCCGCCGAGCGCGTCGCCCGGGGCGAGAACCCGCTGTTCCAGAGCCACATGTGGGACGGTTCGGCCGAGACGCTGGCCGACAACCTGGCCATCGGCCAGGAGCTGCTGGCCAAGGCCGCCGCCGCCAAGATCATTCTTGAGGTCGAGATCACCCCGACCGGTGGCGAGGAGGACGGCGTCACCCACGAGATCAACGACGAGCTGTACACCACCGTCGACGACGCGCTGCGCACCGCCGAGGCGCTCGGCCTGGGCGAGAAGGGCCGCTACCTGCTGGCCGCCTCCTTCGGCAACGTCCACGGTGTCTACAAGCCGGGCAACGTCGTGCTCCGTCCCGAGCTGCTGAAGGACCTCCAGGAGGGCGTCGGCGCCAAGTACGGCAAGGCATCCCCGTTCGACTTCGTCTTCCACGGCGGCTCCGGCTCCACCGAGCAGGAGATCGCCACCGCGCTGGAGAACGGCGTCGTGAAGATGAACCTCGACACCGACACCCAGTACGCCTTCACCCGCCCGATCGTGGACCACATGTTCCGCAACTACGACGGTGTGCTGAAGGTCGACGGCGAGGTCGGCAACAAGAAGGTCTACGACCCGCGCAGCTGGGGCAAGTCCGCCGAGGCGGGCATGGCCAAGCGCGTCACGGAGGCCTGCGCCAACCTGCGTTCCACCGGCACCAAGCTGAAGTAGCAGCCGGTACGAAGTGTGGCCGTGGGCCCGGTACCCGTGGGGTGCCGGGCCCACGGCATGTCCGACAGACACATTGGCAAGGGGTAGCTGTGGGTTCCAGCGCGCGCTATGACTTCGACACCGTCGTCGACCGCCGGGGCACCTGGTGCGTCCAGTGGGACGGGGTCGCGGACCGGTTCGGGGTGGACGGGCTGCTGCCGTTCACCATCTCCGACATGGACTTCGAGACCGCCCCGCAGGTGCTGAGCGCGCTGCGCTCCCGCCTCGACCACGGGGTGTTCGGCTACACGGACTGGCGGCAGGACGACTTCCGCTCGGCGATAGAGCACTGGTACCGGACCCGGTACGGCACCGAGGTGGACACCGGCCGGCTGGTGTACGGGCCGTCCGTGCTCAGCCAGCTCTCGCAGCTGCTGCAGATGTGGACGTCGAGGGGCGAGGGCGTGGTCGTCCACACCCCCACGTACGACGGTTTCCGCAAGGCGGTCACCGGGCTCGGGCGGGAGCTGCGGGGGGTGCCGGTGGGGGACGGGGCCGCGCTGGAGCGCGAGCTGGCCCGCCCCGACAGCAAGGTCCTGATCCTCTGCTCGCCGCACAATCCGACCGGCCGGGTGTGGACGGCGGCCGAGCTGGAGGCGACGGCCTCGCTCGCCGCACGGCACGGGGTCGCGGTGATCAGCGACGAGATACACGCGGACTTCGTGCACGAGGGGCATACGCACGTGCCGTGGACGAGGGTCGCGGGCGAGGGGCGCTGGGCACTGGTCACCTCCGCGTCGAAGGCGTTCAACTTCCCCGCGCTGACAGGTTCGTACGGGCTGATCGGCGATCCGGCCGACCGGACGGAGTATCTGCGCCGGATGGAGACGGCCGAGGGGCTCGCCTCCCCGGCCGTGCTGTCGCTGACCGCGCACATCGCCGCGTACCGGGAGTCGGAGACCTGGCTGGACGAGCTCCGGGCGTATGTCGCCGGGAATCTGGCGCTGGTCGCGCGGCGGCTGGACGAGGAGTTCCCGGAGCTGGGATGGCGGCCGCCGCAGGCCGGCTATCTGGCGTGGATCGATCTTCGGCCCGCGGGTGTCGACGGCGACGAGGCCTTGCAGCGGGTGCTGGTGGAGCGGGAGAAGGTCGCGGTGATGCCGGGCGGGGTGTACGGCGCGCCGGGCTTCGTGCGGCTGAACGTGGGGTGCCCGCGCTCCAAGGCGGAGGCCGGGGTGGAGGCGCTGATCAGGGGCGTACGGGCGGTGACGGAGCGGGCGTCGTAGGTCGTCCGGTGCCGGCCGGGCGCCCCGCCCGATGGCCCTGCCGGCCCGGAGCGGGGATGCTGCTGGTATGCCTGACGCAGCCGAGACGGGCGCCCTCCGCGTCGCCTCCGCCACCGGACGCTGGGTCGTCCTCACCACCGTCCTCGGCTCCAGCATGGCCATGCTGGACTCCACCGTCATCAACGTCGCCCTGCCCCGCATCGGCAAGGACCTCGGCACCGACCTGGCCGCCCTCCAGTGGACCGTCAACGCCTACATGCTGACCCTCGCCGGGCTGATCCTGCTCGGGGGATCGCTGGGCGACCGGTACGGGCGGCGGCGGGTCTTCGTCGTCGGCGTGGTCTGGTTCGCCACCGCGTCCGTGCTGTGCGGTGTGGCGCCGAACGCCACCGTCCTGGTCGCCGCCCGCGCCCTCCAGGGCATCGGCGGGGCGCTTCTGACGCCCGGTTCGCTGGCCCTGATCCAGGCGAGCTTCCACCCCGACGACCGGGCCCGCGCCGTCGGGCTGTGGTCGGGGTTCGGCGGGGTCGGGGCCGCCGTCGGGCCGTTCGTCGGCGGATGGCTCGTCGACGGGCCGGGCTGGCGGTGGGTCTTCCTGCTCAATGTGCCGCTCGCCGCGGTCTGTGTGCCGGTGGCGTTGCGTCACGTACCGGAATCGCGCGACCCGCGCGCGCACGGGCGCTTCGACGTCCTGGGGGCCGTGCTCGGGGCGCTCGCCCTCGCCCTGGTGACCTATGCGCTGATCGAGGCGCCGGGGCAGGGGGCGTCCGCCGCGGTGATCGGGGCGGCCGTCGCCGGGGTCCTGCTCGGCGCTGCCTTCGTACGCGTGGAGCGGACCCGGAAGGACCCGATGCTGCCGCCCTCGATCTTCGCGTCCCGGCAGTTCACCGTCGTCAACGTCATCACCCTCTGCGTGTACGCGGCGCTCGGCGGCTACTTCTTCCTCGCCGCGATCCAGCTCCAGGTGGTGGCCGGGTTCTCGGCGCTCGGCGCGGGCACGGCGCTGCTGCCGACGACCGTGCTGATGCTGCTCTTCTCGGCCGCCTCGGGCGAACTGGGGCAGCGCATCGGGCCCCGCATCCCGCTCACCGTGGGCCCGCTGGTCGCCGCCACGGGCATGCTGCTGATGCTGCGGGTCGGGCCCGGGTCGAACACCGTCTCCGGCTACCTCACCGATGTGCTGCCCGCGGTCGCCGTCCTCGGCGTCGGGCTCGTCACCCTGGTCGCACCGCTCACCGCGACCGTCCTGGCCTCCGTGGACACCGCACGGGCCGGCCTCGCCAGCGGGATCAACAACGCGGCGGCCCGCGCCGCCGGGCTGATCGCGGTGGCCGCGCTGCCGCTGCTCGCCGGAATGGGCCCGGAGGCCTACCGGAACGCGGACGAGTTCGCCTCGACCTTCCGCCGGGCCATGCCGATGTGCGCCGGGCTGCTCGTGCTGGGGGCGGCGATCGCCTGGGCGACGGTACGCACCCCCCTGCCCGCGGCCGACGAGGAGGAGCAGACCCGCCCGGAGTGCACGGTGCACTGCGGCATCGCGGCCCCGCCCCTGGAACCCGCGCACGAGGAGCCGGAGAACCCGGGCACGGGCTGACCGGGTGCCCGGAGCCCGGGTACCCCGGCACGCCAGTGCCAGGCACACTTGAACCCATGTCGATCCACGAGAACCTGCTCGGGGGCCCTCCCCCGACCCATCTGCCCGACGACCCGGAGCCGCGCGAGCTGCTCGCGAACGGCACGGCCCCCGCCGATGTCGCCGCGAAGTACCCGACCTCCTCCCTGGCCTGGGCGCAGCTCGCCGACGAGGCCTTCGACGGCGGCCGCGTCGTCGAGTCGTACGCCTACGCCCGCACCGGCTACCACCGCGGCCTCGACGCCCTGCGCAGGGCCGGCTGGAAGGGCCACGGCCCCGTACCGTTCGAGCACGAGCCGAACCGCGGCTTCCTGCGCGCCCTGCACGCCCTGGCGCGGGCCGCCCAGGCCATCGGTGAGCAGGAGGAGTACGAGCGCTGCTCGGCCTTCCTGCGCGACTCCTCGCCGACCGCCGCCGAGACCCTCGGCTAGGGTCTGTCAACTGGATCAAGCCGGCCCCCGCGAGCCCGGCAGGATCCGGACGAGAAGCCCTGGAGCATCGCCCGGGACCCCGTGGACAGGTGGTACGTCCGCGGGGTCTGCGTGCTCCTGGGGCGTCCGTTTAGGATGCGGACAGGGGACCGGAGCTCCACCACCTCACGGAAGGGGCGGACCGCTACCCGGAAGCTTGTGTCGAGGAGACAGCAATGTCGACGATCCACCCCGACCCCGAAGCCACCGGTGCGCAGACCCCGCACCTCGACTTCGCGGGAACGACTCCGTACGAGGACTATGTCCAGGCGGATGTCCTGACCCATCTCCAGCACCCTCGCTCCGACGATCCGGGCGAGATGGTCTTCCTGGTCACCACACAGGTCATGGAGCTGTGGTTCACCGTCATCGTCCATGAGTGGGAGACCGCCGCGCACGCCCTGCGCGAGGACCGGCTGACCGTCGCACGCGACGCGCTCAAGCGGTCGGTGCGGGAGCTGGAGGCGCTCAACGCCTCCTGGACCCCGCTCGCCCAGCTCACCCCCGCCCAGTTCAACTCCTACCGCTCCGCCCTCGGCGAGGGCTCCGGCTTCCAGTCGGCGATGTACCGGCGGATGGAGTTCCTGCTCGGCGACAAGTCCGCGTCCATGCTGGTCCCGCACCGGGGCGCGCCCCGGGTCCACGCCGAGCTGGAGAAGGCGCTCGCCGAGCCGGGGCTGTACGACGAGACGCTCGCCCTGCTCGCCCGGCGCGGTTTCGCCGTGCCGCAGTCCGTGCTCACCCGGGACCTGACGCGGAAGTACGAACCGTCCCCCGAGGTCGAGGCGGTCTGGACGGAGATCTACGCCGCCCCGGAACAGCACGAGGACCTGGTCCGGTTCGGCGAGGCGCTCACCGATGTCGGCGAGCTGGTGTGGCGCTGGCGCAACGACCATCTCGTCGCCACCCGGCGCGCGATGGGCTCCAAGACCGGGACCGGCGGCTCCGCCGGGGTCGCCTGGCTGGAGAAGCGGGCCACGAAGAACGTCTTCCCCGAGCTGTGGACGGCGCGCAGCCATGTCTGAGACCTTCGCCGCCATGCCCGAGAACTCCGCCGCCCTGTCCGAGTCCCTCGCCGCGCGGGCCGCGGCACTCGACGCCGCCGACCCGCTCGCGGACCGGCGGAAGCTGTTCACCCTCGACGACACCGTCTACCTCGACGGAAACTCGCTCGGCGCGCTGCCCGCGCACGTGCCCGCCCGGGTGCAGGAGGTCCTCACCCGCGAGTGGGGCGAGCTGCGCATCCGGTCCTGGGACGAGAGCGGCTGGTGGACCGCGCCGGAACGGATCGGTGACCGGATCGCCCCGCTCGTCGGCGCCGCCGCCGGGCAGATCGTGGTGGGCGACTCGACCAGCGTGAACGTCTTCAAGGCCGTCGTCGCCGCGACCCGGCTGGCGCCGCAGGGGCGCGACGAGATCCTCGTCGACGCGACGACCTTCCCCACGGACGGGTACATCGCCGCATCGGCGGCCCGGATGACCGGCCACCGGATCGTCCCGGTCGCCCCCGCCGAGGTGCCCGGCGCGCTGGGCCCCCGTACCGCGGCCGTGCTGCTCAACCATGTCGACTACCGCACCGGCAGGCTCCACGACCTGCCCGGACTCACCGCCGCCGTGCACGGGGCGGGCGCCATCGCCGTCTGGGACCTGTGCCACAGCGCCGGCGCCCTGCCCGTCGGCCTCGACGAGCACGGCGTGGACCTGGCGGTCGGCTGCACGTACAAGTACCTGAACGGCGGCCCGGGTTCGCCCGCCTACATCTATGTCGCCGAACGCCACCAGGCGGCCTTCGACTCGCCCCTACCGGGGTGGACGTCGCACGCCGACCCGTTCGGCATGACCCCGGAGTACACCCCGGCCGACGGGGCGGTACGAGGCCGGGTCGGCACCCCCGACATCGTCTCCATGCTGACGCTCGAAGCAGCGCTGGACGTGTGGGACGGGGTGTCCATCGACGAGGTGCGGGCCAAGTCCCTGGCGCTGACGGACTTCTTCCTGGAGTGCGTCGCCCGGTACGCACCCGAGGGCCGGGTCCCCTCCATCACCCCCGCCCCCGAGGAGCGCGGCAGCCAGGTCGCGCTGCGCTGCGAGGACGCGGACCGGGTGATGAGCGGACTCATCGCCCGGGGCGTCGTCGGGGACCTGCGCCGGCCGGACGTGCTGCGGTTCGGATTCACGCCGTTGTACGTCGGATTCGCGGACGTGGAGCGGGCGGCGCGGGTGCTGAGCGAGGTGCTGGCGGAAGAGGTGGCGGGATCCTCCGCGGGAGCCGGTCTCCCGCGGTGATCCTCCGCGGGGACGGAACCCTTCGGTACTGGTACCGTCCCCGCAGGTCAGGCCAGTTGGGCTCAACAGCTACAGGACGGTAGGAGCAGCATGTCGGATTCTGCCGCGCGCGATCGGGACGCCGCTGAGGCCGAGTCGGCCTTCTCGCATCCACCGGTCGCCCCCGACACGTCCGCCGCCTACGGCAGCCACCCCGACCAGCTGATCGACTTCTACGCCCCGCGTGACGGGCGGACCGGGGCGCCGGTCGTGGTCGTCCTGCACGGCGGGGTCTGGCGGGCGCCGTACGACCGGCGGCATGTGTCGCCGTTCGCGGACTTCCTGGCCCGGCGCGGATTCGCCGTCGCCAGCGTCGAGTACCGGCGGGGCGGGATCCCGCCGCAGCGGGGTGCCGACTGGGTGGCGGGCCGCTGGCCGGAGACCTTCGACGACGTCGCCGCGGCGATGGACGCGCTGCCGGCGCTGCTGGCCCGGGAGCTCCCGCAGGCCGATGCCCGGCGGATCGTTCTCGCCGGGCACTCCGCGGGCGGGCAGCTGGCGCTGTGGGCCGCCGCCCGGCACGTACTGCCCGAGGGGTCGCCGTGGCGGCTGCCCACGCCGCCGCAGCTGCGGGGGGTCGTCGCCCTGGCGCCGCTCGCCGACTTCACCACCGCCGTCGCGCTGGACGTGTGCTCCGGGGGCGTCGCTCAGTTCCTCGGCCGTGCGGAGGACTTCGAGGAACGGGCGGCGCACGCCGACCCGGCCGTGCTGCTGCCCACCGGCATCGCGACCACCGTGGTGCAGGGCACCACCGACTCCGATGTGCCGCAGGCGGTCGCGGAGGCGTTCGTCGACGCGGCGGCGAGGGCGGGCGAGACGGTGGGGCTGACCCTGCTGCCCGAGGTGGGCCACTTCCCGCTGATCGATCCGGCGGCGGACGCGTGCGCGGTGGTGGCGGAGGAGCTCGCCCAACTGGCCTGGTGAGCGCGGGGACGCGGCGGGACGGCGCGGTGCGGAGGACTCCGTAGTACTTGCGACGGACGGCGCAGGATCCGTATCACTGCTGACGACCGGGCCCCGGACCGCCCCCTACCGTGGAGGCGTGACCGAGACCAAGAGCAGAAGTCCGGAGTACCGGATGGCCGCGGGGGCGATGGGCGGCCTCCGGCAGGCCCTCATGCACGACGCGTTCGCCTATCGCCCGATGCCGCAGCTGCGGATGGACGGGCCACTGATCCGCCGGCTGCCGAAGCGGATACGGGCGCGTGCCGTATGGGCGCCGCACGCGCTGGTGGTGACGGCGGCGCTCCTCACCTTCCTGACGGGGATCGCGGCGACGGAATTCCCCCTCGCCGAGCTGCTCGCGGTGTTCCCGGCCGTCAGCGTCCTGATGACCCTGGTCAGGCCGGTCGGGGCGTTCTGGATGTCGCTGCTGCTGACCCCGGTGACCGCGGTGGTCGGGCACGGCGGGTGGCCGTGGGGGCCCAGCTCGTTCTTCGCGCACCTGGTCGTGCTGGTCGTCGTCGCGGCCAGGACCGGGCCGCGTACCGCTGGCTGGATGTGGGGCCTGACCGTACTGCTCGGCACGGTCATGGAGAACGCCGTCTGGCGGCCCGGGACCACCACCGTGGGCATGGCCGTGGTCTCCGCGCTCGCTCTGCTCGTGGTCGCGATGGTGCAGATCCGCCAGGACGCGGAGCGCGAGGTGACCGTGCAGCGCACCGTGACCGCCGTCGAACGCGACCGGCGCACGCTGCTGGAGGAGCGCACCACCATCGCCCGGGAGCTGCACGACGTGGTCGCGCACCACATGTCGGTCGTCGCGATCCAGGCCGAGGCCGCCCCGTACCGGGTGGAGAACCCGCCGCCCGAGCTGGAGCAGGCCTTCGTCACGATCCGGGAGAACGCCGTCGCCGCCCTCACCGAGCTGCGCCGGGTCCTCGGCGTCGTACGGGCCGAGGACTACCAGGCCCCGGACGCCCCGCAGCCCACCCTCGCCCAGCTCGACGGGCTCCTGGCCAATGTCCGCGAGGCCGGCCTGGAGACGGAGAAGACGGTCACCGGCGCGGTACGTGAACTGCCGCAGGGCGTCGAGCTGTCCGCGTACCGGATCATCCAGGAGGCCCTGAGCAACACCCTGCGGCACGCGCCGGGCGCCACCGCCAAGGTGGAGATCGGCTATGTGCTGGGCGGGCTCGGCCTGCGGATCGTCAACGGGCCGCCCACCGGTCCGGTGAAGCCCTCGCCGGGGGCCGGGCACGGGATCACCGGGATGCGGGAGCGGGTCGCGATGCTGGACGGGGACATGACGGCCGAGGCGACGGGCGAGGGCGGTTACGAGATCTCCGCGTTCATCCCCGTACAGGCCGGCTCCGAGCCCCGGGAGAAGGCGGACCGGGCAGTGCCTCTGGAAAAGGCGGACCGGGCATGAGCACTTCCACCGCCCCGTCCATCCGGGTGCTGATCGTGGACGACCAGATGATGGTCCGCGAGGGCTTCTCGGTGCTGCTCAACGCCATGCCGGGGATCGAGGTCGTCGGCGAGGCCGTCGACGGCCGGCAGGCCGTCGCCCAGGTCGCGGCGCTCCGCCCCGACGTGGTCCTGATGGACATCCGGATGCCGGAACTCAACGGCATCGAGGCCACCCGCGAGATCGTCGCCGCCGACGCGGACGCCAAGGTGCTGGTGCTGACCACCTTCGACCTCGACGAGTACGTGTACCAGGCGCTGCGCGCCGGGGCGTCCGGCTTCCTCCTCAAGGACGCCTCCGCGCGCCAGCTCGCCGACGGGGTACGGGTGGTGGCCTCGGGCGAGGCGCTGCTCGCCCCGACCGTCACCAAGCGGCTGATCAACGAGTTCTCGAAGCTCGCACAGGCCCCGCGCTCGCCCGCCCTCTCCCGGGTCGGCGACCTCACCGAGCGCGAGACGGAGGTGCTGGTCCTGATCGCGCAGGGCCGGTCCAACGCCGAGATCGCCTCGCACCTGGTGGTCGCCGAGTCCACCATCAAGACGCATGTGAGCCGCATCCTGGTGAAGCTGGGGCTGCGCGACCGGACCCAGGCGGCCGTCTTCGCGTACGAGGCCCGGCTGGTCACCCCGTCCTGAGGGCGCCGGGCCGGGTGCGGGGCGGGTGGCCGGTGGCGGTGGGGTGCGGTTAGCGTCCGCCCATGCACCCGTCTCACCGTTCCGCGGCCGATGCCCGCTTCGACCCCTGGTCCCCGGCCTTCGTCGCCGACCCGTACCCCGCCTACGCCGCGCTGCGCGCCACCGGCCGGGTGCACCGTTTCGAGCCGACCGACCAGTGGCTCGTCCCGCACCACGCCGATGTGTCCGCCCTGCTGCGCGACCGCCGCCTGGGCCGCACGTATCTGCACCGCTTCACCCACGAGGAGTTCGGCCGGACACTGCCGCCCGCCGGGCACGAGCCCTTCCACACCCTCAACGGGCAGGGGCTCCTCGACCTGGAGGCCCCCGACCACACCCGGATCCGGCGCCTGGTCTCCAAGGCGTTCACCCCGCGTACGGTCGAGCAGCTCGTCCCGACCGTGCGGCGGCTGGCCGCCGAACTGGTCGACTCCTTCGTCGAGGCGGGCGGCGGCGATCTGCTCACGGCGGTCGCCGAGCCGCTGCCGGTGGCCGTCATCGCCGAGATGCTCGGCATCCCGGAGTCCGACCGGGCCCCGCTGCGGCCCTGGTCCGCGGCGATCTGCGGAATGTTCGAACTGAACCCGTCCGAGGAGACCGCCCGCGCCGCCGTCCGCGCCTCGCTCGACTTCTCCGCCTATCTGCGCGAGCTGATCGAGGAGCGGCGCGAGAACCCCGGTCCGGATCTGATCTCCGCGCTCATCGCCGCCCACGACGAGGGGGAGCGGCTGAGCGAGCAGGAGATGATCTCCACCTGTGTGCTGCTGCTGAACGCCGGCCACGAGGCGACCGTCAACACCACCGTGAACGGCTGGTGGACCCTGCTGCGCCACCCCGGGCAACTGGCCGCGCTGCGCGCCGACCACGGGCTGCTGCCGACGGCGATCGAGGAGCTGATGCGGTACGACACCCCGTTGCAGATGTTCGAGCGCTGGGTCCTGGACGACATCGAGATCGACGGGACGGTCATTCCGCGCGGCTCGGAGGTGGCGCTGCTCTTCGGCTCCGCCAACCGCGACCCCGCCCGCTTCACCGCCCCGGACACGCTGGACCTGGCACGGCGGGACAACCCGCACATCACCTTCGGGGCGGGCATCCACTTCTGCCTGGGCGCCCCGCTGGCCCGGGTCGAACTGGCCGCGTCCTTCGGCGAACTGCTGCGCCGCGCCCCGGGCATGCGGCTGTCGGCCGAACCGGAGTGGAACCCGGGCTATGTGATCAGGGGGCTGAAGGAACTGCGCGTGGAGCTGTGACGGGCCGCGGGCCGGGGCCCGCCGGGCGCCCGGCCGCCCCGCGGCTCAGCATCCCGGTCCGCAGGCCAGGGGCGGGCCCTCCAGTACGTCGAAGGCCACCCCGAAGCCGGTGATCGCGGCGAGCACCGCCGCCGCCCCGAGCGCCCGCCGCCACTTCCGCCCCGCGAGGGCGACGAGGGTGAGCCCAGCCGTGATACCGCCGAGTGTCATGACCGGCAGCCCGAGCCAGAGCACGTTCCACTCCGTCGCGCCCTCGAAGCCGCTCACGAGGCCGTGCCTGCCGTACGGCGCCCAGGCGAGCATTCCGGCGGCCCCGCCCGCGGCGACGACCAGGCATCCGACGACCCCGCGGACGGCTTCGCTTCGGTTCTCCATGAACGGAGTGACGCGGGGGCACCGCTGCGGGGTTGCACCCGCCGGGGCTCCCTGCCCCCGCGCCACCGTCAGGTCAGGACATCGCGTCTGCGCAGTGCCCCCACCCCGGCCCCGGTCAGCACCGCCGCGACGGCGGTGAGCGTGAGCACCGGGCCCCATTCCATTCCCGTGCCGCCCGGCAGCTTCGGCAGGTGCGTGAACGGCGATACGTCCATCACCGCCTGCGGCATGTCGACGGCGGGCCCGATCCACCCCAGGGCCAGACAGACCCCGGCGACGCCCCAGGCCGCCACCGCCGCCCTCGGGAACGCCCCGTACAGCAGGACCGTCACCCCGCCCAGCAGCCAGATCGCGGGCAGCTGCGCCAGCGACGCCCCCAGCACGGCCGGGAGCTCGTGGCCGTACCCGACGGCCAGGCCGAGGCCGCCGGCCGTCATGAGCAGGGCCGCGCCGCCGAACGCGATGACCAGATGACCGGCCGCCCACCCGGTCCGGCTCACCGCGCCCGCCAGCACCGGCTCGGCGCGGCCGGCGGTCTCCTCGCCGTGCAGCCGCAGCACCGACGCGACGATGTACAGCGCCGCGACCATCCCGAGGACGGAGACCATCGCGGCGAGGAACGCGTCGGTCAGGCCCGCCTGACCGCCCATCCGCTCGAAGATCTCCCTGGTCTTCGCGTTGTCACCGACGAGATCGGCCGCCCCGCCGGTCAGCCCGCCGAAGGCGACACCGACCACGGCGAAGGAGAGCGTCCACCCGGTCAGCGCACCGCGCTGGAGCCGCAGCGCGAGACCGAAGGCTGTGGCGATCCGCCCCTGCGCGGGCCCCGGTCTGGTGGCCAGGAAGCTCATGCCGACATCGCGCCGACCGGCCAGGCCGTACGCGAGGACGGCCTGGACCGCCACGGCCGCCGCGAGGACGAGCAGCACCCACCAGCGCTCGTCCGCATACGCCCGGACGTTCTCCGCCCAGCCGATGGGGGAGAGCCAGGTCAGCACGGACGAGCCGTCGTCCGCCGCCGAGTCGCCCGCCGCCTTCAGGACGAACGCGGCACCGATCACCGCCGCCGTCAGTCCCTTGGCGAGACGGGCGCTCTCGGTGAACTGCGCGGCGATCGCGGCCGTGCAGGCGAACAGCACACCCGTCCCGGCGACCGCCAGGGCGAGGGCCACCGCCCCGGCGCCGCCCGCGCCGGCCCCCGCCAGGCCCGCCGCGACCACCAGCGCCAGGGCCGCGTTCGCGATCACCGCGGTGAGGAGCGCGGCGGTCAGCGGGGCGCGGCGCCCCACCATCGCGGCGGAGAGCATCTCCTGACGGCCGGTCTCCTCTTCCTCCCGGGTGTGCCGGACGACGACGATCAGGCTCATCACGGCCGCCAGCACCGCTCCGAAGGCGGCCATCCGCCAGCTCACGAGCCCGCCGACCGAGTCGTCGAAGACCGGTCCGTACATCGCCCGGAGCGAGCTGTTGCCGTTCATCGACGCGGCGAGCCCGGCACGCTGGGCGGCGGTGTCGTAGAGCGAGGCGATGGAGCTGCCGACGGAGGAGAAGGAGCCGCCGAGGGCGAGCACCCAGATCGGCAGCATGACCCGGTCGCGCCGCAGTGCGAGCCGCAGCAGCGTCCATGTCCCGGCGAGCTGCCCGGTCGCGGCCCGGGGCCGGTGCCGGGTGCCGGCCGGGGCGGTCGTGGTCACGGCGGTCATCGCGCTGTCACCTCCGCGTCCTCGCCGCTCCCGGGGGCATCCGCCGCGGCGGTCGCGTAGTGGCGCAGGAAGAGCTCCTCCAGCGTGGGCGGGGTGCTGGTCAGCGTCCGTACGCCCGAGGCGGTGAGCGACCTGAGCACGGCGTCCAGCTTGTCCGTGTCGACCTGGAGCGTGACGCGCAGGCCCTGGACGTCGAGGTCGTGGACGCCGGGCAGACGGGCGAGCCCGTCGGGCGGTCCTGCCAGCTCGGCGCTGATGTTCGTACGCGTCAGATGGCGCATGTCGGCCAGCGAACCGGTCTCCACCGTCCGCCCCTGGCGGATGATGCTGACCCGGTCGCAGAGCGTTTCGACCTCGCTGAGGATGTGGCTGGAGAGCAGGACCGTCCGCCCGCGCGCACGCTCCTCGGCGACGCAGTCCTGGAAGACCTCCTCCATCAACGGGTCGAGCCCGCTGGTGGGTTCGTCCAGGATCAGCAGATCCACATCGGAGGCGAAGGCGGCGACGAGGGCGACCTTCTGGCGGTTGCCCTTGGAGTACGTACGCCCCTTCTTCGTGGGGTCGAGCTCGAACCGGTCGACGAGGTCGGCGCGCCGGGCCCGGTCGAGGCCGCCGCGCAGGCTCCCGTACAGGTCGATCACCTCGCCGCCGGAGAGGTTGCGCCACAGCGTGACGTCACCCGGCACGTAGGCGACCTTGCGGTGGAGCTCCACCGCGTCGCGCCACGGGTCGCGGCCGAGCAGCTGGGCGGCGCCGGAGTCGGCCCGCAGCAGGCCCAGCAGCACCCGGATGGTGGTGGACTTCCCGGAGCCGTTGGGCCCGAGGAAGCCGTGGACCTCGCCGGCCTCGACGGTGAGGTCGAGCCCGTCCAGCGCGTGTGTCCGACCGAACGACTTGTGCAGTCCGGCCACCGTGATTGCCTTCGTCATGTTTCTGAACGTACGCTACTTTCACAAAGTTGTGAAGTTAAGGAAGCGTATAAAGTTGACGTTACGGCGGGGGCCGGGAAAACAGGGGAGACGATCGGGCGATGACCAGCGAAACCGGGACCGAGGCCGGGACCGAGAGCGGCGAGACCGGACAGGGCGCGGGCTCCGGGCGCGACGCGGAGGCGGTGTCGCGGTTCGTGGAGCGGTTCGCGTCCGAGATGACCGAAGCGGGGATGCAGCGGATGGCGTCGCGGGTCTTCGCCGCGCTCCTCGCGGACGACGACGGCTCCATGACCTCCGCCGAGCTCGCCATGGCGCTGCAGATCAGCCCGGCGGCCGTGTCCGGCGCGGTCAATTACCTCACGCAGGTCAGCATGGTCGGCCGCGAGCGCGAGCCGGGCTCGCGCCGCGACCGCTACCGCCTGCTCGACGAGGTCTGGTTCACCACCTTCGCCAGCCGCGACCGGGTGCTCACCCGGTGGGAGAACACCCTCAAGGAAGGCGTCCGCATCCTGGGCGAGGACACCCCGGCCGGCGCCCGGATCGCCGAGACGGTGGCGTTCTTCGAGTTCCTGCAGGCGGAGCTGGTCGGGATGATGGACCGCTGGCACGAGCACCGCAAGACGCTCGACTTCCCGGCCCGCGAAGGGCGCGCGGACGCCTGACGGGCCGCGCGGACGCGTGACGGGCCGCGCGCATGCCTGACGGGCCGCGCGGACGCGTGACGGGCCGCGCGGACGCGTGACGGGCCGCGCGCATGCCTGACGGGCCGCGCGGACGCGTGACGGGCCGCGCGCATGCCTGACGGGCCGCGCGGACGCGTGACGGGCCGCGCGCACGCGTGACGGGCCGCGCGCACGCGTGACGGGCCGCGCGGGGCCGGCCCGGGCTTGTCGCATCGGGCCGGCCCGTCACGCCGATGTGTCGCACGGGGCCGATGTGTCACATCGGGCCGGGGAGCATCTCCGCCACGGCGCCGAGGGCCTCGGGGTCGGACGGATCGATGCCGCGGTACGGGTCCTGCGGCCAGTACGGCCGCCCCTCGATCCAGGCGACGACCACCGGCTCCTCGTCGTCCGGCCACCCGCGCAGCTCGGCGGTCCCGGTGGGCGCGGGCAGCCCCGCCCAGGGGCACTTGTCCGGCCCCGGCGGCAGGAGCCGCAGCAGCCCCTCCGGCAGCGCGTCACCGCCATCGGCGGTCGGGAAGAGCACGAGCAGGGGCCCGGCATCCGCGTCGTTCCTGTCGAACAGCAGGGCATATCGCCGCGTCCGGGGCTCCGGGGCATCGGCGGCACGGGCCATCCGGCGCACCAGCGGGATGCCCGAGCGGAACGTCCGCCAGGCGTAATAGCACCCCATGATCCCGCTGAGCACCGCGCTCGCCCTCGGCGCCCCCGGGACCGAGTCGGCACCCAGGGCCCAGCACAGCACGGCGATGACGACCGTGTACCCGAGCAGCCCCGAGGTCCGTGCGATCCCGGCGACCCACCGGAGCGTCGGCACCCGCCACCAGGTCACCGGCCGCCCCGCCCGTACATCGCCCGTGCCCCGAGGCTTCGCCGTGTCCGGGCCCCGCAGCCGGGCCTGCAGTTCCGCCGTGGTGGCCAGCGCGGCGTAGGCGACGGACGAGGCCCCAGTGGCCTCCGCGCCGAACGGTCCGTCCGATCCGGCGTCCGATCCGGCGTCCGGCCCGGCGTCCGGGCCGGTACCGGCCCCCCGCAGGCCGGCCGACGCGTACAGCGCCGCATCCTGCTCCTCGCGCCGCCGCCGGGCCGAGACCACCAGCCTGGCCACGCCGCCGACGGACCCGACCGCGGTGAGCGCCAGCCCGCCGAGCCCGGCGGTGTCCGTCGCGGTGACGGCCGAGGTGCCGCGCAGTTCGCTGTCGTACAGATCGCCCTTGAACGGCCCGTACGAGACGACGAAGCCGGTCTCCCAGCCGTCGAGCGGGCCGCCCAGCTCCTGGCAGTGGAACGGCCCCGTGCGTGTCTGCCCCTCGAACGGATCGGTCCACCGCACCAGGCAGCGGTCGTCATCGCTCCGACCGGTCACCGTCAGGTCGACCTGAGGGTCGTCCTCGGACGCCACCGACCAGCTGGTCGCGAGCGCCATCAGGAGGCAGCCGACGAGGACCGCCCAGCGGAACGTCCCGCGCCACCAGGGCCGCCGCCCCCGCACCGCCGTCTCCAGGGCCGTCGCCGGGGCCGCCGTCGCTCGGGCAGGCCCGTCGGCCGCGCCGCCGGGGGCGCCCTGCGGCTGTCGCGGGGCCGGGCGGGTACGGAGGCCGCCGACCTGCGGAAGAGCCGTGATCGAGCGGGCGCGACGGCCCCGTACCGGCCCGGCCCAGATCAGTTCCGTGCCGCCCGGCGGCGCCAGCACACCCCCTGTACGGGCGTCGCCGCACCACCACAGCACCCCGGCGGGGCGGTTCAGCAGCGGGAAGCGTGACGGGGTGGTGTACGGCCTCAGCGGCAGCAGCTCTCCTGCCCCGGGGCCGCCCAGCACCACGGCCGCCCCGTTCATCCCGCGCTGCAGGGCGACCGAGGAACGGGCCGCCCACGGCCGCGCCCCCAGCACCCGGCGCATCCGCCGTGCCCGGGACCGTACCGCGCCCCCGGCCAGCAGCGAGGCCGCACCCGCTCCGGCCACCAAGGGCAGCGTGGACCGGAAGAACCCGCCGACGAACACCGCGTGGGGCACCCACAGCAGCACTCCCACCACCCCGGCCCCGGCCCAGCGCCGGGCCGAGGCCCGGTACCGCTCCAGCGCGTCCGCCGTCCCCGGCAGCTCCAGCGCGACCCGCGCCACCCGAACGGCCGCTCCCGCCTCCCCGCACCCGTCCGGGCCCGGTCCGTCCCCGTTCCCCGGGAGGTCCGACATCCTTCTCACCCCACCCCTCGGCCGGAGGCTATTCCTCGCCCGCCGGCAGCATCAGTCCCCAGGCCCCCGCCCGCACCGTCCAGGTCCGCGTCCGCACCGGGCCGCCGACCTGTATGTCCGCCCGGTAGCGGAAGTCCGCGCCCGAGACCGTGACGGCCTTCGCCTCCGCCGTCACCGGATCGGCCGACGGCGGGCGGATCACCACCTCCGCGAGGCCCCCGTCGCCGCCCTGCGCGGTCACGGTCACCGATTCGACCGGGCGGTCCAGATCGTTCAGCAGGACACCGTCCGCCTCGACCCGCAGGCGGTGCGTCGGCAACGGGGCGGCAGGCGTCGCAGGGGTGGGGCGCACCAGGGTGCGGACCAGGTTGCGGCAGCTGTCCCAGACCGCGGTGACCCCCGTGTGCCCGGGCGCCGCGCCCGGCAGCGTGCTCGGGGCCGGGATGCGCAGCGCGCCCAGGACCACGCCGTCGCTGTCGTCGACCAGCAGGTCTAGCCTGTGCGCGGCACCGTCCAGCGCGGTGCGCGCAGCGGCCACCGCACCCATCGGCACGCCGAGCGACTGCGCGAGTTCCAGCGCGGCCGCGGTGCCGACCGGGATCAGTGAGAGCGCTCCCCCGGCGGGCTCGCGCTCCCGGTGCAGCTGGGCCACCGCCCGCCGCAGTGCGCGGTCGTCGCCGACCACCACCGGCCGCCGACTGCCCCGGCGGGCCAGGGCCCGGGCGAATTCCTCGGGCCCGTCGGGCAGGCAGATCTTGGCGTGCGAACCGGCGCTCAGCACGTCCTTCGCGATACGCACGGACTCGCCGTCGGTCCGGCGGGCGACCGGGTCGATGACCACCAGCAGCTGGTGCGCACCGTCGCCGGGGGGCTGGGCAGCCGACACCTCGGTCCTTCCTCGGGTAGCATCTTGGTGCAAGAGCCCCTTGCGCTATTGCGCCAGGGGCTTCGTCTATTCCGGGGCACCCGGTTCGACGGTTCAGGCCTTGTCGTACATCGTCGTACGGCATGTACGACGTTTACGTACGCCCCCTGACCTTGGACATGCCCCGCCCGGAAGGGGTGTACGCCTGTGCCCGCACTTGTGCTGCTCGGTGCTCAGTGGGGTGACGAGGGCAAGGGAAAGGCCACCGACCTCCTCGGTGGATCCGTGGACTATGTGGTGCGTTACCAAGGCGGCAACAACGCCGGCCATACGGTGGTCGTCGGTGACCAGAAGTACGCACTGCATCTCCTCCCCTCCGGAATCCTTTCGCCGGGGTGTACCCCGGTCATCGGAAACGGTGTCGTCGTCGACCCGGCCGTCCTGCTCTCCGAGCTGAGTGGGCTGAACGACCGCGGCGTGGACACGTCCAAGCTGCTGATCAGCGGCAATGCCCATTTGATCACCCCGTACAACGTCACGATCGACAAGGTGACGGAACGGTTCCTCGGGAAGCGCAAGATCGGCACGACCGGTCGCGGCATCGGCCCGACGTACGCCGACAAGATCAACCGGGTGGGCATCCGCGTCCAGGACCTCTACGACGAGTCGATCCTGGAGCAGAAGGTCGACGCGGCCCTGGAGCAGAAGAACCAGCTCCTCGCCAAGGTCTTCAACCGGCGCGCGATCGAGTCCGGCAGGATCGTCGAGGAGATGCTCCAGTACGCGGAGCAGATCAAGCCCTACGTCGCCGACACGACACTGATCCTGAACGACGCCATCGACGCGGGCAAGGTCGTCCTCTTCGAGGGCGGTCAGGGCACGCTGCTCGACGTCGACCACGGCACGTATCCCTTCGTCACCTCGTCGAACCCGACCGCGGGCGGCGCCTGCACCGGTGCCGGCGTGGGCCCGACGAAGATCAGCAGGGTCATCGGCATCCTCAAGGCGTACACCACCCGCGTCGGCGCCGGCCCGTTCCCGACGGAGCTGCTCGACGAGGACGGCGAGGCGCTGCGCCGGATCGGTGGCGAGCGCGGTGTCACCACCGGCCGCGACCGTCGCTGCGGCTGGTTCGACGCGGTCATCGCGCGGTACGCGACCCGGGTCAACGGCCTCACCGACTTCTTCCTCACCAAGCTGGACGTGCTGACCGGCTGGGAGCAGATCCCGGTGTGCGTGGCGTACGAGATCGACGGCAAGCGCGTCGAGGAACTCCCGTACAGCCAGACCGACTTCCATCACGCGAAGCCGGTCTACGAGATGCTGCCCGGCTGGTCCGAGGACATCACGAAGGCCAAGACCTTCGGCGACCTGCCGAAGAACGCGCAGGCGTACGTGAAGGCGCTGGAGGAGATGTCCGGCGCCCCGATCTCCGCGATCGGCGTCGGCCCCGGCCGCACCGAGACCATCGAGATCAACTCCTTCCTCTAGGAGCGGCGAACACCGAGGGGGCCGGGACGGCGAGTCCCGGCCCTCTCGGCGTCCCGGCCGCCGGTGCTCCGGTACCCCCGGCCGCCGGTGCTCCGCCCGCCCCGGCGGTCCGTTCTTCCGGAGCGCGCGGGTCAATGGTCCAGACCTTGACAGGTTCAGACCATTGGGTTTTGAGTGGCGGGACGTCCAGACGGCCCGCTGAGGTGTTCGGCGTGCCCTGTCGAAGGAGTGAGCAGCGCTGAAACGCATCAAGAGCCTTCTGATCGTGCTGAGTTCCGTCGTCGCGGCGGCCGCGTTCCTCCCCACCGCATCCGCATCCGCCGCCTCCGGCCCGGCCACGCGGTGTGCGCCCGTATGGAGTTCGTCGACCGCCTACACGCAGGGCGGTACGGCCTCGCACCACGGCCGCAACTGGACGGCCAAGTGGTGGACGCAGAACGAGAGTCCGGGCGCCACGACCGTCTGGGCCGACCAGGGGGCCTGTACCGGCGGGGTCTCGGACTTCGTCATCGGTGAGGCGCAGTTCGACGAGATCTTCCCGGACCGCAACCCCTTCTACACGTACCAGGGCCTGATCGACGCCCTGCACGCCTACCCGCGCTTCGCGAACACCGGCACGGCGACCACCCGGGCCCAGGAGGCCGCGGCGTTCCTGACCCACGCGGACTTCGAGTCGGTCGGTCTCCAGTACGTGAAGGAGATCAACGAGGACAACTACTGGCGCAAGTGCGACTACAGCCGGCCGTACGGCTGCCCGGCGGGGCAGAAGGCGTACTACGGCCGGGGCCCGATCATGTTCAGCTGGAACTTCAACTACAAGGCCGCGGGCGACGCGCTCGGCCTCGATCTGCTCAACGATCCCTGGCTGGTCGAGCGGGACCCGTCCGTGGCCTGGCAGACGGCCCTTTGGTACTGGAACACCCAGAACGGTCCCGGCACCATGACCTCGCACGAGGCGATGGTCGGCGGTGCGGGATTCGGCGAGACGATCCGGTCGCTCAACGGCGCCCTGGAGTGCGACGGCGGGAATCCCGCCTCGGTCGCGGCCCGGGTCGCCACGTACGAACGGATCACCGGCATCCTCGGCACGGCGCCGGGCTCCCGGCTGGGCTGCTGACGGTTCGCCGCCGGGCCGGCCGGGTCCGGCGTTCCGCATGCTGGACGGGCCCGGAGGTTTTTTACCTTCGGGCCCGTCCGCGCTGCGGGGCATGATCCGGATGAACTCCTTCCGGAATCACTCCTGTTGAGGGCCGGGGTGGTGGTGCGAACGAGCCGCCGGCGGGCCCCTGGGTGCTCCGCCGGGAAGGGTTTCCGCTGTTGGTCCAGACCTTGACAGGTCCAGACCAGCAACGCTTGAGTGGCCGTCACCCCCCCATGGCGGTGCACCGCCCGGCTCGTTGCGCCGCACCGAAGGAGTGATCGCATGATCAGACGCATCATGGGCCTGCTGGCCGCGCTGGGCGCGGTCGTCGCAATGGTCGTCGTTCTCCCCGCCACCACCGCCGCGGCGGCCGACTGCGCGGCGCCCTGGAACTCCTCGTCCGTCTACACCGGCGGCGGAACGGCCTCCTACAACGGGCACAACTGGACCGCCAAGTGGTGGACCCAGAACGAGACCCCCGGCAGCTCCGACGTCTGGGCGGACCAGGGCAGTTGCGGCGGTGGCGGTGGTACGGACCCGGGCAACCCGTCCGGCTTCGTCGTCAGCGAGGCGCAGTTCAACCAGATGTTCCCGAACCGGAATCCGTTCTACACGTACAGCGGGTTGACCGCGGCCCTGAGCGCCTACCCGGGCTTCGCCAACACCGGGAGCGACACCGTCAAGCGCCAGGAGGCGGCGGCGTTCCTCGCCAACGTCAGCCACGAGACGGGCGGTCTGGTGTACGTGGTCGAGCAGAACACCTCCAACTACCCGCACTACTGCGACAGCAGCCAGCCCTACGGCTGCCCGGCCGGCCAGGCCGCCTACTACGGCCGCGGGCCGATCCAGCTCAGCTGGAACTTCAACTACAAGGCCGCCGGTGATGCCCTCGGCATCGATCTGCTGGGCAATCCGTACCTGGTCGAGCAGAACGCCTCGGTCGCCTGGAAGACCGGCCTCTGGTACTGGAACACCCAGAACGGACCCGGCACCATGACCGCCCACAACGCCATGGTGAACGGCGCGGGATTCGGCGAGACGATCCGCTCCATCAACGGTTCCCTGGAGTGCAACGGCGGCAACCCCGCCCAGGTCCAGAGCCGTATCGACCGCTACCAGGCGTTCGTGGCGATCCTCGGCACCACGCCCGGCTCCAATCTGGGCTGCTGACCCGCATTCCGCGGGTCCGCGGTTGTGGACCCCCCCCACCCGACGGGGGCGTGCCCGGCTCCGGCCGGACGCGCCCCCTCTTCGGTTCAGCGGGCGGTGCCGGCTCCCGCGACGTCCAGGGACCGGAACGCGAGCCACAGGTCGTAACGGGCGCTGGGCGTCCGGAGCAGTGAGCGGCCGAGCGCCGATTCGAGCCGGGTGAGACGCTTGCGCACCCCCGGCACCGAAATGCCCAGGGACTCTGCCGTCGGGGCGAGCTGGGCCTCGCAGTGCAGCCAGGCGCGGAGGGTCTCCTGCGGGTCGGCGGCGCTCCTGGGGGTGTCGGGTCCGGTGAGCGGGCGCAGTTGCTGGACCGCCCATTCCCGCACGGCCGGGACGCCCAGGATGTCGTCCAGGCCCAGGGGCGGCCGGTCCGCCCGCTCGTCCCGGCGGGCCTTTCCCGGGCCGGTGGGGGTGGCGCGGATGCGCAGGGCGAGGTCGAGGGCGGCCTGGTCGCCGACCCGGTTCAGGTCGAGGCCGAGCAGTTCGCCGATCAGCCGGAGCCGGGCGGCCAGGGTGTTCCGGTGGATCTTCAGATGCTGGGTCGCGTGCGAGGAGAACGCGAGCCAGGAGGCGAGCGTCGCCGCGAGTTCCTGGCTGCCCGGGTCCTGGCTGCGCCGGGGCAGGTACGTGAGCAACGGGTGCAGCAGCTCGTCCGCCCACCGCGCGCCGGCCGCCCCGGCGACCACGGCCGGGTCCGGTGCCGAGCCGAAGCAGGAATGCCGGTCGGGCAGTCCCCGGGCCACGGCCAGCGCGTGGAACGCCTGGCGGTAGCCGGTCGCCGTGTCGGGCAGCGGCAGGTCCTCGCTCACCCCCACGACGCACTCGGTCACCACCTCGGCGACCCGGAGGCCGAGCCGCTGTTCGGCCAGGTCCGCGTCCGCCGGCACGACGAGGATGAGATGGCGCGCGTAGACCGGGCAGCGGACGATCCAGGACCGCCCGCCGGAAAGGTCCGTGCAGATCCGGGTCACCTCGTCGCGGCGGCCGGCCGGGCACTCCACGACGTACACCCGCACGGGGTCGGGCAGCGTGGGCCGCAGGGCGCCCGCCACCTGGTGCGCGATCGACAGCTGACCCGTCATCAGCAGGTGCAGCACCGCCTCCCGGCTGCGGGACTCCGCGAGGACGACGCGGCGCCGCCTGCGCTCCACGGCCTCCGCGGCCCAGCACATGGCGAGCGGCATCGCCACGTCGGAGAGCAGGATGACCAGCCCGTCCGGCAGCGGGCGCGGCGCGACCACGGCGAGGATCGGAGCGGCGGCGTCCGGCGCGCCGTCCAGCGGGAAGAGCAGCGCGGTGTGCGGGCCCCGGTCGAAGGCGAAGGAGCGGGCTTCGAGCCCCGACAGGGTCTTCGCGTACTCACCCGCCAGCGCGGCCGCCTCCACGCCCGTACGGTCCGGGCCGCGGGTCACGCCGTGCAGCACGGTGCCGTCCCCGTCGAGGAGCCCGGCCCAGCCCGCCGCCCGGCCGGACACCCAGTGCAGAAGCTCCCGCGACCCGCCGGACCGGGCCAGCCGGTACATCCGCAGTACGTCATCGGCCCGTTCCCGCGCGTGCACAGATCCTCCACTCCTGCCCAAAAACCGGAATGAAGGGTACCGGTTTGATTGTGCGGACTGATACCTTCCGCCGCCCACACCGTGCGAATTGAAGCTTTCGAGTACCTACCCGAGGACCTAGAGTCCGAACACGGTTGCGGCACCCTCGGGGGAGGGGCAGGGGGGCGACAGCAGCGGCTCACGGGGGTGGCCGCTGTCGCGTCGGCCGCAACCGTTCTTCTTCTTCCGTTGTCAGTGGCGGCCCCTAGTGTCGGCGCGGGATCACGACCGTGATCGGAGCCGACCGGGAGAGGCCGCCGCCATGGAATTCCGTATCGAGCGCAGCACGCTGACCGACGCCGTGGCCTGGGCCGCCCGGGTGCTGCCCACCCGCTCGCCCGTTCCGGTGCTGGGCGGGCTGCTGCTGGAGGCGGCCGACGGCCGGCTGCGCATCTCGGGGCTGGACTACGAGGCGTCCGCCCGCATCGAGGTGGAGGCGGAGACCGTACGGGCCGGGAGAGTGCTGGTCATGGGCCGTCGGCTGCTCGATGTCTGCCGGGTGCTGCCCGAGAAGGTGGTGCAGTGCGCGGTCGAGGGCTCACGGTTCTCGCTGGCGAGCGACGGAGCCCGGTTCGGCCTCTCGGTCCTGCCGTTCGACGACTACCCGGTGCTGCCGTCGCTGCCGGAGGTGCTCGGTGAGGTGGACGCGGAGGAGTTCGCGGCCGCCGTGGCCCATGTGGCGGTGGCGGCGGGCCGGGACGACTCGCTGCCGGTGCTGACCGGCATCCGGCTGGCGCTGGACGGCGACACGATGACGCTCGCCGCCACGGACCGATACCGGTTCGCGGTGCGCACCCTCGCCTGGAAGCCCGGTGCGGACGGTGCCCCGGCGGGTGTGCCGGCCGATGTCGTGGTCTCCGCCCGCAGGCTCACCGAGATCGCCCGCTCCTTCGGCCGGGGCGGCATGGTCCGGCTCGCGCTGGACGCCGGCTCGGCCGGTTTCGAACTGGCCGGGATGCGTACGACGGTGCGTCTGCTCGACGGCCGGCTGCCGCGTCACGACAAGCTGTTCACGATGACCGGCGCGGTCACGGCGCGGACGGACCGGGCGCCCCTGGTCGAGGCCGTCAAGCGGGTCGCCGTGGTCGCGGAGGGCGGCAGCCCGCTCCATCTCACGTTCGCCGAAGGCTCGGTGCTGCTCCAGGCGGGCTACGAGGACGACGTGGCCTCCCAGCGCCTGCCCGCCGCCCTGGAGGACGCCGACGAACTGACGGTCGCCTTCAACCCCGCGTATCTGATGGACGCTCTGGGCTCGTTCGACACCCCCGTGATCAGGTTCGAGCTGATGGGCCCCGGGCAGCGCGCGATGGTCACCGGCCTGACGCCCGGCGAGGACCCGGAGGCCTTCCGCCCCGCCCACCGGCACCTGCTGATGTCGGCCAAGCCGCTGGTCTAGAGGGCGCATGAACTCCGCGCTGTGGAGCACCCATACGATCGAGATCCGCGACGACGTGGTGACGAAGCGGTACCGGAAGGGCGATGCCCGCGCCCAGCTCGACCGTGAGTGGCGGGCCCTGACCCTGTTGGACGCCCATGCACCGGGACTCGCCCCCGCACCGATCGCCGTCGATCGTGACGCCGCCACGCCGACGGTGGTGATGTCGCGCGTGCCGGGGGTCCCGTTGCGGGGGTCACCGGTGGACGCGGAGAGAACGGCGGCGCTCGCCGCGACGCTCGACGCGCTGTACCGGGCGGTCCCGTACGACCGTCTTGCCCGGGTACCGATGCGCCCGGACCACCAGGCCGGGCTGGTCGCGCGGCTGCGCACCTGGCACGGTCGGGGTCCCGGACCGACTGCCGCAGCCGTGGTGCGGGCGGCGCTGCGCGAGGGCATCGCCTGGCTGGACAGGTCGGGCCTCGCCGCCGGGCCGGACGCCCCCGGCGCACCGGTCTTCGGCCCCGGTGACGGGAACCTCGCCAACTACCTCTGGGACGAGGAGACTTCACGTGTCGGAGTGGTCGACTTCGAGGACTCCGGCCGCAGCGACCGCGCCTTCGAGCTCGCGGAGATCACCGAGCATGTCGCCGGCTGGGTCGACGGAGGTTTCGACGCCACGGCCTTCCTCGACTGTTTCGAGCTGACCGCCGAGGAGCGCGTCCGGCTGCGGGAGTGCCGTCGTCTGCTCGCCCTGACCTGGCTGTTCATTCTCGCGTTCGAAGACCCCGCACATCGCAGGAACCCGCCCGGTACGGCTGAGCGGCAGGCGGGCCGACTGCGTGAACTGCTCGGCTGAGGCGAACACCCCTGCCGCGACCTGCACTTACTCGCCCGAGCGACGAGAGAGGTGGAGAGAGATCCCCCGCGGACAGTGGAGTCGGCTCCCCTGTCGATACACGACCCAGCTGGATTCCTCGGCGTCGCGCCGATCCGTAGGTTCCACATCATGAAGCTTTCCACCAGGCAGATACCGCTCGCCAACCGGCGACGTGGTCTGTTCATCTTCCTCGGCGTCGCCTACATCGGCATGTGGGCGGCCATGTCACCACTCCTGGCCTCCGGTTACCAGCGCGGCAGCGCACGCGAGGAGACAGGCACGCTGCAGGAGGTGTGCATCTCGGCCGCGATGCTGGCGCCCGCCCTCGCCGCGATCCTCGTCGTCCGCTTTGTCGAGCGCAGCGGCCGGGTGCGGGACACGCTCGCCCTGCGATGGCCGAAGCCCTGGGGGCGTGCCGTCCGGACGTGCCTGTTGGCCTTGCTCGTCCCCGCCGGGCTCACCACGGCCGCTCTTGTCATCAGCACCCTCGCCGGCCACTACCCGTTCGGTGGAGTGCACTGGAACGGGCTCGGCTCGTGGGCGACCGCAGCGGTGCTGGGCATGCTGGTGTCGCTCCCGCTCTTCTTCGGCGAGGAACTGGGCTGGCAGGGCTACCTCTTTCCGCGCCTCGCGCAGGACGGTGACCGCCGGAGCCTGATACGGGCGTACGCGATCACGGGCTCGGCCTTCGCCCTGTGGCACCTGCCCACGCTCCTGATGGGCGGCCAGTACCCGGGCCGGCCCTGGTACGTGTCGGTGCCCGGCATGCTGGTGAGCTGCATCCTCATCCTGCCGGTCTTCACCTGGCTGCGGCTGCGCTCCGGCTCGGTCGTACCGGCCGTCCTCGGCCATGCCTTCGTGAGTTCGGTGAGCGTCGACATGGTCGTGGAGTTCGCCGATCCCGATGCAGCACTGGACCCCATGCACATGAGCATGGTCGGATGGCCCGGCTGGATCGCCACAGGCGCGTTCGTCGCCTTCCTGGCGCTGACCGGCCGGCTCCGGCCGTCCTTCTACGAGGCCCGGACCACCCCCGACCCCGCACCGGCCCGCACACGGTAAGTACGTGTCCGACGGGGCCGGCCACGGGTGCGGGGCCGGGCGGTCCGCCCGGCCCCGCACTCCTGCCGTCCGCGTGCGGCCCTGCCCTCCGCGGGGCCGGCCACCGCTGTCCGGCTACTTCGTGAAGATGAAGTACTGCCAGGCGCCGTGCGTGGTGGAGTTCACCGAGTCGCCCGAGGTGCCGTTGACGTACGAGGCACGGACGCGCATCCGGTAGCCCGTGTCATGGGTGCCCTTCAGCGTCACGAGGGACTTCCCGTCGGTGCCGAGCTTGAAGTACTGCGAGCCCGCGTCGTACCACTTGCCCTGGTAGTACAGCTCCAGGGACAGCTTGTGCGAGCGGTTCTTGTAGTACGTCATCGTCGTCGTGAAGACCGGGTCGGTCTTCTTGTGGAAGTACCGGTACGACGTCTTGCCGATCTTCGCCGTCCTGTACTGCTTCGAGATGGAGGTCGAGACCTTCACCTTGGCGAACGCGGTCGACGTGACCTTCTTCGGGGCGTACCGGCCGTCGCCCTTGAAGACCGCGGTGACGGTGGTGTCCCGGGTCATGTCCACCGTGGTCGACAGGTCGCCCTTGGAGTTGACCTTGCCGGTCCTCACCAGCTTGTTGGGCTTGTCCGACCCGAACGGGTCCACCCACAGCTCGACGGTGCGGTTCTTGTACGTCTTGCCGAGGTGCGCGGTGAACGACACATCGGCACCGTAGGAGTACAGCGCCTTGTTGTGGTTCAGGGTCAGCGAGGTGGCCGTCCGGGAAACGGCGACCGTGTCGGAGCCGGAGGCCGCCGAGTGGGTCGCGTCGCCCGCGTACGACACCTTGTAGGTGACCTGGCCGCCCGCGGCCGGGGTGTCGGTGAAGGAGAAGCTGCCGTCCGGCTTGAGCGTCACCGGGGGCAGCGCCTTGCCCTTGGGCGACTCGATGTCGGTGCGCGTGACCGTGGCCTTCGAACCCGCCGGGAAGGAGCCCGCGGACTTCACCCGCCCGGTGACGGTCAGCTTCTTGTCGAGCGCGGACTTCTCCGGAGCGCTCACCGTGACGGTGCTCGGGGACTTCACGGCGTCGGTGAGCACCCGCAGCGAACGGACGCCCGCGCTGTTCTCGGTGACCGCGAAGAGCCGGCTGGTGTCCGGTGCCCAGGCCAGCCCGGCCGGCACCAGGAGGTCCGATCCACTGCTGGTCCCGGTGTTGGGGAAGTCGTACGTCCGGATCGGTGTGGTGGTGTCCTGCTTGTAGACGTACACATCCGGCTCGTACGAGCCGTCGATGCCCGCGGCGACCGTGCCGTCCGGCGCGATGTCGACGGCGTTGGGGTACGCGTCGGAGGGGTACGAGGTGCCGGTGGTGAGGTCGGACGTCCGGTACGCCTGGTGGCGGTACGGGGCCCCACTGGCCACCACGACCTGCGAGCCGTCCGGGGTCAGCGCCAGGTCACGCAGGTTGCTGCCGTCGGTGCGGATCTGCGCGGTGCGCGTGGCCGTCCCCGAGGCGACGTCGTACACGGCCAGCTGGACGGGGCTCTGCCCCTCGATCCCGGCGGCCAGCGTGCCCGGGGCGCCCGGCGTGGACGCCAGGGTCGGGGCCGAGTACCAGGTGCGGTCCGGCTCCTGGTCCAGGGTGACGACCGGTTCGGCACCGGACAGGTCGATCGACCCGATGTTGCCCTCGGTCGCCGCCCCGTAGCCGAACCAGAGCTTGCCGCCCGCCAGCGCCGGGTGGGCGGGCTTCGTGTTCGCGCCGGTCGCGTAACGTGCGGACTCCACGAGAGCAGCGGTGTCGATCGCCGCGATGGCGTCGGCGTCGCGCACCCCCGCGTACAACGTGCCGGAGTCGGCGGAGAGTTCGAGGCCGGTCACGCCGGGCAGCGACGGGATGGTCCCGACGACGTTGCCGCTGTAGTCGGTGGCGAGGACCTTGCCACTGGTCGGGTCACTGATGAAGACCCGCTGGTGCACGCCGTCCGCGACGACGTCGCCGACGGAAGCGGCGGGAAGAACCCTGCTGGAGTCGGCAGCGGCCGGATTCGCCGCCCCGCCGACCAGAACCACTGAGCTGAAGAGGACTGCGAGCGAGGTCGCGGTCGAGATTCTGCGCGTACGCAAAATGATTTACCCCCACGGTAAGAGAGGGCCGCATGGCGCCCGGAGACGAGTCAGGGGTGCGGCCCAGGAACGCAGGGTATGCCATGGCGTCCACAAGTCGTACACATTTGTGGGGCCGGGCGGCTCCGGCCTCGCGGATGGTCGGTTCGCCCAGGTGGGGAACGTCGACCGGGCATCGGGGGCGAGGGCGGAGGCGGGGCCTTCGGGAACCCTGGAGCCCTGGATGTGGACGGAGTGAGGACGGGCGGCGACTCCGATGCACTCGCCGCCGCGGCGGGAATCGAACCACCGCAGGACGTCGCTCCTTGCGCTGCTCCTGCCGCCAACTGCACGCTGAGGTAAGGCGATTCACGAGGGCCCGGAGCCCGTGACCGGATCTCCGCACGGCGCCGGGCGCGTGTACTCACCTTCCCGAGGCGCTGATCGGCGGACTTCCGCCCTGCGTCTCCAGGTGTGAACACCCTTCTTGCTACTGGTCCTTGGTGTAAGTGAGCTTGTCGCCGCTGTCGTTGTTCTCACGGCTCAGCGTGCCGTCCGGGAGGAGGGTGAGCGTGGTGGCGCCGCCCGGGGTGCAGGACGTCATGGGCTCGCCCACCGTGACCGTGGAGGGGCCGATCTCGACCGGGCCGCCCTGGGAGGGATCCGAGGACAGGCTCGCCCGGAAGACGCAGTGGTAGGAGCCGCCGGTGTCGAGCGGGCCGTCCGCGGTGAGGGTGAGGACGCTCTGGCCGACCGGGCCCTGCCGGATGACGAGCTTCCGGGTCGAGTGACCGGCCGCGTTGTCGACGGAACCGGACCAGGTGCCGATGTAGCCGGAGGGGATGGGGCCGTCGCCGTTCTTCTGGTCGGCGGTCGGGGAGGGGTCCGGTGACGACGGGTCGCCGCCCGATGCGCCCGATGCGCCCGAGGCGGGCGGGGAGACGGTGGGGCCCGGTTTGGGGGCCGGGGCCCTGCCGTTCATGAGCGCATAGACGGAGCCGCCCGCGCCGATGGCCACGAGCACGGCGACGGCGATGAGCGCGATGGTCGAACCCCTGCCCCGGCGGGCGGGTTTGGGCTCGGGCTGCGGGGCGGTGGGGAAGGTGGGGCCGTACGGGGGCGTGGGGCCGAACCCGGGCTGCTGGTAGGGCTGTTGATGCTGCGGCGGATACCCGTACCCGGCCTGGTTCTGCGGGGAGCCGAATCCCTGCCCGGCCAGCGGCGGATAGCCGTAGGCGGGGGCCCCGTGCGGCGCCGGTGCGGCGGCCTGGGTCGGGGTCGGGGTGACGGCCGCCGGGGACGGCGGGTGCAGGAGGTAGTCCGCGGGAGGCGTGGACGGGGGCGTGGGGGTGGGCGGCGGGGACGTGTGGGTGGGCGTCGGGGGTGTCGGGTCCGGCGCGGGGGCCGGCTCGTCCGCCGTCACCTCCTCCGGATCCTCCGAGTCGAGCAACTCAACAGCATGGCGGCCCAGTTGGGCTATCAACGCGCCCGGGAGCCAGGGTTCCACCATGTCGTCGCCGGTCAGGCGCTCCAGGATCGCGTCCGTCGTCGGCCGGGCGGCCGGGTCCTTGTGCAGGCAGTCCCGGACCAGTTCGACGAGGTCCACGGGGACGCCGGTCAGGTCCGGGTCCTCCTTCGCTATCCGGAACATCTGCGCGGCCGCACCGCTGTCGGACGCCCCGAACGGAAGCCGGCCGGTCGAGGCGTACGCCAGTACCGAGCCGAGACAGAACACGTCGCACGCCGGGGTCACCCGCTCGCCCCGCACCTGCTCGGGCGCCATGAATCCGGGCGATCCGACCAGGACCCCGGTGCGGGTGACGCTGCCCCCGGTGACGGTGTCGAGTGCCCGGGCTATGCCGAAGTCGATGACGCGCGGCCCGTCGATCGTCAGCAGGATGTTGGAGGGCTTGAGGTCGCGGTGAATGATCCCGGCGGTGTGGATGGCCTGGAGGGCGCGGGTGAGACCGACCCCCAGGATGTGGACCGAACGTTCCGGCAGGGGGCCGTACGCACCGGGGGCCGCTCCCTCGGGGGTGCGCGGGCGGCCGGTGACGGTGGCGTGCAGCGAGGGGCCGGCGACGTATCCCGTGGCGACCCAGGGCACGGCGGCCTCGGTGTCGGCGTCCAGCACCGGGGCGGTCCAGGTGGAACCGACCTGGCGGGCGGCCCGCACCTCGTGGCGGAACCGGTCGCGGAACTCCTGCTGCTCGGCGAGTTCGCCACGGACCAGCTTGATCGCGACGGTGCGGCCGCGGTCGGACCGGGCCAGATAGACCTGGCCCATACCGCCCGCGCCGAGCCGCCCCAGCAGCCGGTACGCGCCGATGGCGCGCGGATCCTGTGGCGTCAGGCTCTGCATGGCGCTGACACGTCCTTCCCCCGGGATTCAACTGACCGTGCCTGGCGTGGCTCGCTCGATCATAGGGATCCACGCCGCGCACGGCCGGGCCGGTTGCGGCTTCGGGAGGATTGAGGGGTTCCGGAGGCGTGGGCCCGGCCCGTACGCCGACGACCCGACACCCTGCCCACCAGAGCGCGCCACGCCATACAAGGTGGCCATGTCGGACCGCTCCGGGCGCCGCCTACGCTCGCCGCATGACCCCTCATGCCCCTCATGTCGACCCCGCCGCCGGTGCGGCCGTGAAGGCCGCCGACCGCGCGCACGTGTTCCACTCCTGGTCCGCCCAGGGTCTGATCGACCCGCTCGCCGTCGCCGGCGCCGAGGGGGCGTACTTCTGGGACTACGACGGCAACCGCTACCTGGACTTCACCAGCGGCCTCGTCTACACCAACATCGGCTACCAGCACCCCGTCGTCGTCGCCGCGATCCAGGAGCAGGCGGGCAAGCTCGCCACCTTCGCCCCCGCGTTCGCGATCGAGGCGCGCTCCGAGGCCGCACGCCTCATCGCCGAGCGCACCCCCGGCGACCTGGACAAGATCTTCTTCACCAACGGCGGGGCCGAGGCCGTCGAGAACGCCGTCCGGATGGCCCGGCTGCACACCGGCCGTTCGAAGGTGCTCTCCGCCTACCGCTCGTACCACGGCGCCACCTCCACCGCGATCAACCTGACCGGTGACCCGCGCCGCTGGCCGTCCGACAACGGCTCGGCGGGCGTCGTCCGCTTCTGGGCGCCGTTCCTCTACCGCTCGCCGTTCCACGCCGAGACCGAGGCCGAGGAGTGCGCCCGCGCGCTCCAGCACCTGGAGGACACCCTCGCCTTCGAGGGTCCCGGCAACATCGCCGCGATCATCCTGGAGACCATCCCCGGCACCGCGGGCATCATGACGCCGCCGCCCGGCTACCTCGCGGGCGTCCGCGAGATCTGCGACCGGTACGGCATCGTCTTCATCCTCGACGAGGTCATGGCCGGCTTCGGCCGCACCGGCAAGTGGTTCGCCGCCGACCACTTCGACGTGGTGCCGGACCTGATGACCTTCGCCAAGGGCGTCAACTCCGGTTACGTACCGCTCGGCGGTGTCGCGATCTCCGCCGAGATCGCCGCGACCTTCGAGACCCGCGCGTACCCGGGCGGACTGACCTACTCCGGTCACCCGCTGGCCTGCGCGGCGGCCGTCGCCACCATTCACGTGATGGAGGACGAGAAGGTCGTCGAGCACGCCGCCCACATCGGCGAGACGGTCCTCGGCCCGGGCCTGCGCGAACTCGCCGAGCGCCACCCGTCGGTCGGCGAGGTCCGCGGCCTCGGCGCGTTCTGGGCGCTGGACCTGGTCCGCAACAAGGAGACCCGCGAGCCGCTGGTCCCGTACAACGCGACGGGCGAGGCCAACGCGCCGATGGCGGCCTTCGGCGCCGCGGCCAAGAAGAACGGTCTGTGGCCCTTCATCAACATGAACCGCACGCACGCCGTTCCGGCCTGCAACGTCACCGAGGCCGAGGCGAAGGAGGGCCTCGCGGCCCTCGACGCGGCGCTGTCGGTCGCGGACGAGCACACCGTGTGATCCGGGCCCGCGTGCCCCGGACCCGCACGGTCCGGGGCCGCGCGGGTCCGGCAGCACAGTCGGTGGTGCTGCCCGAAAGTGCGACGCGCCCCTCCCCTGCCCGGATCCGGGCACAGCGGCCCTGGCTTAAGGTGACCGCAGGCAAGAAAATGGGGAGGGGCGCCATGTGCGCGAGCGGAGCTGTGACCCGCAGTACGCTGCGGCAGCAGATCGCGGACGCGCTGCGTGACGAGGTGCTCGCCGGGCGTCTGCAGCCGGGGCGGGAGTTCACGGTCAAGCAGATCGCCGAGCAGTACGGCGTATCGGCGACACCGGTGCGCGAGGCGCTCTTCGACCTCTCCGCGCAGGGGCTGCTGGAATCGGACCAGCACCGGGGCTTCCGGGTAAGGGAGTTCACCGTCGCCGACTACCGCTCCCTGGTCGAGGCACGCTCCCTGGTCATCGACGGGGTCGTCCGCGGCATCTTCTTCGGCGCCGGGCTCTCGACCGTGCAGTCCGGGGGGTACCGGGACTGCCTGGTCTCCGTACGCCGCAGGGCCCAGGAGGCCGCACGCGCGGCGCGGGGCGGCGACCTCGACATCCTCATCGGCTACGACCTGCGGTTCTGGCGCGAACTGGGCACGCTCGTGGGCAACACGTACATCAACGACTTCCTGCATCGACTGCGCGTCCAGGCCTGGGTGTTCGCGGTGCCGTACCTGCGTCATGAACCGGCCGCCCGGGACTGGCTCTGGCACGGCCACGAGGACCTCGTCGCGGCGATCACACTCGGCGAACACGACGCGGTGCGCGCGGTGCTGGACGACTACAGGACCCACGCGCTGAACTGGGCGGACCGGCTCGCGGCCGGTGAGCTCGGGCATCCGCGCCGCGACGGCCGCCCGGCCGGACAGGCCCCGGACCCCGGGGCGCCGCGGTAGCAGCCCCCGCTCCGCCCCGCCGGGGTCCGGGCCGCCGACGGCCACTGTGCGCAACGCGCCCACCGCATTACGCTGTCCCGACCATCCTGAACATCCGATGCGCACCGTGGGAGAGCGAGACTTCGTGGCCTGTGACCTGTGGCTGGTCCCCCTCGTCGATGTGCTGTGCCACAGCCCCGACAACCCGTTCGCCGAAGAGATAGCCGTCTACGACAGGGCGTTGGGCGAGGCCGGACTGCCGCCCGTCCCCGTGTACACCTACATGCCGGGGCTGACGGGCGACGTCGCACCGGTCGCGGGCTTCGACTACGACGCCCTGCACTTCCTGCGCCGCGCCTTCCTGCTCCAGCTCAGCGGCCTCGCCGTCACGCCGGTCGGCGAACTGGGCGGGGACTACGAGCAGTTGCTGGAGATGTTCGAGGCGACGGCCCGTCAGTCCCATCTGGTCTGGCACTACGACCACGCCGGGGCGTACGTCCCGCTGGACTTCGCCGCCCCGCTCTCCGCCGACGACCTGCTGGAGGGCGGTGGTCCGCTCGGCTCCTCGCACGGACTGCTCCGCGAACTGCAGTACGTCGCCCCGTCCATCGGCATCGACCCGGCGAACCCGCCGGCCGCCCCGCTGCCGCCCGCCGCACCGACCTCCCTGGAGGAACCGGCGGCCCCGATCCCCTACGACAACAGCCCGTTCGCCCGCGAGCGGCACGTCTGGCTGGGGCTGCACGCGGCGGCCACTCGCAGCCTCGCCCAGGGCTCGATGATCATCTTCAGCTAGGGTCGTTCGTTCGGATCGAGCCGGGCCCCGCGAGCCCGGCGTGATCCGAACGAGAGGCCCCGTGATCCGAACGAGAGGCCCCAGGGCCTGTGCGGCGCCCGCGAGGTCACCGAGGGGACTCCGGAGGGCGCTGGCGCGGCATGTTCGGCCGGGTCATCGTCTGCAGCGGGAACCGTCCCGACAGCACCCCGTGGTCCGTACGCCCACCGTTGCCGCCGTTCGACGACAGCGTCTGCATCCCCATCGGCGCGGGGCCGGCCCGGAACTCCACCATCCAGTCCGCGGTCTCGGTGCGCACCAGCTCCGTGATGTCCTCCGAGAACCGCCGCAGCACGCCCAGGCACCGCTCGGCCGCCTCGCTGGCCGTCCCCTCGGTCGGGCCGAGCACCTCCCGTACGCACTCCGAGGCCCAGTCGAACTGGAGCACCTGGAGGCGCCGCTGCACGGCCTGGGCGGTGGCGAGGTTCCTTATCCAGCCGGAGGTGAGGCCGAAGTACCGGTCGCAGGCCATGCTCGCGGCACCCAGCAGCAGCGACAGATAGCCCCAGCCCGCCGCCCCGTGCAGCGCCCCGGTCAGGTCGAGCAGCGGCAGCGCGGTGCCCGCGACCGCCCCGAACGCGGTGCCGATCCGCAGCGCCCTGGCCCCGCGCCGTTTCCCCACCCGGTCGCTCAGATACCAGTCGGCGGTGCGCAGCGCGTCGGTCTCGACCCAGCGGTACAGCTCGTCGAGGCGGTCGGCGGGTTCGCCCCAGTCGCCGAGCGGGAACGGGGTACCGGTCAGATCCCGGCCCCGTGCGCGGGAGTCCGAGCCGGCCGGGCCGGGCTCGTTGCGGGGCGGCCCTTCGGGCTGCATCTCCGGCTGACTCACCGGGTACTCCTCTGCATTCTGCGTAGCGACGCCTGATGTGGCGATGTGTTTCGAGGCGGCGGGGTGCTCACTGCTCTCCGGCGTGGCCGACAGTCCCGCAGAGGTAACTTTGCGTGACGGACGGTGGGCCTGGGTGTCCTGATGTGCATGCCCTTCCTACCGCCGAATGGTGGGCCATGGGGCAGAAAACGCGGTATTCCCGGGTGTGCGGAGCCTGTGATCAGGTATAGGAGCCCGGCAAGGGCTGCCTGAATCTCACTCGAAAGGGTTGCTCGCCAGTGGGTGGGGCGAGCCGCCCGATGACCACGTAGGCTCGGCATACCGAAACATTTTGTCGTCGAAATGCCAGGAGTGACCGTGATTCCCGGTGGTGGTCAGCCCAATATGCAGCAACTGCTGCAGCAGGCCCAGAAGATGCAGCAGGATCTCGCCGCGGCCCAGGAGGAACTGGCCAGGACCGAGGTCGAGGGCCAGGCGGGTGGCGGTCTCGTGAAGGCGACCGTGACCGGCTCCGGCGAGCTCCGCAACCTGGTGATCGACCCGAAGGCGGTCGACCCGGAGGACACCGAGACGCTCGCGGACCTCGTCGTCGCCGCGGTCCAGGCGGCGAACGAGAACGCGCAGCAGCTCCAGCAGCAGAAGCTGGGCCCGCTGGCCCAGGGCCTGGGCGGCGTGCCCGGCCTCCCCTTCTGACTGGAACAGAACAGAACAGGAAAGGAAGGCGTTCCCGTTGTACGAAGGCGTGGTTCAGGACCTCATCGACGAGTTGGGCAGGCTGCCCGGCGTCGGTCCCAAGAGCGCGCAGCGGATCGCCTTCCACATCCTGCAGGCCGAGCCGACCGATGTGCGCCGCCTCGCCCATGCCCTCCTGGAGGTCAAGGACAAGGTCCGGTTCTGTTCGGTCTGCGGCAACGTCGCCCAGCAGGAGCAGTGCAACATCTGCCGGGACGCGCGCCGGGACCTGTCGGTGATCTGTGTGGTCGAGGAGCCGAAGGACGTCGTCGCGATCGAGCGGACCCGTGAGTTCCGGGGCCGGTACCACGTGCTCGGCGGCGCGATCAGCCCGATCGAGGGCGTCGGCCCGGACGATCTGCGCATCCGCGAGCTGCTCGCCCGCCTCGCCGACGGTTCGATCACGGAGCTGATCCTGGCGACCGACCCCAATCTGGAGGGCGAGGCCACGGCGACGTACCTGGCGCGGATGATCAAGCCGATGGGCCTGCGGGTCACCAGGCTGGCCAGCGGCCTGCCGGTGGGCGGCGACCTGGAGTACGCGGACGAGGTCACCCTGGGCCGCGCCTTCGAGGGGAGGCGCCTGCTCGATGTCTGACGCCCTCATGTCTTCCGATGTTCTTCCGACGCCCGTTTCCACGACCGTTCCCGCGACTCACGGCGGCTTTACGTTCAGCGACGCTATGTTCTACTCACCGTTCGCGACCGTGCCCACGGGAGGTCCCCTCGATGTCTGACGCCACGCTGAACTCCGTCACGCAGGACCCGGACGATTTCGCCGTCCAGATCGCCGACCAGATCAAGACGTTCATCGTCGCGGTCACCGAGGTGTCCAAGGTCGAGGAGCCCGAGGAAGCCGTCCCCGTCCTGCTGCTCCAGGTCTCCCAGCTCCTGCTGGCCGGCGGCCGGCTCGGCGCGTACGAGGACATCGTCCCCGACGAGCGCTACGAGCCGGACCTGGGCGCGGAGCCGGACGCCGACGGCCTGCGCGAGCGCTTCGCCGCCCTGCTGGAGCCGATCGACGTCTACTCCGAGGTCTTCGACCCGTACGAGCCCCGCAAGGCCCCGGTCCCGGCCCGGATCTCGGACGACCTGGCCGACCTGGTCACCGACCTGCGCCACGGCCTGGCCCACTACGAGGAGGGCCGCACCACCGAGGGCCTGTGGTGGTGGCAGTTCTCCTACTTCTCCAACTGGGGCTCCACCGCCTCCGCCACCCTGCGCGCCCTCCAGTCCCTGATCGCCCACATCCGCCTCAACCAGCCCCTCCAGGAACTGGACGGCCTGGACACCGACTCGGAGACCATCGACGACGACCTGGCCGAGGAGGCCGGCCGCGTCATGGCCGAGGAGATCGCGGGACCGCTGGGGCTGCGGCCGGTGCAGTAGCGGCCCGGCGGTGACCGGCCGTAAAGCGCGCGCTGTTGCCGGGGCGCGTTGCCTGCCTCCTCTCGGCCTGTGACGAACACGGGCGGTGAAAGGGGGGCGCATCCGAGTGATCAGAGGTGCGGCGGGCCGCCCGGGAGCCACCATCCGATGACGGTCCTCTCCCGGGGAGGGGGGCATGGTGACGCGTTCGAGGTCCGCCACGAGCCGTCCTCATCCAGCCGGGAGCCGGTGATGCCCGATGCGGACGGTCTGTGAGCCGGAGGTGGTGGTCACCCGGTTCGAGCAGCCGGACGGCGGCCAGGGGCGGCGCGGGGCACCGGATCGCGCTCGTCCGCGACGATGCGGCGAACCGGATCATGCTCTGCGTGGACGGCTGCGCCAGGACTGCGGGTACTGCCGAGTTCCGTGGCGGCTGGACGAGTGGCGGCTCCCTCCAGGTCGGCCGAGGGGCGTAGGTCCGTTGGATGGCGCGTACCTGCGGGGCGGTGGGCCAGGTCCGGGCCTTCTCCGGCGCGGTGACCGGCAGCGAGGCCGGCGCTCTCCGGCAGCGGGCGCCGGTTTGCGCGTGGCGGGGCCTCCGAAGGGCGGATGGCTGGGTTCCGGTCCAGGCTGGAGGGGGAGAGCCGCCGGATCGTGGACCCGGACCGCCAGGCATGTGGGTCGGCTCACATGCGGGCGTGCGGGTCCACGCGGCGGGCAGGACGTGTACGAGCAGTCCGGGCGACACACCGATGATCACTTGCTGAGCGGGACATCTCACCATGTGATATCAGCGAGGCGTTTCCGGACTGCTCGTTAAACTGAGTCGACCGCAGTAATGGACTGAGCGAGGAGCGCACGTGGGCCTTGTCGTGCAGAAGTACGGAGGCTCCTCCGTAGCCGATGCCGAGGGCATCAAGCGTGTCGCCAAGCGAATCGTCGATGCCAAGAAGAACGGCAACCAGGTGGTTGTCGTGGTGTCAGCGATGGGCGACACGACGGACGAGTTGATCGATCTCGCCGAGCAGGTATCCCCGATCCCTGCCGGGCGTGAGTTCGACATGCTGCTGACCGCCGGAGAGCGGATCTCCATGGCCCTGCTGGCGATGGCGATCAAAAACCTGGGCCACGAGGCCCAGTCCTTCACCGGCAGCCAGGCGGGCGTCATCACCGACTCGGTCCACAACAAAGCGCGCATCATCGATGTGACGCCGGGCCGTATCCGTACGGCGCTGGACGAGGGGAACATCGCGATCGTCGCGGGGTTCCAGGGTGTGTCCCAGGACAAGAAGGACATCACCACCCTCGGCCGCGGCGGGTCCGACACCACCGCCGTCGCGCTGGCGGCCGCGCTGGACGCCGAGGTCTGTGAGATCTACACCGATGTGGACGGTGTCTTCACCGCCGACCCGCGGGTCGTGAAGAAGGCCCGGAAGATCGACTGGATCTCCTTCGAGGACATGCTGGAGCTGGCCGCGTCCGGCTCCAAGGTGCTGCTGCACCGGTGCGTGGAGTACGCACGCCGCTACAACATCCCGATCCACGTCCGCTCGTCCTTCTCCGGACTGCGCGGAACCTGGGTCAGCAACGAGCCGCAAGGGGACCAGAAGGTGGAGCACGCGATCATCTCCGGAGTCGCCCATGACGTCTCCGAGGCCAAGATCACCGTCGTCGGCGTGCCGGACAAGCCGGGCGAGGCCGCCGCGATCTTCCGCACCATCGCGAACGCGGAGATCAACATCGACATGGTGGTGCAGAACGTCTCCGCCGCGTCGACCGGTCTGACCGACATCTCGTTCACGCTGCCGAAGGCCGAGGGCCGCAAGGCCATCGACGCCCTGGAGCGCAACCGTGGCAGCATCGGCTTCGAGTCGCTGCGCTACGACGACCAGATCGCGAAGATCTCCCTGGTCGGCGCCGGTATGAAGACCAATCCGGGGGTCACGGCGGGCTTCTTCGAGGCGCTGTCGGACGCCGGTGTGAACATCGAGCTGATCTCGACGTCCGAGATCCGCATCTCGGTGGTCACCCGCGCCGACGACGTCATCGAGGCCGTGCGGGCCGTGCACACCGCCTTCGGCCTGGACAGCGACTCCGACGAGGCCGTCGTCTACGGGGGCACCGGCCGATGACCGCGCGCCGTCCTTCGCTCGCGGTCGTCGGAGCGACCGGGGCGATCGGCGGTGTCATGCTCCAGATCCTTTCGCAGCACGCGGATGTCTGGGGCGAGGTGAAACTGATCGCCTCGCCGCGTTCGGCCGGCCGCAAGCTGGTCGTGCGCGGCGAGGAGAGCGAGGTCCTCGAACTCACCGAGGACGTCTTCGACGGCGTGGACGTGGCGCTGTTCCTGGTGCCCGACGAGGTCTCCGCGCAGTGGGCGCCGATCGCCGCAGCCAAGGGCACCGTCGTCATCGACGACTCCGCCGCGTTCCGGCTGGACGCGGACGTCCCGCTGGTCGTGCCCGAGATCAACCCGCATGCCGTACGGATCAGGCCACGCGGCATCGTCGCGAGCCCGAACTGCACGACGCTCGCGCTGATCGTCGCGGTCGGTGCGCTGCACGCCGAATTCGGGGTGCGGGAACTGGTCGTCTCCTCGTACCAGGCGGTGAGCGGGGTGGGCCGGGACGGTGTCGCCGCGCTGCGCGAACAGCTGTCGATGGTCGCCGGTACGGAACTGGGCACGAAGCCGGGGGACGTACGCAGGGCCCTGGGCGATGCGGAGGGCAGCCCCTTCGCCGCCCCGGTCGCCCTCAATGTGGTGCCCTGGGCCGGGACCGAGGCCGGGGACGGCTGGTCGTCGGAGGAACTGGCGATCCGCGAGGAGTGCCGCAAGGTCCTGGACCTGCCGGGCCTGCGGGTCGCGGCGACATGCGTGTACGTCCCCGTCGTCGCGACGCACTCGATGTCCGTGCACGCCCGGTTCGAGAACGAGATCGCGGTCGACCGGGCCCACGAGATCCTGGCGACGGCTCCGGGCGTGGTGCTGTACGACAATCCGGCGGCCGGGGACTTCCCGACACCGTCCGACGTCGTCGGCACGGATCCGACCTGGGTCGGGCGAGTGCGCAGGTCACTGGACGATCCGCGGGGTCTGGAGCTGTTCGTCTGCGGTGACAACCTCCGCAAGGGCGCGGCGTTGAACGTGGCGCAGATCGCCGAGTCGGTGGCCGCGGAGTTTCCCCGGTCCTGATCGAACCTGTTTCGTACATTCTGTGAACGCTCTGTGAGTAAGTTGAAGGCCTCAACCTCTTGAGCTGGGGTGTCGCGATATCCGACGATGACTTTCGGCCCACTGCAACCACTGGCCCGGGAGTGCGCGTCTATGTCGTCACCTCTGGCGCGGTGGGCGCACATTCAGGGCATTCGGGGAAGAGCAGGTATGTATGAGGGCATGTCGCACAGCGGTGAACGCGGTGCCGCGCGCGTACAACCCTGACGGGGGGAAACGTGTCCAACTGGCGTGGCAGAGGTTCTCGATATCACAGTGGTGGGCCCCTTGCGCGGCGCTTCGGTGCGTCCGCTCCGACGGCCCCGCGCACCCGGCGGTATGCCGGTGATTGCGCCCATGCCCGCTGCGCGCCCCGCACGGCTGCCCTCGCAGCGCGAGGGCGCTGAGGAGAGCGTGGCTGCCGGAACCACCGTCGACCATCTCACCGAGACCTACCGGGCTCACTACCGTTCGCTGCTCGGTCTCGCGGCGCTGCTCCTGGACGACACGGCCTCCTGTGAGGACGTGGTGCAGGAGGCGTTCATCCGGGTGCACTCGGCCCGCAACCGGGTACGGGACCCGGAGAAGACACTCGCGTATCTGCGCCAGACCGTCGTCAACCTCTCGCGCTCCGCGCTGCGCCGCCGCATCCTCGGGCTGAAGCTGCTCTCCAAGCCCATGCCGGACATGGCGAGCGCGGAGGAGGGTGCCTACGACCAGCTGGAGCGGGACGCGCTGATCAAGGCGATGCGGGGGCTGCAACGGCGCCAGCGGGAGGTACTGGTGCTGCGCTACTTCGCGGACATGACGGAGGTTCAGGTGGCCGAGACGCTGGGGATATCCCTGGGCTCGGTCAAGGCCTACGGCTCCCGCGGGATCGCGGCGCTGCGCGTCGTGATGGAGGCTCAGGCATGAGCCGGCGCGAGTACGGATACGGCCCTGATGAACGCGGACAGGGTCCTGGTGAACGCGGACAGGGCTCTGATGAACGTGAGCACGGCTCCGATGAACGTGAGCACGGATCCGAACGTGAGCATGGGCGTGAGCGTCGGATCGACCGGACTGGAAACGGAATTGTGAACCACGGGCCGGAGAACGCCTCGCGGGCGGACGCGGACGCGGACACGGAGGCCGCCGGCGCCGGTGCCGACAGGGCCGGTGCCGACGGGGTCGGTGGGACCGCTTCGGCTGGGGCCGGTGGGGCCGCTGGGGCCGTTGAATCCGCCGGGGCGGCCGAGACCGCCGAGCTCGGCAGTCTGAGCAGTCTCTTCGGCTCGGATGCGGGCCCGCACGGCGGACCGGGAGCCGGTGACGGTGCGGACCTCGACGAGGTCGCCCTGCGCCGCATGCTGCTCGGCGCCGTCCAGCACATCGAGCCCAGCGACGGCACGCTCGACCATCTGCAGCGCGCGGTTCCCGTCCGGCGTGCCAAGCGGCGGCAGGCCGTCGTCGGCCTGGCGGCCGCGGCACTGCTCATCGGCACCGCGGTGCCCGCCTTCGTCCACGTCGCGAACTCCGACGGTTCCAACGCCGCCAACCCCGCGATAGCCGGGCACGGTGAGCAGGCGCAGGGCGGCAACGGCACGGACTCCGGCGCGCAGGCCGGCGGCAGGAACAGCGGCGGCAACGCCGACGGGCAGACCGACGGCGACCGGAACCTGCCCACGAGCACGAGCAGCCCCTCCGACAGCCGCGGCCAGGGCGGGGACGGACAGCTGACGGGCGGGGGCGTCGGTCCGAGCAACCCCGCGATGGCCTCCATGCCGAGCTGCGACCCGCAGCAGCTCGGTGTCGCCTCGGCCGAGACCGGTGCGGCCGGTGCCGACGGCACGGTCTACGGAACCTTCCGGATCGCCAATGTCTCCGGGACGGACTGCTCGGTGAGCAGCAGCGGCAGCGTGGGCTTCCAGGCGATAGGCGCGGCCGACCCGGCCAGGATCGCGGTTGTCCAGCACACCGCGGGTGACGCGGCGGCCGGGCTGCCCGACCCTTCGCAGGAGCAGCGGACGGTGCTGCTGAAGCCGTCGATGACGTACGAGGTGAAGTTCGCCTGGGTGCCGAAGGACACCTGTCCGACCGTCGGAGGTTCGCCGAGCCCGTCACCGACCGACGACGCGGGCGGTGCGAGCGGTGCCGCGGCCGCCGGTACCGGTTCGGGAAGCGGCGACGGGGCGACGGGGACGGACGCGCAGTTCGGCAGCGAGGACGGCGGCGGGACGCAGGACGGCAGCGTCGCCGTGACGCACACCCCGGAGGCCGGGGCACCGGTCGCGGAGACGAAGATCGCCAACGCCTGCTCGGGCACGATCTACCGGACCGGGGTGCTCGCTCCCGCGACGTGACACGTGTGACTGGTGACGCGAGGGGCCCGCCGGATCGACGATCGATCGGCGGGCCCCTCGCGTGTGTACGTGTGTGTCCGTGCCTGCGTCCGAGTCCGTGCCCTGCGTCCGAGTCCGTGCCCTGTGTCCGAGCCTGTGCTCGTGTGTCCGAAGCCTGTGTCCGTGTGTCTCAGACGGCTCCGGAGCCCACGGCGTCCTTGCCGGTCGCGGCCTCGGTCCCGGCTCCGGCCTCTGAATCGGCTTCCGTTCTTGCTTGCTCTTCCGTCTCCTCTTCCGCGACCAGGCCGAGTTGCAGGTCGCGTGCCGCTTCTGCCTCGCGGCGGACCAGCCGGAACCACATGAAGAGCACGAACCCGGCGAAGACGAACCACTCGCCGGTGTAGCCGAGGTTCTGGAAGGCCTTCAGGTCGAGCCCGGTGCCCTGCGCCTGGGCGGCCGGGACAGGACGCAGCGCGCCGACAGCCGTGTCCCCGGCTCCGGCACCGGCACCCGTGTCCTGGAGAGTGACCCATGCGTCGTAGACGTCGTACGGGACGAGGTTGATCAGGGACGCGGCGCTGATCATGCCCAGCTGGCCGTCGGGGAGCCCGCCCGCGGTGTCGGCGCCCGTGGTGCCGGCGTTCTCGGACGCCTGGAGGTCGCCGGTCACCGTGACCTCGCCGGTCGGTGCGGGGGGCACGGCGGTGCCGCCGGGCTTGCCGGGCAGCCAGCCCCGCACCACCGGGAGCGCCTTGCCGCTGTCCGTACGGAGCATGTTCAGGACGTAGAAGCCGCTCTTGTCGTCCAGCTTCCGCCCGGGCACCAGGAACTGGTCGGCGTACCGGCCGGTGGCGGTGGCGGGGCGGCCGGAGGTCACCGTGTCGACGGGCAGCAGCTCGTCGATCGGCTTGGCGGGCCTGGAACCCGGGGCGGGCTGCTTCTCGGCGGCGTCGTGCGTCTGGACGCGGTCCTCGAAGCGGCCGAGCTGCCAGGTGCCCATGAACACGCAGAACGGGATGGCCAGCACGACGAAGAGGTTGATCCCCCACCATCGCGGGGTCAGCAGGAACCGGTACACCCCTCCACGGTACGGTCCCCGCTCCGGCCGCCCGGAGCGGGGTGCCGACTGACGGCCGTGTCCCCGGCCCTGTGCCGCCGGGGACGGACGCCCCGTCCCCGGCGGTCCGCTACGCACCGGTCGTGCCCGGCTCCGGGGACAGGTGGCGCCGGGCGAAGTCCAGCTCCAGGCGGACCTGCTTGATCCGTTCCTCCACGACGAGCGAACCGTGTCCCGCCTCGTACCGGTACACCTCGTGCACCGCGTTGCGCTCCTTCAGCCGGTCGACGTAGTTCTCCACCTGGCGGATCGGGCAGCGCGGGTCGTTGACGCCCGCCGAGATGTAGACCGGCGCCCGGACCGCGTCGACGTACGTCAGCGGGGACGACGCCTCGAAGCGCTCGGGAACCTCCTCCGGCGTGCCGCCCAGCAGCGTGCGGTCCATCGCCTTCAGGTCCTCCATCTCGTCGTGGTACGCCGTGACGTAGTCGGCGACCGGGACCGCCGCCAGGCCGAGGGCCCAGACGTCCGGCTGCGTACCGAGGCCGAGGAGCGTCAGATAGCCGCCCCAGGAACCGCCGGCCAGGACCAGCCGGTCCGGGTCCGCGAGGCCGGACTTCACGGCCCACTCCCGCACCGCGGCGATGTCCTCCAGCTCGATCAGGCCGACCCGGTGCTTCAGCGCGTCCGTCCAGGCGCGGCCGTATCCGGTGGAGCCGCGGTAGTTGACCCGGACGACCGCGTAGCCGTGGTCCACCCAGGCGGCGGGGCCGGAGGCGAAGGCGTCGCTGTCGTGCCAGGTCGGGCCGCCGTGGATCTCGAAGACCGTGGGGAACGGGCCCTCGGCCGGGGCGGCGGGCCGCTGCACGAGCGCATGGACACGGCCCCCGGGCCCGTCCACCCACACGTCCTCCACCGGCACGGACGCCGGGGCCTTCGCACCGGGCGGATCGAGCACCACCGCACCCGAGGTGGACCGGATGACGGGCGGCTGCGCCGCCGAGGACCACAGGTACTCCACCGTGCCGTCCGGCCGGGCCGTGGCACCCGACACCGAACCCGCGGGGGTCTCCACCCGGACGGGGGCGCCCCCCGCCCCCGGCTCGTACCGCCACAGGTCGCTGCGGGCCTCGAAGGCGTGCACGACCAGCAGCGCGGAGGCGTCCGGGTACCACTCGGCGACCACATCGCCGGGCAGACCGATCACGAGGTCCGTCTCCTCGCCCGTCGTCGGATCCCAGATCATCGGCTCCCAGCGGCCCCGCCGCTGGTGCCCGACCAGGAGCCTCGTGTCCCCGGCGACGGGGGCGAAGCCCAGCACCGTCAGCCCCAGCTCCTTCGTACCGCCCTCGGTGTCGTCCAGCTCGGCGACCGTCGTCCCGTCCGGGCGCACCACGCGCAGCGCGGAGTGCATCGCGTCGCCGTGCTCGGTGTGCTCCAGGGCGATCAGCGTCCCGTCATGGCTGAGGTCGCCGACGCCCGCCGACTCGCGGTGGCGGTAGATCTCCACGGGCTCCGCTCCGGGCCGTACGACATGGATCGTCGTCCCGTCCTCGTCGGTCGAGCGGCCGACCACCGCCGTGCCGTCCCGCCCGATCACGAGCCCGGCCGGGTACGCGGGGCCGAGGCCGGGCGTCGCCGGTTCGTCCACCGCGGTGCCCGGCTCCGCGTCCCCGCCGGCGGGGAACGGCCGGCGCATCCACACCCCGAACTCGTCGCCATCGGTGTCGTCGAACCACCAGACCGACTTCCCGTCGGGTGTCAGCGCCCCGTCCGTCGTGCCGTTCGGCCGGTCGGTCACCTGGCGCTGCTCGCCGGTGGCGCGGTTCCACGCGTACAGCTCGTACGTGCCCGTCGCGTTGGAGACGAACAGCGCGCGGTCGGGTGCGTCCTCCGCCCAGTCGGGCAACGACACCCGTGGCGCCCGGAAGCGCTGCTCCCACTCCGGCACGGAGGCGGGGGCCTGGTCGGAAGGGGTGGGCGTCGAGCCGGTGATCTCAGTCATGCCCCCATTCTGCGTCGGAACGCCGACAATTCGTTCGCTTCGTCCGCAGCCTGTGGATAACCTCCCGGCATGCATCCATCGAGCCCTGCCGACCGGCCTGCCGACTGGCACGAGGCAAACCGTGCGCACTGGGACGAGCGGGTCCCCATCCATGCCACGAGCGACTTCTACGACCTCGAATCCTTCCGCGCGGGCAAGGACGCCCTGCGCGACTTCGAGCTCGCCGAGGTCGGGGACGTCACGGGAAAGTCGCTGCTGCATCTGCAGTGCCACATAGGGGTCGACACCCTCTCCTGGGCCCGGCACGGCGCCGCACAGGTCGTCGGTCTGGACTTCTCCGAACCGGCCGTCGAGACCGCGCGCGCCCTGGCCCGCGAGCTCGGGTTCGGCCAGGACCGGGCGGCGTTCGTCGCGGCCGACGTCCACGATGCCGCGGAGGCCGTCCCCGACTCGTCGTACGACATCGTCTACACCGGCATCGGCGCGCTGAACTGGTTGCCCGACACCCGCCGCTGGGCCGAGACCGCCGCATCGCTCGTGGCGCCCGGCGGCTTCCTCTACATCGCGGAGTTCCACCCCATCACGGACTGCCTCGACGACTCCACCGGGACGAAGGTCGAGCACGACTACTTCAGCCGTGATGCCTGGGTGGACGAGACGCCCGGCACGTACGCGGACTTCGACGCGCCCACCGTCCACAACCGCAGCGTCGAATGGCAGCACCCGGTCGGCGAGGTGGTGTCGGCGCTGGCCGCAGCCGGGCTGCGGATCGAGTTCCTGCACGAGCACGACATCTCGCTCTTCGCGCGCTTCTCGGATCTGGAACGGCAGGGCGACGGTTCCTACCGCTTCCCCGCCGGCCGGCCGCGCATCCCGCTGATGTACTCCATCAAGGCGTCGAGGGCGGCCGATTCCTGAACCAGGGCCGACTGTCAGTGGCGGGGTCCAGACTCGGAGCATGACGACGACTGCCGATCTGCGCGCCGTGGTGGAGACGTACTGGAGCGCGGCCGGCGCCCGCGACTGGGACGCCTTCGCCGCGACGCTGACCGACGAGGTGGTGTACGACCTGCCGCAGACCCGCGAGCGCATCCGCGGCAAGGAGCGCTATCTGCGGTTCAACCGGGAGTACCCGGGGGACTGGCGCGTCCGCGTCGAGCGGGTGGTGGCGGACGGCCAGGGGCGGCAGGCCGCTGTGCGTACGCTCTTCACGGTCGGTGCCGAGGAGTTGCCCGCCGTTCATTTCTTCGTGTTCGACCCGACGGGGCGGATCAGCGGGATCACCGACTTCTGGCCAGAGCCGTACGAGCCCCCGGCGGGCCGGGAGCATCTCGCCGAGCGGTACTGACGCCCGACGCCCCTGCGGTCTCCCATCGGCGCCGACGCAGAGGGGGCGCCGCCGCCGCCGATGCCATGCTGACGCCGACTCAGCCCCAGACACGGACACAGACGCCGACGCAGAAACAGACGCAGAAACAGGCGCCGCCCCAGACGCCGACGCCGCTCCAGACACAGACGCCGAAGTCGCCGTCAGTCGGCGGACGGGGTCGGCGTTCTGGGCCCCGAGCGGTCCCAGCCGGGGGAGCGGACGTCGACCGTCAGCGTGTTCATCACGACTTCCTCGCCGCAGGTGCGGCAGATCCACGCCGCATCGAGATCGTGCGCGTGCACGGGTGCCTGGCCGTGTGACCGGCCGTCCGCGTCCGAGGGCGGCTCGTGGATCATGACCACCGGCCGGTCCTCCAGCACCCACCGGTCGCCCCAGTCCAGCAGCGCCCGGATGACCGGTGCGAGATCGCGTCCGGAATCGGTCAGGTGGTACTCGTGACGCGGCGGGCGTTCGTTGTAGAGCCGCCGTTCCACCACCCCCGCCTGCTCCAGTGAACGCAGCCGCGCCGCGAGACGGTCCCGGGGCGCGCCGGTGTTACGGGCGATCGCCTCGAACCGGTGGTTGCCGAAGAAGATCTCGCGCACCGCGAGCAGCGCCCACTTCTCACCCACCACGTGCAGCGCCGCAGCGGCCGAGCAGGGGCGGCCCGGCAGCGCGACCGTCGGGGCGGCAGGGGCATGGGGTTCCTGTGCAGCACTCATCACCACAAGGTTGCCATCTCAAACTCACTGGCGCTACCTTGCCGCCATGACAGTTGGAGAATCAAACTCGCTGGCTTCGACGGCCGGCCGGGAGACGGCCCGCCCCTCGCCCTCCGCTCCCTCCTCGCGAGCCACCGTCTGGATCATCTCGGCCGGTGTCTTCGTCGTGAATCTCGACCTGTTCATCGTCAATGTCGCGGTCCCCGCACTCGGCGACGCCTTCGACGGCAGCTCCCTCGCCTCGTTGTCCTGGGTGCTCAACGCGTACGCGATCGTCTTCGCCGCCCTGCTCGTCGTTGCGGGCCGGCTCGCCGACCGGTACGGCCACCGCCGCGGCTTCCTCCTCGGCCTTGCGGTCTTCACCGTCGCCTCCGCGCTCTGCGCCTTCGCCCCGGGAGTCGGCTGGCTGGTGGCCGCCCGCGCGCTGCAAGCGGCCGGGGCCGCCGCGCTCATGCCGACGTCGCTGGCCCTGCTGCTCGTCGACACCCCGGCGGAACGCCGCCCCCGGGCCATCCGGAGCTGGGCGGCGATCGGCGGCATCGCGGCCGGTCTCGGCCCGGTGGTCGGCGGTGTGCTCGTGGAGGCGGACTGGCGCTGGGTCTTTCTCGTCAATGTGCCGGTCGGCGTGATCGGGCTGCTCGCGGGCGCACGGCTGCTGCCCGACGCCCGCCCGCACCGCGAGGGCCCGTTCCCGGATCTCGTGGGGGCGGTGCTGCTCACCCTCGCGATCGGCGCCCTGGCGTTCGCCCTGGTCAAGGCCGATGCCTGGGGCTGGAGTTCGCTCCGGGTCCTGGTTCCGCTGCTCGCGACGGCCGCCCTCGCCGCGGGCTTCTGGGTGCGCTCCGCCCGTCATCCGGCGCCGGTCGTCGAGCTGTCGATGCTGCGTACCCGGGTCTTCGCGACGGCCACCCTCGGGGCCCTGCTCTTCACCGTCGCGTTCGCGGCGATGCTGCTGACGGCGGTGCTCTGGTGCCAGCAGGTGTGGGGGTACTCGGCGATCCGCACCGGACTGGCCATCGCACCAGGGCCGTTGGCCGTGCCCGTGCTCGCCGTCCTCTCGGGGCCGGTCGTCCGCCGGCTCGGAGCGGGCCGCACCGCGGCGCTCGGCTGCCTGGTCTTCGCCGCGGGGCTGATCTGGTGGGCCCTGGTGCTCGATACGGCCCCGCACTACGCGAGCGGCTTCCTCCCCGGCATGGTGGTCACCGGCACAGGCGTCGGCTTCGCCCTCCCCACCCTGGTCGGCGTGGCCGCCGCGGCGCTCCCGTCCACCCGGTTCGCCACCGGATCGGCCGTCACCTCGATGGCCCGCCAGACGGGTTCGGTGCTGGGTGTGGCGCTGATGGTCACGCTGCTCGGAGCGCCGGACGGGCCGGGCGAGGCGCTCGACGCCTTCCGCCACGGCTGGTGGGCGGCCGCGGCCACTGCCGTACTCGGCGCGGTCACCGCCCTGGCTCTGCACCGGCCGGGCGCCGCGGCGACCGCTCCCGCCGCCCGGCTGTGACAGCGGTGCGGCGGGCCTCCGGGAGAACCCCCGGCGGCCCGCCGCGCTGCTGCACCTCCGTCGTCCGCGTCCTACGCGGCCGAGCGGAAGGCCGGAAGGTAACCACCGGACTGACCGGCGGCCTTGGGGTGGTACGAGTTGTAGACCGGGATCGACACGCTGTGGAGCCACGCGTCACCGGAGCACAGCTCGTGCCCGGTGAACTCGTCGACCACGCTGGAGAACGTGAACCCGGCGTCGGCCGCCTGCTTGGCGATCACCCCGTTCAGCACGTCGGACGCGTTGTTTATGGCCGACCGCTCCTTCTCCGAGAGCCCGGCGATGCAGCTGCCGCTCAGCTGGTAGAAGCGGGGGTAACCCAGCACCACGACATGGGCCTGCGGAGCCCTCGAACGGATGGATCCGTAGAGCGAACTCAGCTTTGAAGGAAGCGAGTTCTGGACCTGCGAGACGGCCGAGCCGACGCTGCTGAGGCAGGCGGCCTCACCGGACAGCACGCAGTCCTGCATGACATCGGCGAAACCGACGTCGTTGCCGCCCGCGGTGACGCTGACCAGGCCGGTGGACGAGTTCAACGCCCCCAGCTGGGTCCCGGCCACCGAAGTGGTCGTGGCGCCGGAACAGGCCACGAAGGCAAAGGAAGAAGGCGAGTTGGCGGCTGCCCAGAGGTAGGGGTAGGCCTTGGTGCTGCGGCGGCAGTCGCCGCTGTCGGACAGATAGCTCCCCGCACCGACGCCGGAGGAGTACGAGTCGCCGAGAGCGACGTACCCACCGGCGGCGGCCGTGGAGTTTGCCGAGGCCGGCTGGGCAACGCCCAGCGCGGCCACGGCGGCGAGGACCAGAGTGGATGCGGACGCCCAGAATCTCCGTACTGACATGGCTGTCAGCCCTCCGAAGTGTGGGGGGTGGGTGGGGGGTTGATCGAGCGCCACGTTTCTAGCAGCTATTGGTACCGGCCGGTAATAGCTGCGGAAGAACTGGTCTGATATGCCCGAATGATCGTTCGGGTGCCGTAGCTCCGCGCGTAGACAAACCTCCGGGAGCGCCCCGAATGGGTGGTGTATCGGCGGGAGTTCGTGCGGAGGCCCGCGTCCGCTCGACGGGCTCGCGGGCCTACGGGATCCGGCGGGCGGATCGGCTCGGCGCCCCACCCCGGTACCCCACCCCGACAGCCGCCCCGGCATCCCGCCTCAGTGCCCCCGCCTCGGCACCCCACCCCGACAGCCACCCCGGCGCCCCGCCTCAGTGCCCCGCCCCGGCGCCCCCTTCAGTACCTTGCCTCGGCGCCCGCCCCGCCACCCCCCTCAGCACCCCACCCGGCCCCCTCGGCGCTCCACTCGGCACCCCTCTCGGTGAGCGTCCGCGACACAAAAAACCGCCCTCCGCGGTGGCTGTCCCCAAGAAGGGGGGCCGCCGCGGAGGGCGGTTGTCGAGGCTCTAAGAGGATCAGTTGTGGCCGAACCTCCGCTGCTTCCGGTGGGAGACCTGTTCTGAGATGGCGTGCACCGTCTCCTCGGCGGACGTTGGCCGCGTCTGCTCCTTCGCTTCCGGAGCAGCGCTGCGTTCGTGGCCGCCGGTGCGGGCACCGCGGTTCTGCCGACTCTGCTTCTTGCCCACGATCGTGCCTCCTGTTGCGGATCTCGGACGATGGGCCATCACCAGACTCGCATGTAGGTGCGAAAGGTGCATTCCGGGTGCTCGGTGCCTGGTGCGACTCCCTCCGGGGTCCGGATCCGGCGGCGGGTCACTCGTACCGGCGGCCGGCCGGGACAGCCCGATGAGCCGGGCTCCCGGTGACCGCCGTCGTGCTCGCCCTCCCGCTCGCCGTGGAGCGCACGGCCCTCGGGCGCCCGGGACCTGCGGTGCCCCCGGACGGCGTCATGGGCACAGGAAATCCCCAGGAGCACAGGAAATCCCCGTTCCGCAATTGCGGAACGGGGATTTCCCCGCGTATATTGGGTGGTTCTGTGTGTCACGAAAAAAGGCCCCTCAAGGGGGCCCTACAAGAATCACCATATCCGGCAGGGAGTGATTTTGTCAACTCGCGAAAACGTCGAATTGCAGAAGGAGCAGGAATTCATCGACCGGCTCCACGACCGCGTCGACACGCTGCGCGGGGTCACCGAGCAGCACGTCGAGGACGCGCTGACTCCGGTCGGGAACGGGCTGCAGGCCCGCCTCGAACGCGATGTGCTCGTCGCCGAACGTTCCGGACTGCTGGCATCCCTGAACGCCGTGGACGGCTCACTGTGCTTCGGCCGAATCGATCTCCTCGACGGCGCGGTGCACCATATCGGCCGTATCGGAATTCGCGAGGACGACACCGAACACACTCCCCTTCTGATCGACTGGCGGGCACCGGTCGCCCGGCCCTTCTATCTGGCCACCGGACATACGCCCATGGGCCTGCGCAGGCGAAGGCACATCACCACCGAAGGCCGCACGGTCACCGAGCTGCACGACGAGATCCTCGATCCCGGGGATCGTGAACGCAGCGGCTTCGAGGACCCGAGCGGCGACGCCGTGCTGCTCGCCGCGCTCGACTCCGCCCGTACCGGCCGCATGGGTGACATCGTGCGGACCATCCAGGCGGAGCAGGACCGCATCATCCGCGCCCCGCACCGCGGTGTCCTCGTCGTCGAGGGCGGCCCCGGCACGGGCAAGACGGCGGTCGCCCTGCACCGTGCGGCCTTCCTGCTGTACGAGCACCGTGAGCTGCTGGCCAAGCGCGCGGTCCTGGTCGTGGGCCCCAACCCGGCCTTCCTCCGCTACATCGGCGAGGTGCTGCCCGCCCTGGGCGAGACCGGGGTCCTGCTCGCCACGCAGGCCGAGCTCTTCCCCGGTGTCCACGCCCGCGGCACCGACACCCCCCGCGCGGCAGCCGTCAAGGGCGGCGCGGGAATGGCCGATGCGCTCGCCCTCGCCGTACGCGACCGGCAGGGGCTGCCCGAGCCCGGCGCGCCGGTGGTCGTCCCGCACGACGACGGGGACCTCGTCCTGGACTGGGAGATCGCCTACGAGGCCCGGCAGGCGGCCCGCGAGGCCCGGCTGCCGCACAACCTCGCCCGTCCGTACTTCGCGTTCCACGTCATCGACGCCCTCACCGCACAGCTCACCGAACGCATCGGCGCGGATCCGTACGGCGGCCCCAATTTTCTCGGCCCGGACGACATCGCCCAGCTCGGCAAGGGTGTCGCCGCGAGCCAGGAGGTGCATGCGGCCGTCGGGGCGCTGTGGCCGGTGCTCACCCCCGAGGACTTCCTCGCCGACTACCTGGCCGAGCCGGTGCACCTGCCGGAGGAGGACGCCGAGGCCATCCGGCGCCGTCCCGGGGACCGGGAGTGGACCCCGGCCGATGTGCCGCTCCTCGACGAGGCGGCCGAACTGCTCGGGGTGGACGACAGCGCCGAGCGGGCCGCCGCCGAGGCCGAACGCCTCCGGCGGGTCGACTTCGCGCAGGGGGTGCTGGACCTGTCCCGGGGTTCGGAGACGTACGAGTTCGAGGACGAGGAGTCCGAGGTCCTGGCCGCCCACGATGTCATCGACGCCGAACGGATGGCGGAGCGGCACGAGGAGGCCGATCACCGGAGCGCGGCCGAGCGGGCCGCCGCCGACCGGACGTGGGCGTTCGGGCACATCATCGTCGACGAGGCGCAGGAACTGTCGCCGATGGCATGGCGGTTGCTGATGCGCCGGTCACCGACGCGCTCGATGACCCTGGTCGGCGATCCGGCGCAGACTTCCGAGGAGGCGGGTGTCGGCTCGTGGGAAAGGATCCTGGAGCCGTACGTCGGCGATCGCTTCGAGCACGTCAGGCTGGGGGTCAACTACCGTACGCCCGCGGAGATCATGGAGCTGGCGGCCGGCGTCGTACGGGCCGTGGATCCCTCGTTCGAACCGCCCGGGTCCGTACGGTCCACCGGCCGGGCGCCGTGGACACGGGACGCCGGGGCGGATCTGGCGGGCGCGGTGGCGGAGGCCGTCGCGGAGATGACGCCCGAGGAGGGGCGCCTCGCGGTGATCGCGCCGTGCGCCCTGCACGAGGAGATCGCATCCGTGCTCGACGGAGTGACGGCCGGTGCCGAACCCGACCTCACCCGTTCCGTGGTGCTGCTCGGCCCGCGTGGGGCCAAGGGGCTCGAATTCGACCATGTCCTGGTCGTGGAGCCGGGGCGGTTCGGGACCAGCGACCTGTATGTGGCGCTCACCCGGGCGACACAGAGCCTGGGCATCGTCCACAGGGAGGAACTGCCCGAACCGCTGCGCTGACATCGAGGGGCGGGCCGCGCCCGGGGGGTTCGCGACGTCGAAGGTGTACTGCCCGCGCGGTGACAACCCCGGGTTCCTGGCGCTGCACAACACCCAGCAGCCGGTGATCCCGATGTTCACCAC